>SMWZ01000040.1 GCA_004356455.1 Deltaproteobacteria bacterium
AAAAGGGACCTAGAGTCCTCAGCTGCGGAGCGTTCCAGGTCCGGGCGGCCAGCTGGAAGACTCGGGCCAGCGCGGATCCCGTCGAGGATGCGGCGAACTGCGGAAAAAGCGGGACGACGGTAATCCGCTCGGTCCTTGCCTGCAGCAGACACTGCAACGCATCCGCGATCGAGGGCGCGCCGTAGCGCATGCCGAGCTCCACCATGAAGCCGGGCCCGAGCTGCTTCGCAACGCCGTCGCGCTGCGCCAGGCTGTGTACGAGAAGAGGGGATCCTGCCGTCGACCAGATCTTGGCGTAGGCAGCGGCGGTCGTTCGGGATCGGAAGGGCAGGATGATGCCGTGGACGAGTGCCCAGCGTGCGGCGCGCGAGATATCAAGCACACGGGGATCGCTCAGGAACTCCCGCAGGTAGCGTCTGACATCACGCACGCGAGGCGAGTTCACCGTGCCCAGGTTCACCAGGAGCACACCCTGGAGTGACCCATCAGATGTCAAGGTGGGCGTCCTCCGGTTGGCTCAGCTTTCGGGCGCAGCTTATCATGCCGAACTAGCTAGGATAGAAGACCCCTCAGGAGCTGACCATGGAGCGCTTGATCGGACGCTACTTCGTGTTTCTCCTTATCGCGAGCCGGGCAGCGGGTACCTGGAGACTCTCGCGCGCTGCGGCGGGGGGACGAGAATAGAACGTGCGTCGGATTCTCCCCTTCGTTCTGCTCGCCTTGGTCGTCGGGGCGGTCGTGCTCGGGCGAGCCGCCCGCCAGGAGGCCGGTATCGAGGTCTCCGCGGAGTCGATCCAGACCTGGGTGTCGTCGCTCGGGTGGCATGCGCCCGCCCTGTTCGTAGGCCTGGTCACCTTCCGTATCTTCCTGCTCTTGCCTTCGTGGGTTGTGCTCTCGGCGGGCGGGCTCGTATTTGGTGCGTTCCTCGGCACCGTACTCGGTGGGTTGGGTGTGTTGCTCTCCGCCGCGATGGGTTACGGCCTGGCCCGTGGGATTGGTCGCGACTGGGTTCGTCCGCGCATGCAGGCCCGGCTCGAGCGGCATGGGCAGAGCCTCGAACGGGTAGGCCCGCTGCTCGTGGGCCTGGTGACCGCGCATCCGATGGGGCCCATGACCGTCTTTCACTGGGCGGCGGGCTTCGCGACCGTCCCCCTGCTGGGCTTCCTCATGGCCGTGCTGCTCGGGGGACCCACGCGTGCCTTCATCTACTCATTCTTCGGCTCCACCTTGCTCGAGGCCGGCTCGGGGGAGTTCTATCTCGCGACCACGATCCTGGTTGTGGTGGCGCTGCTACCGCTGGCCCATCCCGGTATACGCCGTCGGCTATTCGCCGCGCGCCGCCGCGGCACGAAATAGAGCCGGCTAGAGGATCTCGTCCTGGTCGACCTCTTTCAGGATGATGGGGTGCGGTGCGTACTGGGGTCCGTCGCTCCAGCCCGGGATCCGTTCGGCTTCCTCGAGCCAGGACCGGGCAATGGACCCTTCGAGCAGCACGTCGCTGGTGTCGAAGCCCTCGGCGATGGTTTCCCAGAGGTCTCGCCCGCCGTTCTCCCACCAGGCATCTGCGGGATTCTCGAAATCGATCGCCAGCCGCATCATCATCAGCTCACCGATTAGCTCATCCGCATCGCCATCTCCAGTAGCTCGCGTGCTAGCATGCCGTCGCGGAGGGACTGCATGAGCAAGCTCATTCTCCTCTTCGTATTGCCAGCGCTGGCGGCGTGCGGCCCGATCGGCCGCTTCCCGGGAGGCCCCCTGCGGGGCGAAGTGGTCACCGATCCCGTCACTGACTGGTCCTTCACCGAGGAGTATCAGACGATCGAGGTCGAAACACGTCCGAGCTTCCCGCACTCCATCACGACCGTCTGTTTTACGCACGCCGGACAGCTCTACATCCCATCACGTAACCCAAGAGAGAAGCGCTGGCCGCGCTACGTGCTCGACGACCCGCGGATTCGGCTGCGCATCGGGGGCCAGATCTACGAACGGCGAGCCGTGCGGGTGAGCGATACGCTCGAGTTCAAGGAGCTCTTGGGAGCGCTGGGTCGTAAGTACAAACGCCTGCAGCGAGCCCACTCGTCGCAGCGTCCCGAGCTGTGGTTCTTCCGAGTCGAGCCTCGGGCTTAGCGCCGCTGGCTCAAACCCGTCATGCGCTGACTGACCTCCCATAGATACAGCGGGCGCTCTTGGGCCAGAACCGGTCCGCCAGACCGCGAATCGCGTCCTGCGAAGAGAGGTCCGCGAGCATCAGCTCTACGTTGCGGTTCCCGGTGGTCTCTACGATCCCGCCCAGCGCGGCCTCGCCTCACCCGCGATCGCGGCAGACCAGCACCGTGTGCCTGCCCATCTCTGCCAGCGCTCTGGCCGTGGCAAGACCCAGGCCGAAGCTGGCGCCGGTGAGCATGCATGTCTTGCTGGATAGGGTGGGGGGCCTGTCATGCGGGGAGCTTCGTTCGGGCGTTCCTCAGTGGGCTTCTGGGCTGCGCGGGAATTGTAGCTCGCTCGCGCGGATGGCAAGTGACCTCCCGCTGAGCCGGAGGCGGAGGTGGACCACGGACTTGGAGTGGATCTGGCACACGCGGGACTCGGTAATCCCCAGGATGCCCCCGATCTCCTTCATGCTGAGGTCTTCGTAGTAGTAAAGCGTGATTACCAGCTTCTCCCGCTCCGGAAGCTGCGCAATACACCGCGATAGCGCCTCGCCGTCCTGCCGCGCCTCGACCCAGTCAAACGGGTTCTGGCTGCTCGCGTCCTCGAAAATGTCGCCGGGTAACGCGGACTCCGAGTCATCGCCGCTGCGAACGTGATCCATACGCACCACGGATACACCGGTCGCCTGGTACGCGAGTGAATGCAGCTCATCCAATTCGATTCCCAGCGACGCTGCGACTTCGTCTTCCGTGGCGGCCCGCCCGAGTCTGTGCTCGATCTCTTCATATGCCTTCTCGAGCTTACGCCCCTTTTGGCGCACCGAGCGCGGAACCCAGTCCAGCGAGCGCAGCTGGTCCAGGATGGCTCCGTTCACTCGGAACTCGGCGTAGGTCTTGAACTTGCAATCGCGGTTCGGATCGAACTTGTCGATCGCGTCCATCAGCCCGATCACGCCCGTGTTGTGAAGATCCTCGAGATCAACGTGCGCCGGCAGCCGGGCGGCGATCCGATTCACGATGTAGCGGATCAAGGGTGTGTGCTCGAGGACGATCTGCTGCTTGAGCGGTACGGGAATCGAGCCGTTCGAGTTGCGTGCCTCGCGTAGCGCTGTTTCCATGCCCCCTCCGGAGTAGCTGGTGGATGTAGTCCGACCTCTCGCTGGCTGGGTTGTGCAAGGCGGGTGCCGCCTGTCCGGCGGGCCGTAGACGCCAGCGCGGAGCCGAGCCGAGGGCTCGGCCCTGCGCGTAAGTGGCCCGAAAATCAGGAAAAAGGAGCGCCCGGCAAGGATGACCGAGGTGGCAAGGACACACCCCGGACGCGGGCGCTCAGTCAGATTCTTGACGTTGGGTCTCTGGGCAGCGCTGGGATCTCGTCGCCCCTGCCGTCGACCCCTCCCGTACGCGCCCCGGGTGGCAACGGGTAGACTCTGCAGGTTCCGCCTGGAGCCAGGGGTGCAGCAGCGAAGCGACAGTGAAGCTCAGACGCGGCACCCCAAACGTGCCCGGCGGCGCGCTCCGAGCCATACGGCTGGCATGGGGACTGCACATCCGACGCGCAGGAGGTAAACGATGCAGACCGAGAGAACCGAGATCGAACGCACGGATACCGGACTCCGTACCCTCTACAGCCTGCTCTTTTGGCTGATCGCAGGCGTGCTGGAGGCGGTGCTGGGCATATTGATTGTCTTCAACCTGCTCTACACCCTGGTCACGGGTCAGCTCCCACCCGAGCGCTTGCGCGAGTTCGGAAACCGCATCATCGCCTACTTCTATCGCATTGGGCGTTACCTCACCTACAACGAATCTGCGCTGCCGTTCCCGTTCTCCGAGTTTCCTCCGGCAATCGAAGCTCCTTGTGCCACGGACGCAGAGACGTGGGGACAGCACCGGGTGAATGACTCCGAGGAGATCGACCAGGCCTGACGCGTTTCCCAACGGGCGGGTCGGAGAGACGCTCGAGGTCGCTTGCGGTAGCTTCCGGATCCCACACGGGGTGAGGAAGAGTCAGATGTCCGAGCGTGTTTACAACTTCTCCCCGGGGCCGGCTGTGCTTCCGGAGGAGGTCCTCGAGCAGGCGCGCGAGGACCTCTGGAATATCGGCGGGAGCGGGATCGGCGTCCTGGAGCACAGCCACCGGGGGAAGCTGGTCGACAGCGTGTTTGCCGAGGCCAAGGCTGATTGCCGCAAACTCGCCGCAATACCCTCGGAGTATTACGTGCTGTTCTTGCACGGCGGCGCGTCTACCCAGTTCTTCATGCTGCCTGCCAACTTTCTGCCGAAAGACGGCACCGCCGACTACCTGCATACGGGGAGTTGGTCGAAGAAGGCGATCCAGGAGGCCGAACGCTACGGGCGTGTGCACGTGGCTGCCTCCTCGGAAGATGCGAACTTCTCGTACATTCCGACCGGGGAGCAGACCGTCTGCTCGGACGCGCCCGCCTACGTGCACCTGACCTCCAACAACACGATTGCCGGAACTCAGTTCGCGACCGAGCCCAGGGTCCTGGACGGTGCATGGCTGGCTTGCGACGCTTCCAGCGACATCTTCTCACGACCGATCGACGTTCAGAAATATGGACTGATCTATGCCGGCGCTCAGAAGAACCTCGGCCCTGCAGGCGTGACGCTCGTGATTATCCGCGAGGATCTCTTGAGCCGCCCGGCGGTTCGCGAGCTCCCGGCCATGCTGCGCTACAGAGAGCACGCCGATCAGGACTCGCGCTACAACACGCCGAACGTTTTCGCGATTTACATTATGGGACGCGTCTTTAAGTGGATCCTCGCGAACGGCGGATTGGCGGAGATCGGGCGACGCAATAGAGCCAAAGCAAAGATAATCTACGACGTGCTCGACGCGTCGTCTCAGTTCAAGGGCACGGTGCGGGCGGACAGCCGATCCCAGATGAACGTGACCTTCCGCGCACGCAGCGAGGAGCTCGAATCGCTTTTTATTGCCGAGGCCGAGAAGCAAGGGCTCGTGGGACTGAAGGGGCATCGCTCCGTGGGCGGGATGCGGGCGAGCATCTACAATGCCTTCCCGGAAAAGGGGTGCGAGGCGCTCGCGCAGCTGATGCGTGAGTTCGAGGCGCGGCACGGCTGAGCCCCATGTCCGTGGACGCGGAGCGGCCTGGGCGCCGCGAGATCGGGCGGGTGCACCGCCGTCTGCGACGGCTCTACGGTCCTCGCCCAGCCCCGCGCGAGAAGCAAGAGATCCTCGATGCGTTAATCGGGACCGTGCTGTCCCAGCACACGAGCGACGTCAACTCGTCGCGAGCCTTCGCCTCGCTCAAGGCGCGCTTTCCAGACTGGGACGCGGCGCGTCGCGCTTCCCTGGCTACGATCCGCAGCAGCATCCGCAGCGGTGGCCTCGCCAACGTGAAGGCCGCGCGCATTCGTGCGATCCTGAAAGAGGTCCACGCGGAGCGGGGTGAAACCTCGCTCGAGCACCTGAAACGCATGTCGGCGCAGCGCATCAAGCGGGAGCTGTCGCGGCTCCCGGGCGTGGGACCGAAGACGGTGGCGTGCGTACTTCTCTTCGGACTGGGCCGACCCGATTTCCCCGTGGACACGCATGTCCACCGCGTGGCCCGGCGCCTGGGCTGGGTCCCTGCCCGGGCCTCCGCCGAGGCGACCTACGAGCACCTGGCCGCGCGCGTGCCCGCGGAACGGATGTACGAGCTTCATGTCCTGCTGGTGAACCACGGGCGGCAGCTGTGCCGCGCGCGCGACCCGCGTTGCCCGGAATGTCCGCTTCTGCCCGGCTGTGATGCTGGGTCGATGCAGCTGGGATAGGTTAGGCTGCACGCTGTGTCCCTCAGCTTCTCTCGAGCGGCTCTCTGTGCCGTCGGTGTGCTTGCACTCGCCGTTGCCGCCTCCGCGGGCATGATGAGTCCAGGCCTGGGCCCCGCGCGGCGGGATGCCGACGGACGCTTCCTCAACGAGGCCGGCGTACTGCGCCAGGCGGGTCTGGACGTCACCGTCCCCTTCTTTCTGCGTCGCGCGGCGGGCGCGGTCTACGAGCGCCCCGGCGCCCCCGAGCGCGTACCCAATGACGGCGCGTCTCTGCGTGAGAACGCGGCACACAGCGTTCCCACCGTGACCTGGATCGGGCACGCCACGCTGCTGGTCCAGATGGGGGGAGTGACCTTCCTCACCGACCCCATCTGGTCGGACACGGCGAGCCCCGTGAGCTTCTTGGGTCCACGACGTTTCGTCGAGCCAGGCCTGGCCATGGACGCACTGCCGCCCGTCGATTTCGTGCTGGTCTCACATAACCACTTCGATCACATGGACCTGGGTACCCTGAAGGAGCTAGCGGAACGCAGCTCCGAGACGCGCTTTCTGGTTCCGCTTGGCAACGCCGAGACGCTGCGCGACGACGGGATCGACGCGGTGGAAGAGCTCGATTGGGGTCAGCAGATCGCGATCGGGCGCGTCACGATCCACTGCCTGCCGGCCCAGCACTGGAGCCGTCGCGGGCTGCGCGACTTCCAGCGCGCGCTCTGGGCCTCTTGGGCGGTGACGGGCTCCGAGCGGCGCTTCTATTTCGGCGGCGATAGTGGCTACTTCGAGGGTTTCAAACGTATCGGTGGCGCACTGGGTCCCTTCGACCTGGCCGCCCTGCCGATCGGCGCCTACGAGCCGCAGGCCATGATGCGTCCCTTCCACCTGGACCCGGAGCAGGCCGTACAGGCGGCTCTCGAGCTGCGCGCGCGCCGCGTCCTCGGCATCCACTACGGAACCTTCGACCTCTCCGACGAGCCCCTCGCCGAGCCGCCCGCACGCTTCCGTGCGGCCGCGAAAGGGACCTCCCTTGGGCGGGACGCCTGGCTGCTACGCATCGGCGAGACACGCGAGTTTTAAGTTCCGGCCGGACCGGCCGGTAACCGGCTAACTCCCCGTCAGGCTTGAGGCTTCTTACGCGCTGCAAACCCGGCAGGGGAGCGGTAAACTCGCAGCACGGAATCCCCGAGGGGGGGAGAGGGAGGACGCGCGATGCTGAACGCAAGAGTGGCGACACTTGCCTTACTGGGTTTTCTGGTCATGGGAGTGGCCTATGCCGCCGATACGAGTGAGAACGCCTCCGACGAGATAGCGGGGCCCGCGCAGGTCGAGATCTTCGGGCCCGTACCGGTAGAAGCCCAGCCCGAGGTCGCGGCTGAGGATCAGGCTCCGGTGGCGGTGGAGGCCGCGTTGGACGAGGGTACCAGCGCTGAGAACGTGGTGCGCGCGAGCGTCACGACCAACATCGTGGATCGCGAGCCTGTCGACTCGGTGGATACGGTCACCAACGAGCAGGACCTGATCTTCTTCTTCACCGAGATCGCGAACCTGGCGGGTGGAACGATCACCCACCGCTGGGAGTACAACGGCGAGATTATGGCCGAGGTGCCCCTGGAGATTGGTGGGTCACGTTGGCGCACCCATTCGAGCAAGCGGCTCTTCAAGGGATGGATCGGCGAGTGGACGGTCTCCGTGGTGGACGCCTCCGGCCAGGTGCTGCGCTCCGTCAGCTTCAACTACGTGCCCTCGGGCACGCCGGCCTCGATAGACGAGGACTAGTACGGCTAAGTCTTGGAAATGGCTCCTAGGCCCCGGCCCTCAGCGCGTTACAGCTCTCACAGGCACGCGGCCTAGCCAGGCCGCGGCGCGGACCTGAGCGCGGTTCAAAGCGAGATACGTCGCTGGCACGACGAAGAAGGTGAGCAGGGTGGCGAAGAGTACGCCGCCCACCACGGCGATTCCGAGTGGGGCGCGGGCCTCACCGCCCGCGCCGCGTCCGAGCGCGATCGGCAGGATCCCCACGGCCGTGGACAGCGCCGTCATGAGGATGGGTCTGAAGCGGATGCGTGCGGCTTCGCGGATTGCGTCCCCCACGTCGCGGCCTCGCGCCCGGAGCTGGTTTGCGAACTCGACGATCAGGATCGAGTTCTTGGTGACCAACCCGACCAGCATCACGAGCCCGATCTGGCTGAAGAGGTTGAGAGTGGCGCCGCTGAGTTCGAGTGTGACCAGCGCGCCGGCGAAAGAGAGGGCGACCGCGACCATGATCGTGATGGGGTGGAGGAAGCTCTCGAACTGGGCCGCGAGCACCAGGTAGACGACGATCAGCGCTAGCACGTAGGCGAAGAGGAGGGCGCTCTCCGACTCGTAGAACTGCTCCGACTGACCCGAGAAGGTGCTCCGGTAGCCCTTGCCCTCGGGAAGCACCTCTTGGCTCACGCGGCGAATCTGCTCGAGTGCGTTCCCGAGCGGAGCCCCATCCACCAGGCTGGCCGTCACGTTGGCCGAGCGCAGACGGTCGAAGTGGGGCAAGCCGCGCGGCGCGATCGTCTCCCGCACGTCGACCACCGAGATCAGGGGGATGGGTCGGCCCTCACGCCCCCTCACGTACAAGCCGGACACGTCGCGCGGGGTCGAGCGCCGCGAGCGCTCGAGCTGAACGATCACCTTGTAGGTCTCGCCGCGTAGCTTGAAGGTGGAGAGGTCGAGGCCTCCCAGCAGGATCTGGAGCGTCGTCGCCAGGTCACGCGCCGTAACGCCGAGGTCGCTGGCTCGGTCGCGATCGATGCGAACCTCGAGCTGAGGCTTGTTCATGATCAGGTCTGTGCGCACATTGACCAGACCCGGGATCTCGCGCGCACGACGTGCGATCTCGTCCGCATAGCGCGCCAGGTTTGCGATGTTGGGCCCCTGAACGATGAGCGAGACGGGAGAGCCCGACGTGCGCTGGCCTAGGGGGGCCGGGCTAGCCGGAAAGGCCTGTACGCCCGTGACCCGGGCGAGCTTCGGGCGCAGCGACTCGATGATCTCCTGCTGGCTGCGCTCGCGGTCTTCCCAAAGCTTGAGCGATGTGAAGAGAGCGCCCTCGTTCACCACCCCGGGCGTCCCGAGTCCGAGCGCGACCACCGAGAAGCTCTTGTCCACCTCGGGGATAGAGAGCACGATCTCATCCACCTCGTGATGGTAGCGCGCGGTGTACTCGATGGTGCTGCCCTCCGGCGCGCGTGTAAAGGTGATGATACTGCCGCGATCAGCGGTGGGGATGAATTCACGGTCGATGTGCTCGAGCAGCAAGAAGCCCAACCCGACCCAAGCCGCCCCGATCAGTAAGACGACGCCGGGTCGATGAAGGGTCAGATCCAGCGCTCGCCCGTAGCCCCGAGCCATCCGCTCGAACCCGAGAGCGAGCATGCGTTTGAAGCCGTGCTCCTCCACTTGAGTGCGCAAGACGCGCGACGCCAGCATGGGAGTGAGGGTGAGGGCGACGAAGCCCGAGATCGCGACCGCACTGGCGATCGTGACTGCGAACTCGCGGAAGAGCCGACCAGTGGTGTCGGTGAGGAAGGTCAGGGGCAGAAAAACGGCGACCGTCGAAACGGTTGCAGCCACGACGGCGAACGAGATCTCCTTCATTCCCTCGCGCGCCGCCTCCATGCGCGTGGCGCCCTGCTCGATCCAGCGTGTGATGTTCTCCAGTACGACGATCGCGTCGTCTACTACCAGTCCGATGGCAAGCGTCAGACCCATCAGCGTCAGCGTGTTGATCGAGAAGTCCAGGAAGTAAAGGACGGCGAAGGTTCCCACGATCGAGACCGGAATCGCTACCGCGGGTAGCAGGGTCGCACGGAACGTACGCAAGAAAAGGTAGATCACGAATACGACCAGTGCGACGGCTTGGAAGATGGTGAAGGTCACGTCTCGGATTGCGCGCTGGATGTAGATCGAAGAGTCGAAGGCTGTGACGAGTTCGAGGCCCGCGGGCAGATCATCCTCGATCGCGTCGAGCTCGGCTTTGACGGCCCGGATCACATCGAGTGTGTTGGCCTTGGATTGCCGAACGATCCCCAGGCCGATGGCCGGGTTGCCGTTGAAGCGTACGAGCTTGCGCTCATCCTCGGGCCCCACCTCCGCCCGACCCACGTCGCGCAGGCGGATAGGTTGCCCCTGGATGTTTGCAATGATGAGGTCGCCGTAGGCCTCGGGGGTACGGAGCTCGCCCAGAGAGCGAACCGTGAACTCGCGGCTCTCGCCCTCGATCCGACCCGAGGGGATGTCCACATTCTCGCGCCGTAGCGCCTCGGCTACGTCCGCGACCGTGAGGTTGTGCGCTCTTAGACGCGGATTATCGAGCCAAAGCCGCATCGAGTAGCGGCGCTCGCCGCCCAGAATGACGTTGGCGACGCCGGGCAGCTTGGCGAGGCGATCCCGAATCTGCGTATCAGCGATGGTCGAGATCTGGATCTGATCGTAGCTCGCTCCCGAGAGCGCGATCCAGAGCACGGGGCGGTCGTCGGCGTCGCGCTTCGCGACGATCGGCTGCTCCACGTCATCCGGCAGGTTCCTGCGCGCGCGGGCGACACGGTCTCGCACGTCGTTTGCTGCAAGGTCGACGTCGCGATAGAGCTCGAACTCGACCGAGATCGACGAGACCTGCTCGCGGCTGAGCGAGGTGACGTGCTTGACCCCGTCGATCGCAATGATCTGGTCCTCGAGCACCTGCGTAACGGATGTCTCGACGACCTCGGCTGCGGCACCGGGAAAGATGGTGGTCACAGAGACCACGGGAGGGTCGACATCGGGAAGCTCGCGGTTCGGCAGCCGGTCCACAGCGATGATTCCGAAGAGCAGGATCCCAAGGGACATCACGATGGTGAGGACGGGCCGGTCGATGCAGATCTGCGAGAGTCTCACGTGGCGTCCTTATTCGAGGGAACGCTGGACGCCTGACCTCGCTCGAAATCGAGCTTTGCACCATGCCTCACCTTATGTGTGCCTGCGGATACGATCCGCTCCCCGGCGTGCAGCCCGGACGTAATCTCGACCCTCCCGGGCTGGCGCAGGCCGATCACCACCGAGGCTCGCTCGGCGAGGGCGCCATCCAGCACGCGCCACACGAAGGGGCCCTCCTGGTCGTAGACGATCGCGGTCTCGGGGATCATGATCGCGTTCTCGCGCTCGGCGATCTGAATTTTCAGATTGACGAAGAAGCCGGGCTTGAGCCGCTGGTCCGGATTGGCGATCCATGCTTTGAGGGCGAGCTGGCGCGTGCGGGGATCCAGCGCTGGGGCGACAAAGAACACCTCGCCGGCAAAGCTCTCCCCAGGGTAGGGCGCGACGCTGACGGTGACGGGCATACCGACCCGCACGATGGACACCCCGATCTCGGGTATGGCGAATACCAGCTGGAGCCGATCGATCGCGTCGATCTGTACCAGGCCCGTGTCCTCGTCCACGCGCTCACCGGGCGAGACCAAGCGCGCACCGAGCACGCCGTCGAACGGGGCGCGGATCTCGGTGCGGTCCATCTCCACGCGCGCGATCTCGACCACGGCCCTGCTGACCTGGTTCTCGGCCAACGCACGCTCGAGGTCCACCGCCGCCGCCACATGCTGCTTGGCGAGCTGGCGCGTGCGCTGGTAGCTGTTCTTGGCCAGCTTCGCCTTGGCCTCGGCCTCGCGCAGCGCGGCCAGTTGCGCCTGGTTGCGCAGGCGTACGAGCAGATCCCCTTGCTTGACCGGATGGCCTTCCACGAACTCGATCGTGTCTACGATGCCCGAGATCTCCGGCTTCACGATCACAGATGCCTCGGACTCGAGCTGTCCGAGGAAATCGACCCAGTCGTGCAGGGCCGACAGCTCGACGGTGACCACCTCGACCGTGACTGGCGGCGGGCCGGCGAAGGCTGCATCCGGGTCCTCCCCACCGCAGCCGAGGCCGAGCAGCAGCAGCGCGCAGGCCGTTCTCCTCATGGCATTGAGGTCACTCGGCGCGGGATGGAGTGCTCCCAGTCAGCGAGCAGGGCCCGCAACGCTGCGATGAAGGCCAGCGGTTGGTCCAGGATCAGGTGATGGTGAGCCTGCGGGATCTCGACGATCGGAGCGTTTCGCTGGAGCAGCTCGTAGATATAGTCGCCCGTCTCGGGCGGCACCAGGCCGCTCAGCTCCCCCCTGAAGACCGCAACCCGACAGCGGGTCTTGGAGAGGTACTCGGAGGTCGTTGTGAGGCTCACGCGCAGAAAGACGCGCGGATCGAACTTCCAAGTCCAGCCGTTCTCGACCTGGTGCAGCGAGTGACGCGCGACGTGATCGAGGATGTAGGTGTTCTCGCATGGCTGCGGCGGGCTCAGATAGAAGTGCTGAAGTGCCGTCTCGAGGTCGGGGTAGGTCTTGGGATTGCGGAACATGCGACCTCGTGCGCCCTCCTCACTCTCGGGATCGGGTCTGCGCACGGGCGTATCGACGATGATCGCCCCTGCGAGCTTCTCGCCGTGGCGCGACGCCGCGACCATCGTGACCATGCCGCCCAGGCTATGACCCACGATCACGGGCGGGCCGATGAAGCCCGCGTGGTCGCATACCTCCATGATCTCCTCGGCCCAGAGCTCTCTCGGGTAGCGCTCGCGCCACCCGCTCTCGCCGTGGCCGCTCATGTCGAGCGCCACGACGTGGTACTGATGGGTCAGCTGCGGCGCGAGAAAGCTCCACCAGTGTGCGTGAGCCGCACCTCCGTGCACCAGCATCAGTCCCGGCTTCGCGGGATCGCCCCAGCGTAGGTAATGGATAGAGCAGCCCTCGACCTCCGCGCGACGGCTCTCGTAGGGAGCCGCCAGGGCTTCACCAAACCAGCGGGGCGCTTCCATCCCTGTAAGTCTAAGCTGTTTTTCTGGCGCGGAAGAGGCCGTAAGCGCTGGTGTAGCCGTGTAGGAAGGTTTGCTCCTGGATGGGACCGATCTCGCCGTTGCAGAAGAAGCCCGCGAGCGGGATGTCGCCGAGATGGCTGCGAAAGGCCTGACTGTCGTGGTCGGCCTGACCATACAGAGAGGCGCCCCGGCCGAGGCACGAGAAGAGCAGACCGCCGGCGGCCGGCCGCGCGTGCGGAGTCCGGCTCTGGTAACGCGTGAGCTGCGTCTCCAGATCCTCCGCCGAGGTGTGCGCGTCGCGCAGGTGGAACTGCACCACCTGTGTGATCCGAGGCGAGGTCGCCACCAGCAAGGCGCCGTTCTCCTGATCGGCACCCGCCAGGTTGCGGATCAGAAAGTCCCCCTGATGATACTCCTCCTGTCCGGCTTTCATCTCGAGGCCGAGAAAGAGCGAGCCGCGGAAGAGCGCCTGGTCCTCGGGACTGGAGCTCTCGTAGAGCTCCTGCATGACCTCGAGCGGCGGTCGGCCGTCCAGCTCGTAGAGCACGTTCTCATGACAGCGTGTGACGAACATTGGATTGCCGATGGGACGGCATCCCTGGGCGATGATTGTATCAATCTCGACGTTGCCGGAAAGCGCGACCCCCACCAAACCCGAGTCGTAGGTATCGCTCCCCAGGTAGAGCATGTTCTCTCCCGCCTGCGTTCCACCACTCACGACGCCGCCGATCTTTGTACTCTCCGGATAGCTTACGTCGAGCGCGCTGATCACGCTCTCGACATCACAGCTGAAGGGATCGGCCAGCAGGATGAAGTGGGGCGGTGGCTCACGCGGGATTGGTAGGCACTCGCCCGGTTTTCCGATCTCGGCTTTGGGCTCGGGCGTTTCGTGGGCCGAGAGATGAAAAGGCTGCAGTCTGACGTCGGGCAGCACCGCCGCAGTGAGTGAGAGGCCGGGACATTCTTCCAGCTCACGGCCGCCGCCGATGACGCTGTGCGCGCTACAACCCAGAAGCAGGCTCTGAGGCCAGTTTTTCCTCAGCTCATCGGCGACGCGCGCGTGGTCCGCACGGTGATGGTCCGACACGAAGAGCAGGACGAGGTCGGGCTGTGCCCCCGCCAACCCCGCGATTACGGGTGCCAGGGCCTGCTCCAGAGCGTCGTTTGCATGCGGTGCGTCGGATATGCTGGAGAACCATTTCATGAGTGGTCCCGGTTGACCGCGTTAATCCATCCTGACACTAGGGCACCGAGGTCTCCAGCCGATCGATCGCATGCACGGGTGGATTGTCTCCGCTCATCAGGTGCGAGATCGCGGAGTAGACCATGCGCTGCTTGGCCAGCGTCTTCTTGCCCTCGAAGGCGGCCGATACCACCCGGATCTCGAAGTGCCCCCCACCGCCGCTGATCTGCACCTCGCAGTCCGGAATCGCGCGCTGGATCGTCTGACGCAGCTCCTCGATGGTCTCGCCCGGCGGCGGACTGATCTGAAGCGCCACCTGCCGGCCTCCTTAACCGAGCGTCTCGGGACGCGACTCGGACGCTGGGGCATTGGGATTTTCGAGCGCCAGCCGCGGTCCTTGAGCGGTCTGCTCGACGTGTAGGGTCACGCCGTCCGCACGCACGCCGCTGTCACGATCCAGTACCACCGTGATTCCGTTCGCCTCCAGTTCGACTTTGCCGTCCTCTCGCGGCCCGAGGCTCAGCGAGTTCCGAAAGAGCGCGTCGATCGAGAGGTGAAGCGTCTGCTGCTCCCGTCCCTGCATGGCCTCGCGTAGGACCTGCGCCGCCTCGTCCGTGATCGTGATCTTGGGCGTGATCGCTTCGGGCAGCGGTAGGCCCAGCGCCTGATGTAGCTCGCCACTCTGATACATCTCGCCCACGATATCGCAGCCGCCGGCGAACTCCCCATCAATGTAGAGCTGTGGAATCGTGGGCCACTCCGAGAACTCCTTGATTCCCGAGCGGACTTCCGGGTCGGAGAGCACGTCGAGCGTGCTGTAGTCGGGCACGATGCTGTCGAGGATCTGAACCACGGTGGCCGAGAAGCCGCATTGGGGGGCCTCACGCGTGCCCTTCATGAAGACGAAGACCCGATTGGACTGGACCAACGAAGACAGACGTTCGCGAAGCTCGGGGCTCAGGCTCATGACGGCTCCTCTTGCGGGCAGCGACGGCGCGCAGGCAACCAGAGCGTAGAAAACTGGACAAGTTAGTCAAGATTTGCACGCGGGAAGGTTGCGCACGGACGGATATCCTGTGCGGCGTGTACGTGTGCTTGCGGCTCGGGCTCTCGATCGCGCTCCTGTTGACGGCGTGCGGTGGGCAACGGGTCGAGCCTGAGACCGAAGCGGCGGCCGCGCCCTCGGCCCCACAGCGCTTGCACGTGCTGGGAGCGTTTCTGGAGGCTCACTGGCAGCTGCCGCTGGCTCTCCAGGGGGAGCCGCCGGCCGGCTTCTCGGAGCTGGACCGGTCGCTCGATCCAGCCGTATGTGGAGCGTGTCATCCCGAGCAGTACGCGGCGTGGAGAACCTCCCTGCACGCGGCGGCGTACTCGCCCGGGTTCTCAGGTCAGCTGATCGAGGGCGCGCTTGCCGACCCGGTCGAGGTACGGGCCTGCCAGCGCTGTCACGCTCCCTTGGGCGAACAGCAGCCCTACAACCGGCTGGGCGGCCCCGAGGCTTCGTTCGATCCCGCTCTGCGCGGGCAGGGGATCGTGTGTGCAGCGTGCCATGTTCGCAATCACCGTCGCTTCGGACCGCCGCGGCGCGCCGCTTTGCCGGCTTTGCTCGAGCCGCCTCCGCACGGCGGGTTCGAGCCACGCGGCGAGTTCCAGGAGAGTCGCTTCTGCGCGCCCTGCCACCAGTTCTTCGACGATCCAGGTATCAACGGCAAGCCGCTCGAGAACACTTTCGTCGAGTGGCAGCGCAGCCCGCAGGCGGCGGCCGGAAGGCAATGCCAGGATTGCCACATGCCGGACCGTTCGCATCGCTGGCGCGGGATCCACGATCCCGAGTGGGTGCGGAGGGCGATCGATGTGGACCTGATCCCCACGGATCTCAGCGGGCGCAGACTCGAGGCCGCGCTCGTGCTGCGGAACCGGGACGTGGGCCATGCCTTCCCCACCTATGTCACGCCGCGCGTCCAGCTCGTCGTCTACCAGGTCGGTGCGGCCGGGAAGGAGCTTGACGCGACACGGCTCGAGGCCAGCATTGGGCGCGAGGTCGACCTTGCGGCCCAGGTCGAGATCTTCGACACGCGGGTTCTGCCCGGGGAGTCTGTCAAGCTCGACTACTCGCTCGCGCGAGCGCCCGGCGCGACGGCGTTGCTGGCTCGGGTCAGCGTCGATCCCGACTTCCACTATCGGGCGGTTTTCGACCTGCTCCTGGAAAGCCTCGAGGATGCGAGCGCTCGCGCGCAGATCGAGGAAGCACGTCGGCGGATCTCGGACTCGACCTATATCCTGGCCGAGATCCGGCTACCGCTGTCTGACTAGCGCGGTATCGGCGAGCTGAGCTCGCCTGCGCGCGGGCGCCGGACTTCGTCGGCGCCCCGGTAGCGCGGTATCGGCGAGCTGAGCTCTACTACCCGGGTATCGGCCGGCAAAGCCGGCCTGCCGGGACGGCGCATGACTTCGTATGCGCCTGGGTGCGCGCATTCACTCGGCCGCGCCTCGCTGCGCGGCCCTCCTAGCGTCCTCCGCAGGGGTTGCACGGGTTCCGTTTCATGGAGCAAGGGTTGCACGGATTGGCCGCTCCCCCGGCAACGGAGTGGTAGCCTGACTGGATGCTCTCCACGTAAGCGGTCAGCGAGGCGAGCTCCTTGGAGTTCCAGTCGAGGGGCTCGTCCAGCATCGGGACGAGCATGCAGAACTGCACCATCTCGGCCGTGTTCACCTGCTTCACGCCGGCCTGCTGGTGCGGCATGGCCACATAGTGCGGATACGGTTTGGCGAAGGTCGGCTGCATCAGGCTGTAGTTGTCGATGTGGCAGCTGGCACAGGCGAGGCCCGATTTGCCCAGCGAGCGGTCGTTCCACAGCTCCTTGCCCTGAGCGACGAGCGCTGTCCTCCGCCCGCCCGCCAGTCTGACTCCGGCCGGCTGCCTGAAGCGCGAGGCATCCAGCGTCTTGGCGCCACACGGGTTTCCTCCGCACGGATTCATGGGCCCCGTTACGGCCTTACCTCCGCAGGGGTTCAGCGCCTTCGCCTGACAAGGGTTCAGTCTCTTGGCCGCGCAGGGGTTGAGCGTCTTGGCCTTGCACGGATTGAGCGTCTTGGCCGCACAGGGGTTCAGCGTTTTGGCGGCGCAGGGGTTCAGCGTTTTGGCGGCGCAGGGGTTCAGGGTCTTGGCGGCGCAGGGGTTCAGCGTCTTGGCCGCACAGGGGTTCAGCGTTTTGGCGGCGCAGGGGTTCAGGGTCTTGGCCGCACAGGGGTTCAGCGTTTTGGCGGCGCAGGGGTTCAGGGTCTTGGCGGCACAGGGGTTCAGGGTTTTGGCGGCGCAGGGGTTCAGGGTTTTGGCGGCGCAGGGGTTCAGGGTTTTGGCGGCGCAGGGATTCAGGGTTTTGGCG
>SMWZ01000041.1 GCA_004356455.1 Deltaproteobacteria bacterium
GAGCCGGGCCGGATCAATCCCGACGCGATGGATCACCTCCACCACGGCCTCGGGCAGCGCGCCCAGGCTCTGGTGTGTGCCCTCGACCGCGTCGGGCGAGAGAGCGACCTTGCGCGCCCGACAATAGCCGCAGCGTGCGGCCCGACGCACCTCGGCCGCGATGGCCACGCGCTGGCGGCCGCTCCACCACGTACCCGGCTCCGCCAGTCGCCGCCAGGCCCGGCGGTGGGTCGCCGGGAGATCCTCTCGTACAGGCAGCACCGCGCCGGCGTAGCTGAACGGGGGCACGTCCCGAGCCTCCTGCCGGCCCGGACTCTTGTCAAGCAAGGGAGGCTCTCAGGGAGCGCTGCTCGTCAGACACTCGTAGGTGAAGTTGGCAACGCACTTCTTCATCTCGTCGGCGGCCGTGGCCAGCACCTCTCGACAGTAGTCCTTCGAGGCTCGCCTGCAGGCGTCGTAGTGGTCTCCTCGCCCTCCACTGAGCGACGGTTCGGTCACCACGGGAGAGATCGTGCACGAGAGACAGAGGAGGCCGAGTACGAGTGCGAGTTTCTTCATGGCGGCAGAGCTTACCGGGAACGAGATGCCCCTGCACCCGTATCAAGATTCGATCAATTCTCTCGTTCTTTCAGTGATTTAGCCAGATTCGCTCGAGTACCACTTGGAAAAAGTCCCAGCAACTAGCGGACCGGGTTGAGGTAGATGGGGGAGGACCAGGCTCGCTCCTGGGTCGGGGCGAGACAGTCCTCGTCGAAGGGGGTGCGGTAGTTCCCATGACAGGGGGAGATGCGCAGGGGCTGGCCCTGCGCATCGAACTCGGTGCGGTAGTTGGCGGCATTGATGGCGAGCGTCTCCTGCTGAAGCACGCGTACGTAGTAGAGCGTGTCACGCCCCGAGGCCGGGTAGTCCGGATCGTCGAACTGGACCACGCAGCCGGCGGGGTCCGGCTCGCACTCGAAACGCCGCCACGGATCCTCGATCAGCGCATCGACGCTCTCACCGCGGACCCTCTGCGGCCGAATGCGGATGACCTCGATCGCCGCAATCGGATGGCGCTCGTCGCTCGGGTGATAGCACTCGCCTCGACACAGCCGCTCGAGCCGCTGCGGAGAGAGACCCTGCAAGCTCTGGTCAGGGCAGCCCGGCCGCTGCACCAAGGCACCGGCGGCGCGCACCTCGAAGCGCGGCACCTCCCCGAGCGCCGCCTGGCTGCCCATGGGCTGGGCTCCGGTCGGGCCGTTCAGCAGGTCGAACCAGAGCAGGATGTGCGGGCCGCTCGTGCCGTACACCTCATGCCGCTTGAGCGCTCCCCAGATGGCCGAGCGACTGCGCCCGCTCGCGTGCACCGCAACCAGGCCTCCCGGGTAGAGGAAGCTCGCGCCGCGCTCGACATCGAGCAGTCCGCGGAAGCTGCGGGGGCCGCGCTCGGCGGACTGGGGTCGCTGTGGATCTTTCAGCTTGCCCATGATGCTCCCGCGAGTCAGCCGATCCAGAAAGGGGGAACGCACGCCGCGGGCATCGGACATGCGCTTGCGCTGGTACTGCTTGTAGCCCGTACCCGGGCGGCCCCGATGATTGTCGCTCGAGGAGATAAAGCCCCAGCGGAAACGCAAGGGCGTGCCATCGGGACCGGGCTCGTCGAAGTTTGAGATCGCCACGCTGTATTGGGCCGACTCGCGGGGTCGAGGCGAAAAGGCGGGCTTGAAGCAATCACGACACTGATCGCAGTCGAGCCAGTCCTCGGGATACGTATCGGGGAAGACCAGATGGGGATCGACATTGGCCTCCAGCGCCAGACGCTTGGCCTGCTCGACCCGTGCCTCGCATTCGGCCGCAGGCAGGTCCGCGCAGCGTGCGCGCATGATCTCGCCGGCCCGCCAGCAACAGGGAAGGTACTCGCGCGTGGGCTCGGGGCAGACCCTGTGGCCGTCTGCATCCACCCGATACCCGCGCCACGGCCGGTACTCCTCGCTGTTGCCGTGTCCCGAGAAGATCTCGATCAGGCCCTGCCTCTCGGGGTCGTGCTGCTCCCGTGTGAGCTGGTTGTCGATGCGGGCGCCCAGCGGGGCATGGATCCCCCAGCTCAGACCGTGCGGGATGACCAGCGTGTCGAACCCCCACTGATCGAGCTTCTCGAACAGCTCGCGTGGGGTGGAGGCGTTCTCACGACAGTCGACGGGGAGCTCCCGGGTGTTCACGCCCTGCGCGCAGTTGGGAAGCGCCGCGAGCCGCTCGACCAGCCACAGGAAGTCGGCGTACTCGCCCAGCCCGAGCATGCGGATGCGCTGGAGCGCTCGGAGCATCCAGGGGCTGGGGGCCCGACGCATGATGTCCGGCGGGAGCGATGTGATGGGCCGCGTCGGAAGCTCGTTGTCCGCGAGCCCCGGGAAGATCACGTTCTTGTGTCCGTAGTGTGTCTCGGGCGTCGTTCCCACCTGAGTCCACTCCCAGCCCACGAAGGCCACCAGGTCGGGGTTGTTGGGATCCCCCGCCAGGGCGTTGCACTGCCGCAGACTCTCCTTGGTCGCCTGCCAGCGCTCAGGCGTAAGCCCTTCGGCGTGGTCGTTCAGCGAGAAGAAGTCGAGCGCGGCGCAGTAGCGTGCGAAATCACAGGCGTCGGCGGGCGGGTGCGCACCTTCCCCGCCGAAGAACGGCAAGGCGTATACGAACGCGTCGACCGAGTAGGTGGTGTGCACGTGCAGATCGCCGAAGAGGATGCGCTTGGGGGAAGCCTCGGCCGTACGCGGGACGCGGGCCCACAGTCCATCGCGGGCGGCGTCGTGCGCCACCGTCGCGGCCAGCAGGGCCGCCTCGGGCCGGCGTGCGCCCTCGATCTGCCCCGGAGGCTGGTCGCGCCCGCCGCAGGTGGCGGCCAGGCCGAGCACCAGTACCAGCCGGATCGCGCTACCAGGGAGAGGGACCACCGGCGCGGGAGCCTAACACGGCTACCCAGGGCCATGAACACTCAAGTCCAGGCATGCACGGCCGATACGTTTCTTGACACCCGTGATCCCTCTCTCGGGGCTACGGGGTGTCAGGAACCCGGCGAGGCTTCGGTTTTGCCGGCTCCTCGAAACGGCAAACCCGCGGAAACGCGGCGACGCAAAGCCAGTTGCCCTCCCCCGGCCAGGCCGGGCGGGTCGAACGGCTGCCAAAAGGAGCTACGCCCATCCAGAGATCCATCTCTTCGAGACTACGACGTCTTCGATGACAGCCAGGCGGACGGGAAGCGCCAGTTATCCCGTTCGCCCCGGGGAAGAGAAGCGTGCCTCTCGCTTCTCTGGGCTCCTGGGCTTACCACGAGGCCCAGGGGCCCTCTCTCGGGGCATCCCTTTCAGCTTGCTCAGCTCCCTTCACCCCGATACTCTCGTCCGCGGCGAGTCCCGGTCGAGGGCCCTAACGAGGCCCTGCTAGATCGGTTCGGCTTCCGCCGACGGGCGGGTGGACGCCGAAGCGGGAACTGGGTCCCGCGCGGGGCGATGCGCCTTAGCGAAAGGAGGTGCTCTAGTGAAAAAATTCCAGACGGTGACGTGTGAGGTGGTGACCATCTAGGTCGTTTCACCAAGCTTGGGTGGAGCCGCCTGGATGCCCAGGCGCCACCGCACCCCGAGGACCCGCTCCGTCATCGAGCGGGCGGCCGCTTGCCGGGCCGCAGACTCCTCGGGGTTTTCCTTTAGGGCCTGACGCGACGCGGATGTTGCCCGAGCAGAACGATCCCCGTCGAGAGCAGCAGCAGAGCGCCGGCGACCCGTCCCCAGACCGGAAGCATGGGCACGGGCGGGCCCTGGCAAGCATTGCTGCAGAAATCATCGTCGATGCTGTTGCCGTCGTCACAGAGCTCCGGCGGCTCCACTACGCCGTTGCCACAGATGCACCAGTCCAGGTCGGCGAAGAGCTCGAGCGCCAGGCCCACATCGTGCAGGGCGCCCGTCTCGAAGGGCTCCATCAGCCCGTCGGGATCCAGGTCGTCGCTAAAGTGGCTCACGGAGGAGCCCGGATCGAGCGTCGACGGCGCGAACATCTCCACGTGACCGCTGGCGTGCACACCGTCGCTCAGGCTTCCACTGGCTGCGACCACCTCCGCACCCACCCAGTGTAGATCACCCGGATCGGTGCTGGAGGTCACTCGTTCCGCATCGCTCATGCCGGGCCAGAGCTCTCCCGTGCTGTGGTCCTCGAGCTGCAGCATGAACACATCGTCGAAGCCCAGAAACTTCTCGCCCGTGGTGTCGTCGACAAACGTGGCAAAGCCCAGGCCGTGGCCCAGCTCGTGCAGGACCGTCGTCACAAAGTCGACCTCGCCGAAGCCCGGACTCGCATCCAGCCCGTAGTACCAGTCGACCGCGAGCGTACAGGTGGTGCCGATGGAGCTATTGAACTCCGCTCCGACATCGTCGCCCGGCGGGAACAGATCCATGCCGGCGAGCTTGTCGGCAAGCGCGGCCGGGTAGAAGGTCGCCGCTACGGGCGCCCCCGCGAAATCGCGATCCACACCTGCGGCTCCCGCCAGCGCCAGCACGGCGCCCACGTTCGGATCGCAGAAGAGCGGGTTGAACTCCGCCGCTAATCGGATCTCGACATCGCTGGTGATCAGGTCCGCCCAGATCTCGGCCGCGAACTCGAATGCGTTCAGACGCTGCGCGCCGAGCGTCGTGCCCGGGTTGCCGCCCACAGGGGCAACCCCAGTGGGGTCGTTGAAGCCCTCGCCCGCGCCATCGTTATTGATAACGTTGATCGTCGCGGCTGCGCCGGCAAGTCCGGCCCCGCTCAACACACACAGGGGAAACGCAAGCATGACCGGCAGCAGGCAGCGCAGCGCTCACTCCTCCCGCATGGCGTCCGGCAGCTGGTCCAGACACCGGGTCGCGAAGCTTCCATCGGGCTGCTTCGTGACGACCACAGCGCTGCGGAAGCGGCCCTGAAGCTCCACGTGCACGCCCCCGGCCGGGGAGACGCCAGCCTGCTCGACCAGGCCGAGGTGCGAGCGGCTGAGGGCGGTGCGTTGCCGTGCATCGAGGACCTCGAGGGGAATCGCGCTCGGCGGGGAGCGTCGTTCGCCCGTGACCGGATCACGCTAGGTCTTGAGACCACCCACACCGGGCGGAATCGCTCGCGTCGACAGCGTCGGCTCCGTCCGTGCGCTGGCGCGTTCGAGCTCGCTTGCCGCCGGAGGCGTGGATTCTGCGAGGGCCACCAGCGCTGCCAGCGCCAGCACGCCGGCGCACGCGGCCAGTGCCGGTCCCAGCTGCCTTCCCTTTGGGCTCCTGTCCCTATCCCCTCCTCGCCAGACGTGGATAGAGCGGCGCGAGTTTCCTGGCCGAGTAGCGCCTCCGAGACTGCGAATTCCCAGCTTGCTCCCGCGAGCACACCCAGGTCAACCGGAAACTGCGAGGGCTCGTGCTGGTTCTCTCAACACGCCTCAGTCGACTGCCGATAGATTCGGCGAATATGGCAAGCGCGCGCGCGAAGACCCTGATGGGCCGCATTGCGGTTCACGCGGGGCTGATCACGATGGAGCAGCTGGCCGAGGCTACGCGCGAGCAGGGCTCGCTGGGCGAACGCAAGAACATCGGCGACATCTTCGTCGAGAAAGGCTTTATCACTTCGGAGGACCTCACCCAGCTCATCCAGCTGCAAAAGAAGATCGTGGCGCGCGCTCACGAGAAGGAGGCGGAACGCCGGCGTGCGTTACAGACGGCTCAGGCCGAGCAGGATGAAACCCCGGACACGTCCGCCAAGCTTCCCGCACGGCGGGTGCTTGCGACAGACAACGGGGATGCCGGCTTGCCGGTCCAGCTCTCGGGTCCGGCAGCAGCGGCTGTATCCGCGTCTCCAGCAGCTCCCGAAGTTCACCTTCCGGAGCCCCTTTCCGAGAAGGCGGACGCGCTCGACGCAATACTGCGACAGGCGGTGAAGGCCAACGCCAGCGACATACATATCCATGCCGGCTCCCCGCTCCTCTTTCGCATCCACGGCGACCTGATCCAATACGCGCCCGAACCCCTGGACCCGGCCACCAGCGAGAGCCTGGTCGTCTCGAGCCTTACGCCCGAGGAACGCGAGTTCTTCGCCAAGCACGGCGAGCTTGACTTCTGCTACACGCTGCCGGAGCTCGGGCGTTTCCGCGCCAACGTCTATCGCCAGCTGCGGGGCACAGACGGTGTCTTCCGCTTTATCCCCTCGGCGCTGCCTTCGCTCGAGGAGCTTGGTCTCCAGACGTCGCTCGCCAGGTTCACCAACTATCACCAGGGCATGGTTCTGGTGACCGGACCCGCGAGCTGTGGGAAGTCGACCACGATGGCTGCGCTGGTCGATCTCATCAACGAGGAGCGCGCCGAGCACATTCTGACCATCGAAGACCCGATCGAGCACCTTCACACTTCGAAGCGCTGCCTGGTAAACCAGCGCAACGTGCACCGGCACACCCAGTCGTTCGGGCGAGCGCTGCGCGCGGCCCTGCGCGAGGACCCGGACGTAATCGTGATCGGGGAGCTGCGGGACCGGGAGACCATCTCGCTCGCCCTGACGGCGGCCGAGACCGGACACCTCGTACTCGCCACGCTGCATACCGACAGCGCCATCCGCACAGTTGATCGACTGGTGGGTGCGTTCCCTCCGAATCAGCAGAACCAGGTGCGAGCCATGATCTCCGAATCGCTGCGTGCCGTGATCTCGCAGCGTCTGGTCCGGGCCGCCGACGGAGCCGGGCTACTGCCCGCGTTGGAGATCCTCGTGGTCACGAAAGCCGTGGGCAAGATGATCCGCGACAGCAAGACCTTCCAGCTCCCGTCGATGCTGCAGACGGGTGTAGAGCAGGGAATGCGCCTGCTTGACAACTCGCTGGCCGAGCTCGTGCAGTCGGGTCAGATCACGAAGGCGGAGGCGCGCCGGAACTGCGTGGACTCTAAACGCTTCCAGGACTAGGAGCGGCAGATGGCACAGATCGATCCACTTCTGCGCAATCTCAGGGAGAACGGGGGCTCCGATCTGCACCTCGCATGCGGGGTCGAGCCGCGGATGCGCGTGCACGGCGCGCTGCGCGCAGTGGATGGTTACGCGCTGCTCACCAACGACTCGCTGCGCAAGCTAATGCACGAGATCACGAGCCCCGACCAGTGGCGCGAGTACGAGGAGACCCACGATCTGGATTTCGCATACGGGCTCGAGGGCATCGCGCGCTTCCGGGCCAATTACTTCGTGCAGGAGCGAGGCGCGGGCGCCGTGTTCCGGATCATCCCGGAGAAGATCGTTCCGCTGGACGCGCTGAACCTGCCCGACGCGATCGAGCAGCTCGCGCATACCCAGAAGGGGCTGGTCCTGGTGACCGGCCCCACGGGCTCGGGCAAGTCCACCACGCTCGCGGCCATCATCGACAAGATCAACGACAGCTACGCCAAGCACATCGTCACGATCGAGGACCCGGTCGAGTTCGTACACCAGAACAAGAAGTCGACCTTCTCGCATCGCGAGGTGGGGCCACACACACGCGGATTTGCGGAGGCTTTGCGGGCCGCGATCCGCCAGAACGCGGACGTGATCCTGGTCGGTGAGATGCGCGACTACGAGACCATCTCGCTCGCCATCACCGCCGCCGAGATGGGGACTCTGGTCTTCGGCACACTACACACCAACGGCGCGGTTAAGACCATCGACCGCATCATCGACTCCTTCCCCGCTGACGAGCAACCTCAGGCCCGCATCAGCCTGTCCGAGTCGCTGGCCGGTGTCGTGTCCCAGCTCTTGCTCCCGACTACAGATGGCAAGGGTCGCTGCGCGGTGAACGAGATCCTGCTCAAGACACCCGCGCTGCCCAACGTGATCCGTGAGGCCAATACGTCCATGCTGAGCTCTATCATCCAGTCTGGGAAGTCGATGGGGATGCAGACCATGGACGACGCGCTCGCCGCGATGGTGGAAGACGAACGTATCAGCGCTCAGGACGCCTACCAGAAAGCCACCGACAAGGCCCGCTTCGAAGCCCTGCTCCGCGACTAGCGCGGTATCGGCGAGCTGCGCTCGCCTGCGCGCACTACGCTCGGCTACGCCTCGCTGCGCGGCCTGCGGCCTTGCGGTCGCTAGCCCCTCTTGACCGAGGGGTTTTTTCGACAGTAGTGTCGAAAAAGAGCGCGAGGGAAGCCATGCCCAAGATCGTCGACGCGGCCGCACAGCGACGCCAGATCCGGCGCGCCGCGCGGCACGTGTGCGCACGCCGCGGGGTCGCGCGCACGGGCCTCGCCCAGGTGGCGGAGCGAGCCGGGATGGGTCGCTCGACCCTCTACCACTACTACCCTGACAAGGCCGCGCTGGTGCGGGACCTGGCCCGGGACCTCTTGCAAGAGGAGGCAGAGCTTTTCAATGCGGCGTGCAGAGCGAAGGCAGTCCGCTCGAGCGCAGCGAGCGACTCATGCACCGGCTCACGGGGATTTTCGGGACCTGGGCCGCTCTGGGGCGACTGGTCTACGACCTGCAAACGCTCGATGCAGGCCCCTTTCGCGCCTTCTTTCGGCGCGCCCGGCGCGACCTCGCCCGCCTGATCGTCGAGGGACAACAGCATGGCGAGATCGAGCGCGCACTCGAGCCCGAGCTCGCAGCGGCCAGCGTGATCGGCCTGGTGGACGGTGTGCTGCTGCAGCAGTTCGTGGAGCCCGCTGTGTTCGCCGACCCGAGCGCCCTCGCCCGCGCGCTCGCGCGTTCGGTACGCGAGCTGCTCCAGGCATGAGCTCGCTCGCCCTGATGCGCTGGCTCGAGCCCTGCCCCGACGCTACGACGCCGGCATGCGCCTGCTGACGCTCGGCCGCGTCACCCGCCTGCACACGAGCCTGGCCGAGGCGGCGGCCGCCCCGGGCCGCAACGTGCTCGAGCTCGGCTGCGGCACGGGCGCCCTCACCCAGCGACCCGTCGAGCGCAGCGTCGGCGCGCCCGGGCCCTC
>SMWZ01000003.1 GCA_004356455.1 Deltaproteobacteria bacterium
TCGAGGAAGTCGAGCAGCGGCGCGATCACGTTGTTGTCCGCGTTGTCCTCGGACATGATGATGTCCTGGTGTGTGAAGCCCTCGCTGATGTGAACCTCGTAGCCGCCGGCCACGCCGCCCAGGGTGGGGAAGGCAGCGTTGGGTGCGTTGGGATCCACCACGCGAGGCGTGAAGCCGTCGCAGCTGGCGGCCGTGCAGGTCCCGATGCTCTGACCGAATGCGACAAATGTCCCGGGCACGCTCGCGAAACCGTTGCTGCCCCCGAAGGAGATCACCGGGATGTCGATGTTCGCTGCCTGCGTCAGGTTTTCGATGTCGCGCCGCCCGCGTCCGGCGGGCGGGTCGAGGGACAGCGCCGACGAATCCAGCGAGGGTAAGCCGCTCGTCACGCTCAGCCCGGACGAGGGGTAATACCACTCCAGAACATTCGTCTCGCCTACGTAGAACGCGCTCAATACGCGGTCGATGCGTGTCGGCTCCTTCTCCACACCCCAGAACCCGAACGGGGCACCCGTGGGTGCAGGGCCGTTATCCGGGAAGGCCTCGGGCGGTACCACTTCTGTGATGTCCAACCAGGTCACCAGGCCATTCACGGTAGGCCCCGTGAAGCCCAGAGAGATGGGCAACGAAGCGTCGAGGCCGAAGATGAAGCCGTCATCGTCGATGAAGCTTCCGAACCCAGCCTCGACGGTATAACTATCGGGCAGAATAAGACTCAGGCCGAAGAGGTCGGGGACTTGATCGATCGCGTTGTTGCCTGGTATGCCGTTCTGGTCCACCTGCAGGATAATCTGTCCCGAGTCAGGATCGGTGACGGCCTGGATGCTTAAAGGCTCGACCGCTGCGATCACGCGCGGGTTGAGTAGGCCGTCACGCAAGTCATAGGCCAATCTGGGCCCCGTGCAGGTCTGCTTGCCCTTGCCGCTACAGGCCACCGGGTTGTTCGGGTCGCAGAGCGTGCCGTCGACACAGCTCGGCTGGTCCGACTTGACCGCGTTGAAGAGGCCGCCGTCGAAACGATCCTCGATTCGGTCGAGAGTGTCCTCCGCGGGCGCTGCCCCGGCGGTGCTGCCGCCGCTGCCCTCGAGCAGAACGAGGCCGCGCAGCTTTGCATAGCCGGCCTCCACCGCGCCCTCCGGGTCGGGATTGAAGTTGGTGGCGGCGTAGCGTCCCGTGAAGCTGGCGCCGGCGGAGTGGCCACCGAGGAACACGTTGGCGTTCGTGGCCGTAGCGCGCGCTTCCTCCACCACGGCATCGATGTCCCGCGAGAAGACGAGCTCGGTCCAGCTGGCGAGGAACGGGATGTCGTCGCTGGTGTTGTGGAAAATCGCGCGCCGGTTGGGGCCGCTCACCAGCGCCGGGTGCAGGCTCAGGCCCAGCTCCGCCCCGTAGAGCCAGTCCAGTGCGATATTCGGATCGAGCACCGCCTCGGCGATGTCGAGTCCGACCGCATCCTCAAGCTGCTTCGAGCGTCGGTCGAAGGCCCAAACCTCGAGGGTCAAGCCACTCTGCAGGAAGGCCCGGCGGATCAGGTTCTCGGCCAATATCTTGAAGCTCCCGGCACCGCCCTGGAAGCCCGGGATGAGGATCAGGATCGCGTCGGGCTGGGCCGCGGGCGGCGGCTCCAGCAGCGTGCCCAGGAAGTAGCGCGTGTAGCGAGCGTTGTTGAGGTCGAAGTTGGGGTCGCCGAACTGGGTGATGAGCGGTGAATTGGGATCGACGACCACGCCCGGAGTCCCGGGTGTCTCGGCAGGCTGGGCGCTGCTCGGGAGGTTCAGCGTCTCCTGCTCGACCGGCAGCGGGCCACAGCTCCCGTTCACCACTCCGTCGTCGAACGAGTCGCAATCACGCGCGAGGTTGTCGACCTGATTGAGCGCCCGGCACACGGCGCACTCGACCAGGGCGTCGAGACAGCTCCCGAGCTCGCCGGGATCGTCCGTGCCACAGCCTGGGAACGCGTCCGAGAGATCGACGGACGAGTCGCACTTGGCGATCCTGCCCGACAGCTTCTCCACGCACGCCTTGGCGATCTTGCCCTTCGGGTCCTGACCCATGCAGGCCTGAAGGTCTACGAAGCTCTGGATGCTCTGGTCCTTCAGCCCGTTCTTCTTGCACTGGTTGAACGCCTTGAGCTTCGTCTCCTGGCACTTTTTCGTCGCCTTGGCGACGTCCAGCTGGCACTTGCCCGAGTCCTTGTCGTTGCTCTGAAGGATGATCGCCGTATCCAGATCGGATCCGAAGATCTCGTGGATCAGGTCGAGCTCCTTCGACATCGCGACCTGATTGGCGCCCTCGGCAGCGGTCGGTCCGAAGGGTGGCCTCACCGTGCACTTGGAGGCCGCCTTCGCGAGCGCCTTGCTCTTGGCCTTGGCTACCTTGCCCTTGCTATCGGAGGTGGTGCACTCCTCGATCGTCTCGCCCGAGAGCTTGCCTTTCGACCCGTTCTTCAGGCACTGGCAGATGTCCTTGGCCTGGGCCTTCGCCACCTTCGCGAAGTTCTTGTTCAGCTCGTTGATGCAGTTCTGGTCGTCCTGGCCGAGCTGCGCCTGTGCGGATCCGTGGGGCAGAGCTACGAGGGCGAGTAGCAGGCCGGCCAGCGCGATCGCGCAGGAGTGAGACAGACGGATGGCGTGCATGCGGAACTCCTCGTAAAGCAGTGCTGGAAACGCCGCTGCCAGCCTATCAGCCCCTCGCTTATTAAGGGCAACTTTTCAGCAGAGCGTAGAGGGGGTTCGACGAGCTACAGAGCTGCAGTCGGTCAAGCTTCCTCGGCGATCCGGGCCGCGAGCAGCTCCTCGAGCCGGCGCTTGTCGATCTTGCCGCTGTCGGTGAAGGGCAGGGCGTCGTGCTCGTAGAAGAGCACGTAGCGGGGCACCTTGTAGGCGGAGAGCTCGGTCTTCACCCGGGCCCGCACGCTGTCCGGGTCGATGGACGCTCCCGGCTGGGGCACGATCGCCGCGGCCACGTTCTGTCCTCGTACGGGATCAGATACGCCCACCACGAAGGCCTCCTTGACCTCGGGATACGACTCGAGCAGCTTCTCGATCTCGACCGGGGCCACATTGGCGCCGCCGGTCTTGATCATGTCTCCCTGCCGGCCCTGGAAGTAGAGGATCCCGTCCTTGAAATAGCCCACGTCACCTGTGTGGTAGTAGCCGTCGGCATCAAAGGTCGCCTCGCGCTCGACCTTGTAAAGGCCTTGCATCAGGCTGTAGCCGCGCACGCAGATCTCCCCCGGCGTGCCCGGAGGTAGGATCGCAGCGGTGTCGGGATCGATCACCTTGTGCTCGAGGCCGGGCACGACGGGGCCGTACGAGCCCCGCTGCTCCTCCGGCAGCTCGCCCTCCACGTAGGTGTGGGGCCCGCAGGTCTCGGTCATGCCCAGGGAGTTGCCGCGCAGCTCCGGATCGACCGGCCCGTCCTGCAATGCGTAGATGTTGCCAGAGCGGATCCTGGAGAGGTCTCGCTGCTTGAAGCTCGGGTGGTCCGATAGCGCCTTCCCGTAATGGGGCCAGCCCGCTGCGACCGTCACGCGCTCCCGCTCGAGTAGGTCGAGTGTCTTGCCCGGCTCGAAGAAGTCCTCCGTGATCAGGCACGCACCGTGATGCATCGTTCCCAGCAGCGAGAACACCAGACCCCCGATCCAGAAGAAGGGCATGGGGGACCACACGCGGTCGTCCTGCGTCAAATCGCGCATCGTGGCGAGCTGGTAGGAGTGGCGCACCAGCGCGCCGTGCGTGTGGAGCGCGCCCTTGGGATCGGCCACGCTGCCTGAGCTGTAGATGAGCATGGCGGGATCTGCGGCTGTGACCTGGCCCTCCACCGCACGCAGGAAGTCGGCGTCGAAGTTGGGATCGGCATCTGCCTGCGCATCGAGCGCCGTACCGCTGCGCGCCCACTTGCGATCCGACTCGCCCCAGACGTAGACCGCGCGCAGATACGGCAGGGTGCTGAGGCAGAGGTCGGGCTGGGTCTGAGGCCCCAGCTCGGGCACGCTCTGCTCGAGCCGCTCGAGATAATCGTGGTTCAGGTAGCGAGAGACACAGAGCAGCGTGTGAATGTCGGCATGCTGCAGCAGCCAGCCGAGCTCCCGGGCCTGGTAGAAGGTGTTGATGGGCACGGCCAGCGCGCCGACGCGCGCTGCGGCGAACCAGGCGATCATCCAGTCCGGCCCGTTCGGCATCAGCAGACCCACCCGGGTCCCCTTGCCGACGCCCGCTCTCAGCAGTCCTCGCGCCAGCCGGGCCGAGGCGGCCTCCAGCTCCACGTAGCGCAGCCGACGCTCGTTCAGCACCACGAGCTCCCGCTCGCCGAAGCGCTGCGCGAGCCTGTGTAGCATCGCGGGGATCGTGGGCGTGTAGTCAGGAAGCTGCATAACGCACTCGCGTAGAACCAGGGCCAGCCTATCAAATCCAGCTCCGCCCGGGGTCGGGGGCCAGTTGGTAGAATGGGGTATCGGCTCGCTGGATCGAACCAGCAGGAGGTGCGCATGGGTTTCGAGACCCTCATCTACGAGAAGAAGGACGGGATCGCGTTCATTACGCTGAATCGGCCGCAGCGCCTGAACGCCATCGATACCACCATGTCGCGCGAGTTGCCGCAGGCCTGGGATGATGTAAAGCAGGACCCGGACGTAGTGGTGGCGATCGTGACCGGTGCTGGGGAGCGCAGCCTGTGTACGGGGTTCGACATGCTGGATGCTGCCGAGGGCAAGTCGCAGGTGGGCGAGGAGGGCGTGGCGGGCACGCTCGCGTCCCTCCGGTTTACGGCCATCCAGAACCAGTGCTGGAAGCCGGTGATCACCGCTGTAAACGGCATGGTGACGGGTGGGGGCCTGCACTTCATCGCCGATAGCGACCTCATCGTCGCGGCGGAACACGCCACCTTCTTCGACAACCACGTCAAGGTCGGGCTCGTGTCGGGCGAGGAGCCCGTGGGCCTGATCCGGCGGATCGGTATGGAGGCCGTGTTGCGCATGGCCTTCCTGGGTGGGACCGAGCGCATGAGCGCCCAGCGCGCTTACGAGCTGGGCCTGGTCGGGGATGTGGTTCCGAAGGAGCAGCTCATGCCTCGTGCAACCGAGCTGGCCCAGAAGATCATGGAGAACTCCCCAGCGGCCCTAATGGCCAGCAAGCGCGCGATCTGGGGAAGTCTCAACCACGGCCTGGACGAGGCGCTGGAGCTTGCCTGGTCCATTATCCGCGAGCACACGAATCATCCCGACACGCGCGAGGGGCCGCGCGCCTTCGCCGAGCGGCGCAAGCCCAAGTGGCAGCGGGTCACTTCATGACGATGGACTCGCGGCCGGACACTGGTGCCGTCGACTCGGTCACCGCGGAGGTGATTCGGGGCGCGATGGAGACGGTGGCCTACGAGATGGCGACGCACGTATCCTTGACGGCGACCACGCCCATCCTGAACCAGTCCAACGAACGCAACGCCACCATTCTGGATGCCACGGGCCGGCTGGCGGCGCTCTCGGTGGGCATTCCCCAGTTTATGCTCTCCTCCACCCTGCCGGTGCGCTTCGCGCTGGAGTTCTTCAAGGAGGAGGGGCTCAACGAGGGCGACGTGCTGGTGGCGAACGACCCCTACCACGGTGGGGGCCACCTGCCCGACTACAACGTGTTCTCGCCGGTGGTAGTGGAGGGCGAGCTGGTGTTGATTGCCTCGATCCAGTGTCACCACGCGGACACCGGCGGGGGGATGCCGGGGGGCTACAACGCGGAGGCGCTGGACATCTGGGCGGAGGGCGTGCGTTTCCCGGCGCTGAAGATGTACGACCGGGGCGTGGAGCGTCGGGATGTGATGTACATGATCGGGGTGAACAACCGCACGCCGACGTTCATGGGGGACCTGCGGGCCCAGGTGGGGGCGGCGCAGCACGGGGTGAAGCGTTTGCGGGAGCTGCTCGACCGGCACGGCGTGGGGGCGGTGCGGGAGGCGGTGGAGCACTCGATCCAGTATGCGGCGCGGCGTTTTCGGGAAGAGGTTTCGTCATGGCCGGACGGGGAGTATGAATCGGACGCGTACGTGGACCACGATCCCAAGGGCAATCAGGACATCCACGTGCACTGCAAGGTGACGGTGGCGGGGGAGCGTCTGCGGGTGGACTTCACAGGTTCGGACGAAAGGCCGGAGCTTCAGGCGTGGTCGAGCTACGGGAACACGCGTGGCTACGTGGTGGCTCAGCTGGCGACGATGATGGATCCCATGATCCCGAAGAACGAGGGTTTTTTCGACTCGATCGAGCTGGTGGTGCCGAAGGGCTGTTGTCTGAACCCGGAGGATGGGAAGACGGTGTCTGCGGGGACGCACCATCCCGGCGTGGAGGTGGGGGAGGCGATCGCGCTGGCGCTGGCGCGCGTGATCCCCGAAAGAGCTACGCCACAGATCTACAAGCTAGGTATGCCGACCGTCGTGGTGGGTACCCACCCGGATACCGGCGAGATGTTCGTGGACCACTCCGTCGACACCCTCGCCGCCTACTGCGGTGCCGTTCATGGCCAGGATGGATGGGGGTCGATGCCCGCCACGTTCGGAAACCTGGTGCGGGCGCCGGCCGAGATCAATGAGTCCATCTTCCCGGTGCGGCACGAGTGCTGCGACTACCTGACCGACAGCGGCGGTCCGGGGCAGTGGCGCGGCTGCCCGGGCTCTCGTTACGTCAAACGGTTAACGGCGCCGGCGTCGATCCAGACCTACATGGTTGGGATCCGCTACCCCATGGCGGGCATGGCCGGCGGGCGGGACGGAAGTCCCAACCGCTTGATCGTGAACTACGGCGGGCCCAAGCCGCGAGAGATCGATTGCATGGCGAACTTCGTCCCTCACAAGGCGGGTGAAGGCATCGAGTACTGCTACGGCGGCGGCGGTGGCTGGGGGGATCCCTTCCAGCGCGACCCGGAGCAAGTGAGGGAGGACGTGCTCGACGAGTACGTGTCGGTCGAGGCGGCGGCCAAGGAGTACGGCGTCTTATTCAGCGGAAGCGCTGAGGAGTACGATCTCGAGGTGGACCGAAAGGGAACGGAGCGCACGAGGGCTCGGCTGAGGCCGGAGCGGACGCAGTCCTAGGAGCTCGACTTTATGGGCTATCGCATCGGCATCGACGTAGGCGGAACCTTCACCGATACGATTCTCGTCCAAGCGGACGGAGACATCGTGTTGACGAAGACGCCGACGAGTCTGCCCGATCAATCGCTCGGGGTCATGCATGCGATCGCCGAGCTGGCGGAAAAAGCAGGCCTGGATATCGCCGATTTCCTGGCCCGCACCGATCTGATCGTCCATGGCACGACCACCGCTGACAACACCATGATTGAGATGAACGGTGCCTTGACTGGTCTCATCACCACCGAGGGACACCGCGACGAGATCGAGATCCGACGCGGCTTCAAGGAGGAGATCTGGGATCCCGCCTATCCCCCGCCCGTGCCGATTGCCAGACGACGCGCGCGCTTCGGCGTTCCGGAGCGTCTCGACTTCCGGGGGAAGGTGGTCAGGCCGCTGGACGAAGCGGCTGTGCGCCGGGCGGTGCGACGGCTTAAGAAGCAGGGCATCGAGTCGATTGCCGTGGTGCTGCTCTTCTCCTTTATCAATCCGGCGCACGAGCTAAGAGTGAAGGAGATCATCGAAGAGGAGTATCCGGGAGTGCGGATCTCCCTCTCTCACGTAGTGATGCCGTCGGCCCCCGAGTTCGAGCGCACCTCGACCACGCTCGTAGATGCTTATGTAGGCCCGAGCGTGGCGACGTACCTGGAGCGTCTGGAGCAGGCCCTGAGAAGAGCCGGTTACGAACGCGATCTCCTGATCATGCAGTCGAACGGCGGCATCGCTACGGCCGGGTCGATGGCCAAGCGAGCCGTCGCCACGCTGGGCTCGGGTCCCACGGGGGGGGTGACGGGTGCGTGTGCACTGGCCGAGCTGGCGGGAATTCAGGACTTCATCGCGATCGACATGGGCGGGACGAGCTACGAGGCCTGCCTCGTGAAGAACGGAAAGCCCCGCATTCGAAGTTACTGGAACTGGCAGCACCGCTACCTGGTGGGGCTGCCGATGCTCGAGATGCATTCAATCGGTGCGGGGGGGGGCTCGATCGCCCACGTCGAGGCCGGAACGCTCAAGGTCGGACCGAAGAGCGCCAAAGCGGACCCGGGACCGATCTGCTACGGCCTGGGGGGCAGCGAGCCGACCGTGACCGATGCCAATCTGGTGCTTGGCTACATCAATCCGACTGCGCTCTGTGGTGGCGAGTTCAAACTCACGACACAGGGCGTGCGTGAGGCCATCTCCGAGAAGGTTGGCAAGCCGCTCGGTCTCGACGTGGTCGAGGCTGCCTACGGGATCTTCCGTATCGTGAACGCCAATATGGCGAACGCCATTCGCCGTGTCTCCTCGGAATCAGGCTACGACCCGCGCGAGTTCACGATGGTTGTCTATGGCGGCAACGGACCGGTTCACGCGGGGATGCAGGCCGATGACCTCGGAATTCGCCGGCTGATCGTGCCTAAGACCTCCCCCGCGTTCTCCGCACTGGGGCTGGTGATCGCAGACTACGTAGTCGAAACGGAACGTTCCTACATCACGCCCGCCGGGCTTGCGCAGGCCGACCGTGTTAATGCCCTGTTGGCCGAGATCGAAGCTCAGGCTGAACGCGAGCTCGAGGTGGCCGGGCTTGAGCGCGGCGATCTCCATTTCAATCGCTACCTGAACATATGCTACCCGGGTCAGACCTTCGACATGGCCGTGCCGATGGTGCTGAGGGACGGCCGCATGGGCAGTGCGGAGCTGTCCGAGACGATTCAGTGCTTCCACGATCTGCACGAGGAGCTTCACTCCTACGCCGTTCGCGAGGAAGAGCCCATCATCCGCGCCGTACGGGTGCAAACACTGGGACTCACAGAGAAGCCTGCGATGCGAGAGTACCCCTGGAGCACAGCTTCTACAGCGAGCGCCCTACGGGAGCGGCGCCCTGTTTACTTCGGAGACCGGTTCATCGATACGCCGGTCTACGATGGCACGCTGGTCGGTTTCGGCCATACCTTCGAGGGTCCGGCAATCGTTGAGGAGAAGTTCACAACGATCGTGCTCTATCCCGGACAGGCAGCTGAGGTGGACAAGTTCGGAAACTACGTCATCACACTGGGGGAGTGACCGGATTTGGCTGACATTCAGCTCAAGCGTGAAGGGAATGCCTTCATCCTGAACCTGGGGCAGGACGAGAACCGTCTTGATCGCGTCTTCCTCGACGAAGTGGGACACGCGCTCGATCAGGTCGAGGCCTCCACCGATCCGATCGTGCTGGTGACCACGGCCGATGGCAAGTTCTACTCGAACGGCTTCAACCTCGGCTGGATGGGCAGCATCGCACGAGAGGAGGCACGCACCTTTCTGAACGACACGCAGGCCTTGTGGGCTCGCCTGCTCGTCTTCGGCGTCCCCACGGTCGCGGCCCTCAACGGTCACGCGTTTGGCGCCGGGGCCGTGATGGCCCTGGCGCATGACTATCGGGTTATGCGCGGGGACCGGGGCTACTTCTGCTTTCCCGAGGTCGATCTCAAGCTCCGCTTCCGGCCGGGAATGCTGGCGTTGATTCAGCGTCGTCTCTCTCCCGCTGCGTTTCGTGACGCGCTTCTAACGGGAGCGCGCTACGGCGGAGCGGAGGCCGAAGCGCGGGGAATCGTGGATGAAGCAGCTCCTCTGGAAGAGCTCACCGCCAGAGCCATCGAGCGGGCCTCCGCGGCCGCGGGCAAAGACCGCAACAGCCTGCACACACTCAAGCTCGCCATGTACCAAGAAGTGTTCGACCTGCTCAATGCGGGTTAGTCGGCGCGGGGAGAGGTAGCGTGGAGTTCAACTGGTCGCAGGAGGACGGGGAGTTCCGGCGGGAGCTGGCCGAGTTCCTCGACGCGACCTTGCCGTCCGACTGGGATGAGATCTCCAAGGGCGGACCTGGTAGCGAGGCGCAGGCGAGCTTCTCCAGGGAGTTCGCGCACAAGCTGGCGGAGCGCGGCTGGCTCACGCAGAACTGGCCCGCGGCGTACGGTGGGGCGGATGCAACGCCCTGGCGACACATCATCCTGAGCGAGGAGATGTGGTCCCGCGGCGAGCCTCGTGGCCCCCAGTACATGAACGTCAACTGGATCGGCCCCAGCATTATGGAGTACGGCAGCGAGGAGCAGAAGCGTGAGCATCTCTCGAGGATCTCGCGCGGCGACGTGCTCTGGTGCCAGGGATTCTCCGAACCGGAAGCCGGCTCCGATCTCGCCGCACTGCGCACGCTTGCCTTGCGCGACGGCGATGTCTACGTCGTCAACGGCACGAAGATCTGGACCTCCTACGCGAACCATGCCGATTTCTGCTTTCTCCTGGTCCGGACGGATCCGAACTCGAAGGGGCGGCGCGGAGTCTCGGTCCTGCTGACGGAGATGGATCTGCCCGGCATCGAGGTGCGCGAGATTTCATCGGTTGTGGGGGAGCGCTACTTCCACGAGGTCTTTCTAGCGGACGTGCGTGTGCCCGTCTCTTGTCGGCTGGGACCCGAGAACGAGGGCTGGTCCATTGTGAGCTATGCGCTCCAGTACGAGCGCGTGGGTGCTCCACGCTATGCGCGCGCGGCGTTGACAGTCGATCAGATCGCCGCGCACGCTCGAGAACGGGGCCTTCTCTCCGACCCCATGGTTCTCCAGAAGCTGGGAGAGGCTCGGGTTCTGTGTGAGGCCGCGAGGCTGCTCACGTACCGGGTGGTTGACCAGCGCACACGCAAGCTCCCGCCCAGCGCGGACTCCAACCTCGCCCGCGTAGCGGGCACGATAGCGGATCGAGCGGTGGCCGAGCTCGCGCTCGAGGTGTTCGGAGAAGACGCCATGATCTACGGCTCCTTCGCCGACTCCAATTTCCGTATGGCGATGACGGCCGGAGTGGCCGTCGGCGCCACCGAGATCCAGCTGAACCTGATCGCGAGCCGCTTTCTCGGCTTGCCCAGGGAGTAGGGCATGGACTTCGAGCTCAACGACGATCAGCGTGCCATCCTCGAGGCGGTCGGGGCGCTGCTCGAACGCCACGCCGGGGCGGAGCGCGCGATCGCGCTCGCCCCGAAATCGGAGTACGACCATGCGCTCGAGGAGGCCTTGCACGAGGCGGGCTTCCTGGAGTTGGCATTGGGAGAGGGTACGGGGCCGCTGGAGGCGGTTCTGGTGGTGGAGGCCGTCGCCCGCGCGGGCGGTGTGGTTGCCTTCGGGGCGGGAGCGCTGGTGGCCCCCGGCGTGGCGGGACGCAGCTTGTCCGGGCCGGTCGCAATGGCGAGCGCGGGGAACGGATCACCGATTCGGTATGGGGCGCACGCGCGCAGCTTGCTGCTGCTCGACGCGGACGAAGCCAGCTGGATCACCCTTGAGCCTGGTGACGCTGAGCCCGTGCGCTCGAGCTTTGGCTATCCGATGGGGCGCGTTCGCAGCGCGTCGGGTGACTCGTTTGGACGAGGCTCGGGCGAGCGCATGCGGAACTGGTGGCGTGTTGCGCTGGCGGCCGAAGCGGTCGGTACCATGGATGCCGCCCTGTCGGTGACGATCGACTATGTCAAGCAGCGTCGCCAGTTCGGGCGCACGATCGGCTCGTTTCAAGCGGTGCAGCATCGGCTGGCCGAATGTGCGGTGTTGTTGGAGGGCAGTCGCTGGCTCGTGCGGGAGGCGGCGTGTCTGGGCGCGCCGTCCCAGGCGGCGGCCGCCGCGGCCGCCCACGCTACTGCCGCGGCGAACCGCGTCTTCACCGAGACGCATCAGGTCAGCGGTGCGATCGGTTACACCCGCGAACACGACTTGCACGTCTGGAGCATGCGTTTGCAAGCGCTGCGCCTGGAGTTCGGCAGCATCGCCGGACACCAGCGCGCGCTGGCCGAGGCGCGCTGGGGCGAGCAGAGCCGTTGATCGCGGCAGCGAGGAGGTAGGGCATGGCCATTCGATTTCGCTATGAGGACATCGATCTCGGGAAGCCTCTCGAAGGGCTGATCTACGAGAAGCGCGATCAGATCGCGTACATCACCATCAACCGGCCCGACAAGGGCAACTCACTGACCAAGAAGATGGAGCAGATCTTCCGTGCTATCTGGGCCGAGGTGCGCGAGGATCCCGAGATTCGCGTGGCGATCGTCAGCGCGGTCGGCGACCGCCACTTCTCCACGGGCTTTGACGTGAGCTCAGTGGACGAGTCGGGCTCGGTCGCGAACAACCTCCCGTTGCGGCAGGACGTCTTCTGGTCTCCACGACACAACGATGTGTGGAAGCCCACCATCTGCGCCGTCAACGGTCTCGTCGTGGGAGCAGGACTGCACTTCGTGGTGGACGCCGACATCGTGGTTGCTTCCGAGAACGCCGCCTTCATGGATACCCACGTCAACGTGGGCATGGTAGGGGCGTTGGAGAACGTGGGCCTTGCCAAGCGCCTGCCGCTGGGCTCCGCCCTGCGCATGACGCTCATGGGACGCCACTACCGTATGCCGGCCCGGCGCGCGTACGAGCTGGGGCTGGTGGACGAGCTCGTCCAGCCGGGTGAGCTCATGAGCACCGCGGAAGGGATGGCGCGGGCCATGCTCGAGAACTCGCCGCAGGCGATGTCGCTGTCTCAGCAGGCGATCTGGGGCTCGCTCGAGCGCGGCTACCACGACGCGCTCGAGTACGCCTGGGCGCTCTTGCGGCTGCACTGGAACCATCCGGACTTCGTGGAAGGTCCACGGGCCTTCGTCGAGCGCAGGCAGCCGAATTGGAACCCCGATCCCAACGCCCGCATCGAGCCGAGCCGCTGATCAGCCTCCCGGGGGACGCGCCGGATCGCCCGGGGCGGTCACCAGCTCGATGCGCGTCCCATCGGGATCGGTGATGAAGACCGCGCCGGCCCGAAAATCCGGGTTGTACACGTTTGTGGACTCGAGCACGCGGACGCCCGCGCCGGCGAGCTCTTTCAGCAGCAGCTCGAGGTTTTCCACGCGCAGGGAGAGGTGCGTGAGACCGAGTCGGTTCATGGCTGGGGGCGAGCCGTCTCCCTGGGTCCCGGGCGAGGCGTAGTGGAGCAGCTCGATCCGTGTGCCGTCCCGTTCCAGATACTCGGCGCGCAGCTTGACGTCCGGTAGCTCGAGCAGGGTATTGCTGGGCTCGCCTTCCACGTCCAGCCGGGAGAGGTAGTTGAAGCCGAGCAGATCACGGTAAAAGCGCAGCGAACGCTCCATGTCCGAGACGCAGATTCCGATGTGCGTGAGCCGTAGGATCGACATCCCGGCTACGCTACGGCCCGAGGCGCAGAAGGGTCAAGCCGTGCCTCCAGGCGATCCCGGAAAAACCTAGCTCCGACAGGCGATTAGCGCTCGGGAAAAAGCTCTTGCCTTCCGTCGCGATCAGATATATAAGAAATCTGATGGGTCGTCAGATTACGGCTCAGGTGGCCTGGGGTTACACTTGGTCACCCGGAGGGTAGGGAGCATGCGCGAGTACAGACTGATTGACGCGGACTGTCACGTCCTCGAGCCCAAGCACATCTGGCAGACCTGGCTGCCCAAGAAGCACCAGGACCACGCGCCACGGCTGGTGAAGGACGAAGCCGGCGGCGACGCCTGGCAGTTTAATGACGGCAAGCCGCCCATGAAGATCGGGCTCGTGACCACGGCCGGGCAGCGCTACGAGGACATGAAGTGGGAGGGCAGCACCTACGACTCCATCCGCCAGTCCTGCTTCGAGCCCAAGGCGCGCCTGGAGGACATGGACTTCGACGGCATCGACGCGGAGTTCATGTATCCGAGCCAGCGCACCATGTACTACTTCATGCGCAACAAGGAGGACGTGGACTTCCACCGCGCCGGCATCCAGGCCTACAACAATTTCATGAGAGACGAGTTCTGTGCCACGGACCCGGAGCGTCTCTTCCACCTGGCGCAGATCCCAAACCTGGGCGTGAGGGAGGCCATCGCCGAGCTCAAGCGCAACAAGGAGAAAGGTGTGCGGGGAGCGATCATCTCCGCCTGGCCCGCTGGCAACGACACCCTGGGCGATGAAGACGACCGCTTCTTCGCGGCCGCGGTGGAGCTGGGGATGCCGATCAGCATCCACATCAATATCCAGCGCAGCCGTTCCAGCACCGGCCCTCTCACCGGGCCCGCCGCCATCGGCAATATGGCCATGGCGGGGATGCTCAACTTCCCACCGATCATGTGCGAGCTGATCGTCTCCGGCGTCTTCGATCGCTATCCGAAGCTGCAGATCCTGGGCGTCGAGGTGGACGTCGGTTGGATTCCGACCGCGCTCGAGCAGCTCGACAACTTCTATTGGCGCAATCGTACGCACACGGGCCTCACGATCAAGCATCTGCCGAGCGAGTACTTCCATCGCCACTTCCTGTGCACGTTCATCGAGGACAAAGTCGGCGTGAACAACCGCTACGATGTCGGTGTGAGGAACATGGCCTGGTCGACCGACTTTCCGCACCACGGCTGTGACTGGCCCTATAGCCGCAAGATCGTGGGGGAGATGATGCGGGGCGTTCCGGCGGACGAGCGGCACCTGATCCTCGCGGGCAATATCTGCCGCGTGTACGGCTTGAGCTAGCGGGGATGGAGGAAGCGAAAGTGAGTGAGAAGGTAACGCTGGATACCTCGCACGTGGACAAGTGGGTGGGTGTTCCCCTCGGGGGCGGCCAGCTCAAGGAGCCCATCCACATCAATGATATCCGGCGCTGGGCACAGGGGATGCAGAATCCCAATCCACTCTACTACGACGATCCGTACGCGGCCGAGAGCCGCTTCGGCGAGATCATTGCACCGCAGTCGTTCACCGTCTGCGCCACCGTTGGACACGGCGCCACACCGGCCATTCAGGGCACGATTCCGGGCACGCACATGCTCTTTGGCGGCGACGAGTGGTGGTGCTTCGGCCCGTCCATCCGGCCCGGCGACGTGATCCGATCCGAGCGCATGCTCTTCGACTACGTGGTTAAGGAGACCAAGTTCGCGGGCCCTACGATGTTCTCCCGAGGCGATACGACCTACATCAATCAGAACGGCGAGATCATCGCCCGGCAGCGCTCGACCTCGATCCGCTACATCGCTGAAGAGGCGCGCAAGCGGGCCGCGTTCACGGATACGAAGGACCCCGAGTGGACGGACGAGCAGCTCGCCGAGTTCGAGGAGCGGAAGATGGAGTACTACCGCTCCTTCCTCGATCTCGGACACGAGAAGCGCCTCTTCGTGAAAGCCGGTCACAAGCTCCCCACGCGCGTGATTGGGCCGCACACGATCATGAGCTTCACTACCGAGTGGCGTTCCTACCTGATGACCATCTGGGGCTCGAGCTACGAGGAAGGCGAATCATCGACCATGAAAGCGGGCTGGATCGCTGAGATGTCGCGCGACGAGGAGGGAGCCAAGGTCGATCCTGCCAACGCGGATGGCCTCTACAAGGGGCCTTCGCGCGGACACGTGCAGCCGCGCTACGCCCAGCTCATCGGGATGCCGCGCGGCTACGGCTACGGCGCTTCGATGGGGGCCTGGATCATCGACTACCTCACCAACTGGGCCGGCGAGTGGGGCTTCGTCGTGCACAGCGACATGAAGTACCGCTCCCCCGCGTTCACGGGCGAGGTGACCTACCTCAAGGGCGAGGTCACCGACGTGCAGTACGACGAGCGCTCGGGGGATCCCATCGCCACCGTCAGGGTGAACATGACCAACCACCGGGACGAGGTCATGGCAGTCGGCAACGCGGAGGTCCGGCTGCCGAGCGGGTAAGACCCGTGGCGCTAGGACCCGTGGCGACCCCCTCCGACAGCTCTGTTGGACAGGATCCCTCGCGACTCACGTTCGGGCACTTTCTGAGCGATATCGCGCTGCGCTATGGGGAGCGTGAGGCGATCGTCTTCGAGGGGCAAAGGCTTAGCTATCGCGAGCTCGAGTCGGAAGTCCGTCGCCTCGCGCGTGCGCTGATCGGCGCGGGGGTCGTCAAGGGCGCGCGCGTTGCGGTGCTCATGTCGAACCGCCCCGAGTGGATCTTTGCGCTCTTCGCGGTGGGCCTCGTCGGGGGCGTGCTGGTGCCGGTCAATACCTTTGCGAGGCCCGAGGAGCGGGACTACATCCTGCGTCACGGTGACGCTTCGCTCCTGCTGCTGCAGCGCTCGCTCCTGAAGCACGCCTATCTCGATGAGCTGGTCCGAGACCATCCGGAGCTCGCGGCCGGCGAGCCGGGAGCGCTGCGCTGCGAGGCATTGCCTCAGCTGCGACGGGTGGTCTGCCTCGAGCTGGAAGAGGCGCGTGGGAGCGTGCAGACCTGGGACGAGCTGCTCGCTCTGGGCGAAGGCGTGAGCGATGCGCTGCTGGATGCGGCCTGCGCAGAGGTGCACCCCGCCGATGACGCCCTCATCATCTATACCTCGGGCACGACCGCGCACCCCAAGGGTGTGCTGCACGCGCAGCGTGCGGGCATCATCGAGAGCTGGCGCTTCGCGGAGCAGATGCGGCTCGATCCCGACGATCGCGTCTGGACCGCCCAGCCCTTCTTCTGGACGGCCGGGATCTGCATGTCCCTCGGCGCCACGCTGGCCGCCGGCGCGTGTCTGATCGTGCAGGAGTACTTCGAGCCGGGACGTGCACTCGAGCTGATCGAGTCGGAGCGCGCGACCACGGTCCACGCCTGGGCGCACCAGGACAAGGCGCTGGCCGAGCACCCCTCCGCCTCGGACCGGGACTTCAGCAGTCTGCGCAAGGTCAACTTCTCGACCCAGCTGGCGAAGCTCGCCGGGATCGAGAAGGATGAGTGGGGACCCGGCGGCTCCTACGGTCTCAGCGAGACCTTCACGCTTGCAGCCTCGATTCCTTCGGACGCTCCGGCCGAGATCCGGCGCTCGACCAGCGGGATGGCGCTTCCAGGGATGCAGCTGCGGGTGGTCGACCCGGAGAGCGGCGAGCCGGTCCCCACGGGACAGGCAGGCGAGATCGCCGTCAAAGGCGTGACCTTGATGCGCGGCTACTACAAGGTCGTACCCGAGGCCTATCTCGATGAGAACGGTTTCTTCCGCACCCAGGACGGCGGCTGGCTCGATGAGGAAGGTTATGTGCACTGGACCGGGCGCATCTCCGGCATGATCAAGACCGGCGGTGCCAACGTCTCTCCCGTGGAGATCGAGCGGCAGCTCGAGGGCTACAAGAATCTGCGCGTCGGCCTGCCCGTGGGCGTGCCCCATCCCACGCTGGGCGAGGCGCTGGTCGTGTGTGCGGTTCCCCGGGAGGGCGCGCAGGTGAGCGAGGCCGAGGTCAAGAGCTACCTGCGCTCCAAGCTGGCGCCTTACAAGGTCCCGAAGCGCGTGCTTTTCTTCAGCGCCTCTGAACTCTCGTATACCGGGAATCAGAAGATCCAGGTTGGACCGTTGCGGGAGGCCGCCCTGCGGCGTCTCGAGGCGGAGCGTGCGGAGATTGATGGCCACACCTACGAGAAGGCTTGATGGCCGACGCCCTGCCCCAGCGCATGAAGGCGGCCGTGTATCACGCGCCGCACAAGCTCGAGGTCGAGCAGCAGCCGCTGCCCGCGCTCGGGCCCCGCGACGTACTGGTCGACGTCAGTCACTGCGGAATCTGTGGCACCGACCTCCACCTCGTGCTGGAAGGGATGGGCCGGCCCCGCTCCATTGGTGGGCACGAGTACTCGGGCCGGATTGTGGAGCTGGGAACCGAGGTGAGCGCTTGGGCCCGCGGCGACCGAGTCGTGGCGCGTCCCGGCAAGCCACCCTGCGGCCGCTGCGAGTTCTGCCGGGTGGGGCGGACTTCACTCTGTGCCACTCGGGATAGGCTGGGCGCAGAGGCTGAGTACCAGGGCGCGTTCGCGGAGTACGTATGCGTGCACGAGGAACAGCTCTAGCGCGTGCCCGAGGGGCTCTCGCTGCGGGTCGCTGCGCTGACCGAGCCCATGGCGGTAGTGCTGCACGCGATCACGCTGAGCGAGATCCGGCCCCGGCAGCGAGCGCTGATCACGGGGGCCGGTCCCATCGGAAGCTTCACGCTCGCGGCGCTCCGAGCAAGAGGGATGGACGACATCACCGTAAGCGAGCCCTCGCCCGTGCGTCGGGCGCTGGCGCAGCGGCTCGGGGCCACGCGCACCGTCGAGCCCGAGGAGCTCGAGCGGCCGGCCATGCCTGATCTCGTGAGTGAGGACGCCTACCACGTGGCATTCGAGTGCTCCGGCCAGCCCGCCGCCATCCAGACCGCCCTCGCACAACTCGAGCGGGGAGGCCGGCTGGTGCTCGTGGGAACGGGGATGAAACGTCCCAAGCTGGACCACAATCGCGTGCTGCTCAATGAGCTGGTTCTGACCGGTGCCTACAATTACGACGCGAGCGGATTCGAGGATGCTCTGGCGCTACTGGCCAGCGGAAAGGTTCCGGCGGATCTGCTGCTGGAAGCGGAGGATGTTCCGCTCGAGGGAATGCTGGCTGCGATGGAGCGGCTCGCCGCCGGTCAGCTCGGCGGCAAGGTGCTCGTCGCGCCCAGCGGAAGGAGGGACCATGCCCGAGACCACAGACCACCAGCGTAAGCCCCGCTTCAATCACGTGGCCATGAGCGTACCGGCCGAGCTTCTGAGCAAGGCTGGAAGGGCGGAGCTGCTGCGCTTCTACGAAGACGTGTTCGGCTGGACCGAGATTCCGTCCCTGACCGAAGATGATAAGCGGCTGGTCCTGCAGGCCTACCGCGGCGATCAGTTCGTCTTCCTGGTAGCGGACCCGAAGCCCATGACCTGTCCCGGCATGGACCACTTCGGGATGTCGGTCGGGTCGCTCCAGGAGCTCGAGGGCCTGCTCGAGCGCGCCCGCAAGTTCAAGGAGCAAGATGACCGCGTCGAGATCATCGAGCGCAACACCGACGACTTCAAGGTCGTGAAGCTCCACAACTTCTACGTACGCTACCGGCTCCCGCTGATGATCGAGGTGCAGTACTACGATTGGTCGGCGTCGTAGCGGCCTGCGCACTCGACTCGCTGGGTCGGTCGTGCCCCGACGTCTTGGGGCGGCTAGCGGGCCATGCAGCCGCCATCGACGCAGAGCGTCTGGCCGGTGATGAACTGGGCGGCGTCACTCACCAGAAAGACAGCGGCGCCCTTCACGTCGTCCTCCTGACCCGAGCGGCCGAGGGGAATATTTGCGTTGAAGGCGCGCAGGGTCGCCTCGTCGTGTCGGATGTGATTCATCATGTCGGTCATAAATGCACCCGGAGCGAGCGAGTTTACGCGGATGCCGTGGGGCGCGAGCTTGACGGCCATATCCTTGGTTAGTGTGATCACGGCCCCCTTGCTGGCGTTGTAGGCGATCGTAGGTTGATCTTCTTCGGTGTTGCCGCGCAAGCCCGAGATCGAGCTCACATGCAGGATGCAACCGCCGCCCTTGTCTTTCATGTGGCGAGCCAGATGTTGCGATAGCAGCCAGAGTCCCCGCACGTTGGTAGCGAAGACCTTGTCCCAGCCCTCGAGTGGGTACTCCAGCGTGGGCGCGCCCCAGATCGCGGCCGCGTTGTTCACCAGGATGTGTAGCCGCTCCACCTCCCCCAGGACCCGGTGCGCGAGGGCCTCGACGTCGTCGGGACGGGAGAGGTCGCTCTCGATCGCCCAGGCACGGCGGCCAAGCTTCTCGATCGCCTGTGCCACCTCGCGGCAGTTCGGCAGCTTGCGCGAGGCCACGAATACGTCGGCCCCGGCCTCAGCCAGACCGAGTGCGATGTGGCGGCCGATGCCGCGGCCCCCACCCGTGACGAGTGCGGTTCTGCCTGAGAGGTCGAGAAGCTCCTTTACATGCATTTCGAGCCCCTTACGTTGTCCTCGCCGAATCTGACGGGGTGTTAGAATAAGGCCTGCGCGCGCCAGGAGGAAGAGATGGCCGGGCCGCTCGAAGGCATTCGTGTGATCGATTTGACCTCGATGGTCTCGGGGCCCATGGCCACGTGCGTCCTGGGGGACCAGGGTGCGGAGGTAGTCAAGGTCGAGATCCCCGGTACTGGTGATCTGATTCGACACATTGGCTGCGCGCGCGGTGGGCTCTCCGCCATCTTTACCACCCTCAACCGCAACAAGCGCTCGATCGTGCTGAACCTGCGCCAGCCCCATGGACGCGAGCTCCTGCACAAGCTCCTGGCGGGTGCCGACGTGCTGGTACAGAACTTCCGCCCCGGCGTCATGCATGCCCTCGGCTTCGGAGAGGCCGAGCTCAGGCCGCGCTATCCGGACCTGGTCTATGTCTCGATCAGCGGCTTCGGGGAGACCGGTCCCTACGCGCGGCGGCGCGTCTACGACATCATCATTCAGGCGATCTCGGGGATGGCGGCATCACAGGCCGACCCGAAAACCGGCGTGCCCGAGCTCGTGCGGAACATCGTGTGCGACAAGGTCACGGCGGTCACGGCGGCCCAGGCCATCACTGCGGCGCTCTTCGCGCGAGAGCGCGGCGCCGGGGGGCAGCACGTACGGCTCTCCATGCTCGATACCGCGATTGCCTTCCTCTGGCCGGACACGATGCAGAGCTACACGTTTCTCGGCGAGGGGGTCACGCCGCCCGCGCCGCTGGCGGGGCTGCTGAGCGTGCGGCAGACCAAGGATGGCCACATGACCATCTTTGCCATCTCCGATGCGGAGTTCGGCGGGCTGTGCCGCGCGCTGGACTGCCCCGAGCTGAGCGACGACCCGCGCTTCGCAGACGTCACCCTCCGCACGCGCAATGCGGACCTACTGGCCGAGCTTCTCGATCGGGCGACGGGCGCACATACGACGGCGGAGCTGTGTGCGCGTCTGGAGGTCGAGGATGTGCCGCACGCCGCGGTCACGTCGCTCGAGTCCCTTCACCGGCATCCGCAGGTGATTGAGAACCGCCTGCTGGTCGAGAGCGAGCACCCCCACGCGGGGCGGACCCGGACACCACGCCCGGTCGCGAGCTTCGAGGCCACGCCGGCTACGCTACGCCGCCCGGCGCCGGCTCTGGGTGAGCACACCGACGAGCTGCTGGCCGAGCTCGGCCTGCCCGAAGGCGAGATTCACGAGCTTCGTGCAGAGGGGGTTCTGGGGTAGTGTCCTGCTCCGGGAGTTCCGACGCGGTTCTCGCGGTCGAGGCGCCGCGCTCGCAAGGCGCACGAGCGAGGCGAATCCGTAGATTCGGCGAACGAGTGCAACGCCGCGAGCGTGGATGCATCGGGCGCCGAGAATGCGAGCGAACTTCCGGAACAGGGCACTAACACGGCCCGAGGATCCGAGGAGGAAGAGAAGACATGGGAGTTCTGGACGGCAAGGCGGCGGTGGTAACGGGCGCGGGTCGGGGCATCGGCCGGGGCCATTGCGTGCACCTGGCACAGGCCGGTGCGGGCGTGGTCGTGAACGATATCGATCACGCGGAGGCCGAGAAAGTGGTCTCCGAGCTCAAGGGCGGGGGGGCGCGCGCGGTGGCGATCGCTGCCGATATCGGCTCGCGGGCCGGAGCGGAGGAGCTGATCGAGCTCTGCTGCAAGGAGTTCGGCGCGATCGACATCATCGTCAATAA
>SMWZ01000042.1 GCA_004356455.1 Deltaproteobacteria bacterium
CGTACAGCCGGCCGGGGCAAGCCCCGCTCACAGACCCGCTGAGAATCGCGTTGGCGGTCGAGGGAACCCGAGGCGACGTCCACCCCATGCTGGCGCTCGGCACCTCCCTGCTCGCCCGGGGTCACGAGGTCCTGGTGCTGGGCGGGGCTGGGGCAAGGGCGCGCTGCCGCAGGGCGTGATGGCGATCGGGGCGGTCTCGCCGGCGCAGCTCTTCCCCCGTCTGGCGGCGGTCATCTATCAGGGCGGCGCGGGCACGACCACGACCGCCGCGCGCGCGGGCGTACCCCAGATCGTGGTGCCCCACCTGCTGGACCAGTTCTCCTGGGCTCGACGCGTATCGCTGCTGGACCTGGGTCCGCCCGCGATCCCGCGCAAGCGTCTGACCGGCCAGCGTCTGCCGGATGTCTTGGGGATGACGCTCGAAAACGAGACGCTGAGCGAGCGAGCGCGTGAGCTGGGCGCCCGTCTGCAGGCGAGGCGGCATCCAGAGTGTGGGCTGGAGAAGCTGCTCGAGCACCAGGAGGACGACGCCCCCGACCGACGGTGATACTCTGGCAACCCTGGCACCGCTCGGAGGGCGCAAGTGAAGTACAAGCTCATCTCGGCTGACTCCCACCTCTCGCTGCCACCCGGCTTCTTCCAGCGCTACCTGCCCGCGCCGCACCGCGATCACAGCTGGGTCAAGGCAGTCGAGGGCATGCAGAAGAAGGCTCTCAAGCTGGCGGGGATGGGTCTCGCGCACATGGCGGGACGTCGCTTCGAGGACTATCAGGCCAAGGACATCTCCGAGGACGACATCCGGCCGGGCGCCTTCGACCCCGCTGCTCGGCTCGCGGACATGGACACCGACGGGGTCGACGCTGAGGTGCTGATCTCCGGCGGCGCGGCTCCGACGGGCAAAGACGTCACGGAGGAGTTTCAGCGGGTCGTGATCCAGTCCTACAACGACTTTCTGAGCGAGTTCTGCTCGACGCATCCGGCCCGGCTCATCGGACCCGCCATCGTGCCGTTCCAGAACTTGGATCTGGCGTTGCAGGAGATGAAACGGGCAGCGCGCCTACCGGGTATCCGCGCCTTCCTCTTCGAGGCCTATCCCCAGCTGCCGTACTGGGACGACGCCTACGAGCCGTTCTGGCAGGTGGCCAACGAGCTCGGCTACCCGATCCACATCCACATCGCGACCCCGCGCAGCAACGTGCTGTCAATGAGCTCGCTGGCGCCCAACAAGCAGGGCACCGCAATGAGCTTCATCGCGCTTTCGCCCATGGGGCTCTCCGAGACGCTCGCCATCCTCGTCTTCGCGGGCATCCCGCAGCGCTACCCGAACCTGCGCTTCGTGTTCACAGAAGCGGGCGCCTCCTGGCTGGCGTACTTCAAGGAGCGCATGGACCTCGTGTACAAGCGCCATCGCTACTGGACGAAGTCCCCACTCGAGGAGCCGCCCAGCTACTACGTGGACCGCCAGTGCCTGAACACGTTCATCGAGGACACCCCGGCGATCCGCCTCCGTCACGAGGTAGGACTCGGCAACATGATGTGGTCGACCGACTATCCGCACTCCGATTCGACCTGGCCCCATTCCTGGAAATACATCGAGGAGGCCTTCGCGGGCGTGCCCGAGGCCGAGCGTCATCAGCTTCTGGCGCAAAACGCAATCGACCTCTACGGCCTCTAGAACGCTTTTTCGACTCTGGGGACCAGCTGTACGCGCGCTAAAGCCGTATCGCTGCCCGCTCTTCTCCAACCCACCGGCTTCACGACCCCGCGACTTCCCTAGTTCCAGATAAGCCCGCCTCTGGCCGATGTTACTGAGGGACTTGCCCCCTCGATGCTCAGGCTGGCCACATGGAACTGTGAATCGTGAGTCCACCGGTACGCTACCGCCGGGCCGCGCCCGCTGGTCCCTTCAGCTGCCGCGGTATTTCCGGCTTCACGCTGCTCGAGCTCACGTTCGTCCTCCTGATCCTCGGGATCCTGACGGCGATCGCCATTCCCAGTCACCGCGGCTACCAGGACAAGGCTGTCATTCTCAAGGCGATCGGCGAGATCCGCGAGCTGGAGGGACAGCTCGACACATTCCGCGCTGAGTTCGGCGCCTACCCGAACAGCCTGGCCGACGTCGGAGAGGCGGGGCGGCTCGATCCCTGGGGAAACCCTTACGAGTATCTCAACATCGCACAGAGCGGTAATCAGGGAGCCCGCAAGGACAAGAGCCTGGTCCCCATCAACTCGACCTATGACCTCTACAGCAAGGGGGCGGACGGGGACAGCAAGAAGTCGCTCGTGCCCAAAGTCAGCCACGACGACATTGTGCGCGCCAACGACGGCGCCTTCGTAGGGCTCGCCCTGGATTACTAAGGGCAAGTCGCAACATGTTTCCCCGCGTTGCATCCTTTCACAGCAGGCTCGGCCGCCGCATGCTGTTCACTCTATTTCTTTGTGCGTTGGTTCCCGTCTGCACACTCGCCTTCCTCTCCTACAACCAGGTCACGGGTCAGCTGCATGAACAGAGCCGAGCCCGCCTCTGGTCCGCCAGCAAATCGCTGGGCATGACCATCTACGAGCGCTTGCTCTTTCTCGAGGCCAACCTCGACGCCATTGAGCGTGACATCACGCTGACTCGCAAAGGAGCCGGCTCTCGACCGGCGATTCGCGTAACCAAACACATCGAGGGAAGATTCGAAGCGATTACATTGATCGCGAATCAGGGCGACGCCATTGCCCTGCTGGGGACGCCCGGCTTTCTGCCCGCGCTGAGCTACGAGGACGTCGAGTACATCCGGTCCGGAAACAGTCTCATCCTCACCCAGTCGCTTCCAGGGGCCCCGCCCCGAATCCTGATGCTCCGCGCCCACACTGGCAAGGATCGGGACGACGCGATCCTGATCGCGCGCATCAAGCCCAGCTATCTCTGGGGCGGCGCACACGAGAACAACCTCCCGCCTTCGAGCGACTACTGCGTATTCTCCGATCCGGCTCGTATGCTGTTCTGTTCCGCACCCGAGCGAGGATCGCTGACTGATCCGGGCCGGTCCGAAGTTTCAGCTGCGGCATCCGGGTACCTGGAATGGACGATCGCTGACCAGCCCCTGATCGCAGCCTACTGGTCTCTGTTCCTAAAACCCAGGTTTCGCGCCGGCAGCTGGATCGTGATGGTCAGCGAGCCCCGCGCCAACGCGCTCGCCCCCGTAGCCGATTTCCACAAGACCTTTCCTCTCACGCTCGCTCTCGCGCTCTGCATCGTAATGCTCTCGAGCCTGATGCAGATCCGACGTAATCTGGTGCCTCTGGCCGAGCTCCAAAAGGGGACACGCCGGATCGCGAAGCAGGACTTCGACATCCACCTCGACATCAATAGTGGGGACGAATTCGAGGAGCTCGCCCAGTCCTTCAACAGCATGGCGGAAAGACTCGGACAGCAGTTTCGGCTGACCAATACCCGCGCCCAGATCGATCGCGCCGTGCTCGCCGCCATGGATCTGTCAACGATCGTCGACAGGGTGCTCACCCTGGTACCCAAGATCCTGCCCTGCGATTCTCTGAGCCTGACCGTAGTCGACGCCAATAACGGATCGGTGGCGGAGACCTACACCAAAACAGGACATGACACGCGAGCCTTGGGCCGTGAGCTCATCGACCTGACGGCGGAAGAGCTCGGCCAGCTCCAGGCCGAATCCGACATCGTGCTGATCAAGGCCACTGATACGATTCCGAGCTACCTACTCCCGCTCCGCTCCCAGAGCGTGGCGTCGTTCGTGGTTCTGCCTCTGCGCTTCAAGCAGGATCTCCTGGGCATCCTCGCCTTTGCCCTGGGAGACGACCCAGCCGCTGGACACGAGCGTCTCGCTCAGGTCCGAAGCATCGCAGACCAGCTGGCGATTGCGTTGTCGAACGTGAGGATGATTCAGCAGATCCACGTCCTAGCATACTACGACTCGCTCACCGGACTCCCGAATCGGACGTTCTACCGCGAGCGCTTGCAACAGGCGCTCGAGGACGCCGAGCGTCACCAAAGCCTGGTTGCGGTTCTGTTCGTGGATCTGGACAGCTTCAAGCGCATCAACGACACCCTGGGGCACGACCAGGGCGATGAGCTATTACGAACTGTCGCCAGGCGGATGCGAGAATGCGCGCGGGACGAGCAGGGCAACCCACAGGACTTCGGCGTGGACATTGCGCGGCCCGGCGGCGATGAGTTCACCCTCATGCTCACCGACATCAGAGATGCCCAGACGGCTGCGCAGGTCGCGCGGCGTATTCTCAGCGCCATCTCGAGCCCCTTCACGCTGGCTTCCCAGGAGCTGACTCTAACCGCAAGCATCGGCATCACCATCTATCCACTCGACGGCGATGACATCGAGTCGCTGCTGAAGAACGCCGACGTGGCGATGTACGAGGCGAAAAATGGGGGAGGCGACGACTTTCGCTTCTATCGCAAGTCAATGAACGAAGAGGCTCTCCGCTACCTGACGATCGAGAGCAAGCTTCGAAAGGCGCTCGAGCGCAACGAGCTGCTCATTCACTACCAGCCCATCGTCGATGCCCAGACCGGGTCGATCGTGGGAGTCGAGGCGCTGCTGCGCTGGCAAGATGCCGAGCTCGGGTTGGTCCGACCCGATGAGTTCATCGGGCTAGCGGAGGCGAGCGGCCTCATCGTTGCTTTCGGCCGCTACGTATTGCGTAAGGCCTGCGAGCAGAACGTCGCCTGGCAGTCAGCGGGGCTCCCTCCCATCACGGTTTCGGTGAACGTATCTGCCCGTCAACTCAAGGAGCGGTCGCTAGTCCAGACCGTTCAGCGAGCGCTCGCCGATTCCGGACTCAGTCCGGAGCACCTCGTCCTGGAAATCACCGAGAGCGTCCTGGTTGAGAGCATCGAGGCGACGACGAAGGTATTGCAACGCCTGAGGAGCATCGGCGTCAAACTCTCCATCGATGACTTCGGCACGGGCTACTCGTCGCTCAGCTACTTGAAGCACTTCGCCGTGAATCATCTCAAGATCGACAAGTCATTCGTCCAAGATATCGCCAGCAGCCAGACTGACGCCGCCATCGCATCCGGGATCATCGCCATGGGTCACAGTCTGGGTTTGAAGGTGATCGCGGAGGGGGTGGAAACAGACGCACAGCTAGAGCTCCTGCGCGCCGCCGGCTGCGACGAGGTGCAAGGCTTTCTGTTCGGTCGGCCGGCCCCGGAAGAAGCAGTCGCGCAGCTCCTGCGAGAGGGTACGCACCAGAGATTTCACCGCAGCGGCGATTGACAGTCGGCGATCTCGACTTGCTCTGCGTAGAAGAAGCTGCTGCGTCGATCCAGCGGTCCCAGCTGACGGGTGATGTCGCTTCCGTCTGCTTCGAGACATCCCTGGGGCTACAGCTCCGACGAAGATCCGGCGTTAGAGCAGCCAGGCTTCGAAGGCTCAACGACTCCGCACCGCTCGCCGATGCGCTAGCTGTGGGATCCGCCGACGACAGCCTCGCCGTTGCAGACGCACAGCCACGTGGGTCGCTGATTCCCGGGTACGGTGCAAGCCTGGGGCCGATCGGAGAACGTTTCAGCGCCCAGGGGGCCATGGGTTTGCTTCTACTCGACGCCGCGTCTTTCGCGGAAATCGAGCGCCTCTACGGCCTCAAGGCCCATCGGCAGGCACTCGGCCAGCTGACCGACCTGGTCCGCGAGACAGTCGGGCGCCGCCTCGCTCCCCAGGATCTGATCCTGCAGGGCGGGATCGGACGCAATGAGATCCTCGTCATTCTCTTCCGGCCCTGCGATCAGGTGGACTTCCATGTGGAGGAGATCCCCGCCCTGCGTGAAGCGCTTCTGATAGGCCTCAAGCGACAGGGAAGTCGCGTTGCGTACCCCTACGTCAAGGAGGCACCTCCGATCTACCTGGGAACGGCCGTAGCACTGCGGCACCCCACGTTCGGAATCGAGACGCAGCTGCGGCGGGCACTGGAGCACGCGCGTGCGGACGCCCGGCTGAGCCTGGAAATAGCCAAACGCGAGCGCCGTCACCGCTTCATCAAGTTCATCCTGCAGGGCGAGATCTCATCGGTGTACGAGCCGATCGTCGAGGTGTCCCGGAAGACCGTGCACGGCTATGAGGCGCTCGCACGGGGACCTGCGGGCTCGGAGTTCCACTCGCCCCTGGCGATGTTCCGGACGGCCGAGGAGGAGGGCCTGGTGTTCCAGCTCGACTGCCTCTGCCGCCAGAAAGCACTCGAAGGCTCCCTCGGCCGCTCGCGTGGGACGAAACTCTTCGTCAATATTCGACCGACCACGGTCCAAGACCCCGCCTTTCATCCGGACGTGCTCTCCCGCACACTCGATCGGTACGACCTGCGTCCGAGCGATCTGGTCTTCGAGATCTCGGAGCAGGAATCGATCGACAACTTCACCATCTTTCGGGAAGTGCGCGATGACTACGGCAAGCTGGGCTTCCAGTTCGCTCTCGACGATACCGGGGCGGGCTATGCCAGTCTGCAATCGGTGATCGAGCTCTCGCCGGAGTACATCAAGGTCGACCGCTCGCTCATCACGGGGATCGACGAAGACCTCTCCCGGCAGGAACTGCTACGCGCGCTACATGCTGTAGCCGGTCAGATCCGGGCCCGGATCATTGCCGAGGGACTCAACACGCTCGAGGAGCTGTCGACCCTGGCCAAGCTCGGCATCCCCTTCGGTCAGGGCTGGCTCTTTGGCAAGCCCACCCCGCTGCGCGCCGGATCCTAGCGTCCTGTTCCGGAAGTTCGCTCGCATTCTCAGCGGCCGCTGCATCCACGCTCGCGGCGCGCTACGCGCTCGCGCGCTGGGGCTGTGCTCGCTCTGCCTCCTCAGGGTCGTGCTTGGATTCGAGTGCGTTCAGCGCGTGTGATACGCGCAGGCACAGCGCTTCGCGGTCCTCTCCCGCCTGGGGAAGGATGGGCTCCCCGAAGATCACGCTCACCGTGCAGAAGGGCTTGGGGATCTGAAAGCGATCCCAGGTCCTCGTCAGGAACCAGCGACGGGACGGCAGCACCAGTGTGGGCAGGATGGGGGCGTCCGCACGCCGGGAGAGCACGGCGATCCCCCGGTTCACGTGATTGCGCGGGCCCCGGGGTCCATCCACGGCGAACAGAGCCGGCATGCCCGCGGCCAGCAGATCGCCCAGCTCGCTGAAGGCCGCGCGACCGCCCTTGTCGTGTCCGTTCTTGCTGGTCGAGCCGCGCACCGCGCGCATGCGCCGCAGCCTAAGGCTCGGCACGAGCAGATCGCCATCGCGGGACCTCGAGACTAGCGCCGCCACGCGCTCTTCGTCGTTTGCGAAGACCCCCGCAACCTGGTGCGCGTGCAGCGCCGCGTAGATATAGGGGGTTCCGAGCTCACGCAGGCGCGGCCTCGGGTCGTTCACGACCCGGTAACGGCAGAGCGCTCGCCAGCAGACGAGGAACAGACCCAGCATCCAACCTATAGCGACGTAGAGTGCTCTCATCCGCAGCCCGGCTCGCGCTAGAAGCGGCGTCCGGGGCCGCGTCTCTGGCGAATCGAGGCCTCCGACTTGAGCTCGAGCGTGAAGACGCGTCCGTCCTTCATGAAGATACGACCCGCGGCCCGGTCCACGCGCTCGATGTCGAGGTCCTGCGAGAAACGGCGCAGCTCGCTCAGCGAGTCCGCGAGCAGACCCACCAGGATCTCCTTGAGTCTCTTGGGCGAGGTTCCCTGCTCGCGCATAGGCGTCTGAGACTACCCGAGGCCAGAGAGGCGTCAAAGACCGACCCGTAGGCGATCGGCAACACATCGTGGCCGGATCAACCCAATCAGAAGCCCACAGCGCGCGTTTCAGAATCTCCGGGGGGTGAGGGTTTCCATCGCGTTTCGATTCATGTTACGAAGGCCGCTCGCTCTAGAAGTGAAACCGAAGCACCCAGACTGAGACAGGGAGGATCGTCGGACAGATGGCGGAAGATCGCATCCTGAAGAGTCAACTCGTAGCCGCACTAAAAGCCGAGCGCGCCAGCCTGCAGAATCAGATCGCTGCCAATGAGGGCGACATTACAGCTTTGCAGAGTCAGGTCGCGGCAAATGTTGAGGAGATATCGAGCCTGAGCCAGGAGAAGTCCGACCTGCAGCGAAAGGTCCGGGAGAACGCCGGCAAGATGGCGGGCTTGCGCCAGCCTGCAGCCGCCGAGGAGCACGCTGCGGCCTCGAGTCGTAGGCGGCGCCAGCGAAGCGGGCTGAGACTGATCGACTGAGACGCCGTCCGGCGCTGCGCGTGGCCGTGGTAGGCTAGACAAGCTCAGCAGCGAGACGCTGGCGGGAAGGAGCCCATGGCCTACCGAGTCATCCAGTGGAGCACGGGCAACGTGGGGATCTTCTCTCTGCGTTGCATCATCGGACACCCCGAGCTCGAGCTCGCCGGCGTATGGGTGCACAGCAACGCCAAGTCGGGACGGGACGCCGGGGAGCTCTGCGGGCGCGAGCCGGTTGGGGTGCGGGCCACCAACGACGCGGAAGCGCTGCTCGCGCTCGACGCCGACTGTGTTTGCTACAGCGCGACCGCCGACATGCGGCCCTTCGAGGCCGTGGAGGACATGTGCCGGATCCTGGCCTCGGGCAAGAACGTGGTCTCGAGCTCGGTCGTGGGGCTGGTGCATCCAAAGTCCCTGAACCCGCAGATGACCACCCAGCTCGAGGACGCCTGCCGCAGCGGTGGCACCTCGTTCTTGACCTCCGGCATCGACCCGGGCTTCGCCAACGACTCGCTACCCCTGGCGCTGAGCGGGCTGTGCGAACGCTGGGAGGAGATCCGGATCCAGGAGATCATCAACTACGCCACCTACGACCAGCCCCGGGTGCTCTTCGACATCATGGGGTTCGGCAAACCGCTCGATCACACGCCGCTGCTGCTGGCGCCGGGCTCGCTGACTTTCGCCTGGGGAGGCACGGTGCGCCTGCTGGCCGAGGGCTTGGGCGTCGAGCTCGACGAGATCCGCGAGGTGCATGAGCGCAGGCCCGCGAAGCGGATGCTCGAGATCGGCGCGCACAAGGTGGAGCCTGGCACGATGGCCGCGCTGCGCTTCGAGGTGCAGGGCATCGTGGACGGTCGGCCCGCCATCATCGTCGAGCACGTGACTCGCCTCGACGATGACCTGGCACCCGAGTGGCCGAGCGGCAACGGGAGCTACCGCGTGCTGATTCGGGGTGTGCCCTCGATGCGCTGCGAGTTCGAGTTCGAGGACGAGCACGGCGACCACGCTGTGGGAGGCGTCATCCTGACCGCCGGTCGCCTGGTCAACGCGATCCCGGCCGTGTGCGAGGCCGCGCCCGGTCTGCTCTCGGCGCTCGACCTGCCCCTGATCACGGGTCGTGGCCTCATGCGGTCGGCCTAGACACGAGATGACCTATCGCGTGATCCAGTGGGCGACGGGGAACGTCGGGCGCAACGCGATCGAGGGCATCCTCGCGCACCCCGAGCTCGAGTTGGTGGGCGCGTGGGTACATAGCGAGGCCAAGAGCGGGCGCGACGTGGGCGAGATCTGTGGCATCGATCCTGTCGGAGTGGTCGCCACGAACCGCGTGGAGGCGCTGCTGGAGCAGGAGGCGGACTGCGTCCTCTACAGCCCGCTGCTAGCGCAGCCGCCGGAGGTCATCCGCATCCTCCACTCCGGCAAGAACGTCGTCACGCCGCTCGGCTGGTTCTTCCCTCCGAGCTCCGTGGGTGTGGCCGAGGTGGAGGCAGCCTGCCGCAAGGGGGGTGTGACCCTGCACGGCACAGGAATCCATCCCGGCGGCATCACCGAGCGCTTTCCGCTCATGCTCTCGGCTCTGTGTCGAAACGTGCGGCACGTACGGGCCGAGGAGTTCTCCGACATCCGCACGTACCCCGCCGAGGCGGTCGTGCGCGACGTGATGCTCTTCGGCAAGACCCCGGAGGACGCCGCCAAGAGCCCCATGCTCGATCTGCTGGGCAACGGCTTCAAGCAGTCCATCGACATGCTGGCCGCAGCGCTAGGCTTCGAGCTGGACCCGGAGAAGCGGTCGCTGCACGAGATGGCCGTGGCCACCGCACCCATCGCCACCCCCGTGGGGGTGCTCGAGACGGGCACGGTCGCTGCCCAGCGCTTTACCTGGCAGGGGCTGGTAAAGGGAGAGGCGGTCACGACCGTGCGCGTCAACTGGCTCATGGGCCAGGAGCACCTCGATCCACCCTGGACGCTGGGCGCGGCCGGGGAGCGCTTCGAGGTGGAGATCACGGGCGAGCCGCCCGCGCATCTGACCTTCCGCGGCCTGCACCCGCCCGACCTTCACGGCGACCTCGAGCGCAATCCCGGCATCATCGCCACGGCCAACCACTGCGTGAACTCGATCCCGTATGTGTGTCGAGCCGAGCCCGGTATTCGCAGCTACCTCGATCTGCCCTTGATCAGTGGCCGGGCGGACGCCACTCTTCTGCCTTCCCCCCGCTAGGAACGTTCCCCGCAAGAGATGCAGGACGCACTGCTCGGGTGGATCAATGCGGCCAACGGTCTCATCTGGGGGCCGCCCATGCTGCTGCTGCTCGTCGGCACCGGCATCTACCTGTCCTTTCGTCTGCGCTTTCTCCAGCTCTGGCAGCTCGGCCACGCGCTTTACCTGGGGCTGATCAAGCGCAAGGAGGACACGCCCGAGCCCGGCGATATCTCGCACTTTCAGGCCCTGATGACCGCGCTCGCGGCCACGGTCGGCACGGGGAACATCGCCGGGGTGGCCACCGCCATCGCGATCGGGGGCCCGGGCGCGCTCTTCTGGATGTGGATGACGGGCCTCTTCGGCATGGCAACGAAGTACGCCGAGGCGGTGCTCGCGGTGAAGTATCGCGTCGTGGACGAGGCGGGGGCCATGTGCGGCGGCCCCATGTATTACCTCTCGCGCGGTCTCAAGAACGCGAAGCTCGGTCGCGCCCTCGGCCTGGCTTTCGCCTTCTTCGCCTCGATCGCTGCCTTCGGCATCGGCAACATGGTGCAGTCGAACTCGGTGGCGGACGCACTGAACAGCTCATTCGGTGTACCGCACTGGATCACGGGCGTGACGCTCGCCCTGGCCACGGCGCTGGTGATCCTGGGCGGCATCAAGGGCATCGCCCGCGCCACCAGCGTGCTCGTGCCTATCATGATCCTGGCCTATGTCGCCGCCGCCGGGGTTGTGGTGGCCCTCAACTGGCGGGGTATCCCGGACATCGTGCTCTTCGTGTTCCGGGACGCGTTCGCGCCCAGCGCCGCCGTCGGCGGCTTCGCCGGTGCCACGATCATGCAGGCCATGCGCTACGGGGTGGCACGGGGCGTATTCTCCAACGAGGCGGGCCTCGGCAGCTCACCCATCGCGGCCGCCGCGGCCCAGACCCGGGATCCGGTGACCCAGGCTCTCGTCTCCATGACGCAGACCTTTATCGACACCATCGTGGTCTGCAGCCTGACCGGCTTCGCCATCATCTCCACCGGCGTGTGGACGACCGGCAAGACCGGTGCACAGCTCACGACCGCTGCCTTCAGCCACGGTCTTCCCGGCGAGCTCGGCGGCCTCATCGTCACGCTGTCCCTCACGCTCTTCGCCTACTCGACCCTGCTCGGCTGGAGCTACTACGGGGAGAAGTCAGTCGAGTACCTGCTGGGCGTGCGCTCGGTGAAGCCCTATCGCGTGCTGTTCTCGCTGGTCGTGGCCGTCGGCGCCGTGGCCAAGCTCGAGCTGGTCTGGTCGGTCTCCGATCTGATGAACGGTCTGATGGCCGTACCCAACCTGATCGGCCTGCTCGCCCTCTCCGGCGTGGTCACCGCTGAGACCACGCGCTACCTCGCGCAGAAGCGCCAGGCCAAATAGGTTTGGTGTGCCCACGACGGACGAGCTTGCGCAGGTCCGAGCTGTCGCTCCCGGGCTCCGTGTCGTGGGCGAAGGCGATTCGCCGCCAGCCGTCAAGATACTCAACCTGCCCAGCCTCGACGGCTGGGAGCCCGGTCGAGTTTGGCAACGCTGGAAGATCGACCCGCAGTACTTTCACGCGGGCGGAGCTATGTTCGGCGGCTACATCGCGGCACTCGCCGACTCGCTGCTCGGGCTCGTCAGCATGACGGTCCTCGACGACAGCGAGGCCTTTACCACGTCGGACCTGCGCATTTCGTTCTTCCGAGCGGCCATCAGCGGCACGCTGACAATCGAGGGCCGCGTCATCCAGCGTGGCCGCAGCATGGCCCACGTAGAGGTCGACTTCACCCGGGACGATGGAAAGCTCGTCGCAAAGGCCACAGCGACCCAAATCATCGTGGCTGCTTCGGTCGAGAACACCCCGCAG
>SMWZ01000043.1 GCA_004356455.1 Deltaproteobacteria bacterium
GGGGGCACCCGGGCTGATCAACCTACTCGGCATCGAGTCTCCGGGCCTGACCGCTGCCGGGGAGATCGCGCAACGGGTGGCCGCTCTGGTGGGTTAGCGATCTCGCCGGCGTCTGATCCGCCCGCGCAGCTCGCCTGCGCCCGTCGGGCCGCTCGTTAGCGCGCTGCCCGGGATTCGCGTAGACTTCGCCGCCCATGTTTGCGGTAGTGCGCACAGGCGGAAAGCAGATGCGGGTCGAGGCCGGTGATCTGGTCTCGATCGAGCACATCGAGGGCGAGCCGGGCGACCAGGTGGAGCTCGACGACGTGCTCCTGATCGGCGGAGACGCCATGCGGGTCGGTACGCCGCGGGTGGAGGGAGCTACAGTGATGGCCACGATCCAGGGCCGCACCAAGGGTCCCAAGCTCCGCATCTTCAAGCACAAGCGACGCAAGCGCTACCGCCTGCACAAGGGACATCGGCAGGGCTACACCTGTATCAAGATCGATTCGATCAAGGTCTGACACCATGGCACACAAGAAGGGACAGGGCAGCACACGCAACGGTCGCGATAGCCCAGGACAACGTCGTGGGATCAAGGTTTATAGCGGCCAGACGGTCAAAGCCGGGAGCATTCTCGTGCGCCAGCTGGGCACGCCCGTGCGCCCGGGCCGCGGCGTGGGCATGGGCCGCGACTACACTCTCTTCGCACTCAAGGATGGTGTGGTCCGCTACTCTCGTTCGCGCGCTCAGAAATTCGTCGCGGTCGACTGATTCAAGGGGTTGCGCCCAGCCCGGATAGCCCTGCCATCCGGCAATCTGAGCTCGAACCATGTCCACTCCCGACTTCATCGACGAGTGTCGCATTCTGGCGCGCGCAGGAGACGGCGGGCGCGGCTGTGCCTCGTTCCGACGCGAGAAGTTCGTGCCGCGCGGGGGGCCGGACGGCGGAAACGGTGGACGCGGCGGCTCGATCATCTTCGAGGCAGACCCCGGGCTTTCCACCTTGCTCGACACTCATCACCGTAAGCACTATCGCGCGCCGCGGGGCGCCCACGGCAAAGGCGCACGCAAGAACGGTCGCTCCGGGGCCGATCGGGTCGTCCGCCTGCCCATGGGTACCCTGGTCAAGGACGACGAAACGCGCGCGGTTCTGCACGACCTGGTAAACGCGGGCGAGCGCTGGACCGCCGCAGCAGGTGGCGCTGGCGGTCGCGGCAATGCCTGCTTTGCGACCTCCACGAACCGTGCCCCGGAGCGCGCGGAGCTGGGGCAGCCCGGAGAGGAACGCTGGCTCAGGCTGGAGCTCAAAATTCTGGCGGACGTGGGACTGCTCGGCTTTCCCAACGCCGGGAAGTCCACTCTCATCTCCCGCGTCTCGGGGGCGCGTCCTCGGATCGCGAGCTTCCCCTTCACCACTTTGCAGCCGCACCTGGGCATGGTGGAGGTAGGAGATACGCGCTTCGTGATTGCCGATATCCCGGGCCTGATCCCCGGCGCACATACGGGTGCGGGACTGGGATCGCGCTTCTTGCGCCATATCGAACGAACGCGGCTGCTCGTGCACCTGATCGATCCCGAGCCCACGTTGAGAGGAGAGCATGGCCGCGCGCCGGAGCGGGATTACGCCGCGCTGCGCGAGGAGCTGAACGCCTACTCGAGCGAGCTCAGCCAGCGGCCCGAACGCGTGTACCTGACCAAATCCGACCTGGTGCCGGACGCAGAGGCGAGGCGAGCCATGGCCGAGGGCCTGTGCAAGAACGGGCTGGAACCGCGCTGGATCTCCGCCGCCACTGGCGAGGGGATCCGGGAGCTGCTCTACGAGCTGGCCCGGGAGTTTCAGACAGCTTGACGCGCGCTCGCCTCTCGAGCGCGCGCCGTGTGGTCGTCAAGGTTGGGACCTCGCTTCTAGCCCCTCCCCAGGGCGGAATTCACGCCCGGCGCTTCTTCGATCTGGCGAGCGAGGTGGTCGCTCTCATGGACGAGCGGCGACAGGTCATGCTGGTGTCCTCGGGGGCGGTCGGGTTGGGAAGCCGGAAGCTCGGCCTGCGCAAGCGACCGGTTGCGATTCCCGAGAAGCAGGCGGCTGCCGCCGTCGGCCAGATTGATCTCTGCCGCCGCTACGAGCGCGCCTTCGCCCGACACGGCCGTCACGTGGCGCAGATCCTGCTCACCCACGCTGGCCTGGCGGATCGCGAGCGTTTCCTCAACGTACGCCATACGCTGAACAGCCTGCTCGAGCGAGGAGTGGTGCCGATCATCAACGAGAACGACTCGGTGTCGACCGAAGAGCTGCGCTTCGGAGACAACGACCTGCTCTCGGCTCTGGTAGTGAACACCTGCGAGGCCGAGCTGCTGATCCTGCTGAGTCACGTCGATGGACTACACGACCGGAGCCCCGATTTGCCGCAAGCGGCCCGCATCCCGGAGGTGAAGGAGCTGAGTCCAGAGGTGATGGAGCTGGCGTCGTCCGATACCTCGGATCTGGGGACGGGCGGGATGCGTTCCAAGCTGCAGGCCGCTCGCTCGGCTTCACAGTTCGGTGTACCTACGGTGATCGCCGACGGGCGCCGACGCCAAGTACTAACTCGGATCCTGGCGGGGGAGGACATAGGTACGCTCATTCACGCCGCAACCCGGAAGCTCTCCTCGCGTAAGCACTGGATCGCGTTCTCCCTCAAGCCCCGAGGAACGCTTTACCTGGACGGCGGCGCAGTGCGGGCGCTGCGAGAAAAAGGTCGAAGCCTGCTTCCGATCGGCGTGGTCAGCGCCCGCGGCAAGTTCGGCGTGGGCGATCTGGTGCGCTGCCTCTCGGAGTCGGGCGAGGAGGTCGCACGCGGGCTGATCTCCTACGACACGAAGGAGGTCGAGCTGATCAAGGGCCAGCGCAGTTCACGCATCCTCAAGCTGCTCGGCTACACCAAAGGCGATGAGATCATCCACCGCGATGACCTGGTGCTGCTGTAGCGTTCACGCCCGTCCTGCTACCATAGGCTCGTGAGCTTCCAGGCCCTGGCGGAGGAGATTGCGGTGCGGGCCCGGGCCGCCGCCAATCGAGTGGCAGAGCTACCCTCGGACGTGAGGGGAGGAGCGCTGCAGCGGGCGGCCGATTGCCTGGAGTCGTCCTGCGAGGCGATCCTCGAGTCGAACGCAAAAGACCTCGAGGCGGCGCACGAGTCCGGACTGGCAGCGCCGCTGCGCGACCGGCTCACGCTCGATCTCGCCCAAGTACAGGCAATGGCCCGGAGCCTGCGGGACATTGCATCGCTGCCGGATCCGGTCGGCGAGATCACGGGTATGTGGACGCGTCCAAACGGGTTGCGGGTGGGCCGGATGCGGATCCCCCTGGGCGTCATCTTCGTCATCTACGAGTCACGACCCAACGTGACTACGGATGTGGCCGGTCTCTGCCTTAAGAGCGGCAACGCCACATTGCTGCGCGGCGGCTCCGAGGCTTTCCATACGAACAGCTTTCTGGCCGAGCTCTTCCGCGGCGCCCTGCGTGAGAGCGGCATACCCGAGGACGTGATCCAGCTAGTCCCGCACCGTGAGCGCGAGCTGGTCGACCTTCTGCTCGAACGCGAAGACGAGATCGATCTCGTCATTCCACGGGGCGGCGAGGGGCTGATCCGACACGTCGCCGAGCGCTCGCGTATCCCCGTCATCAAACACTACAAGGGAGTCTGTCACGTGTATCTGGATCGGCACGCGGAGCCGAAGATGGCGCGTGACATCACCATCAATTCCAAATGCCAGCGGGTATCCGTATGTAACAGCGCGGAGACCCTGCTCGTGCACAAGGCCCTGGCAGACACGCTGCTTCCGCAACTTCTGGGGGAGCTTCGGGCCCTGGGGGTGGAGATTCGGGGCTGCGCTCAGACCCTGCAGCGCTGTCAAGATGCCATCGCAGCAACCGAAGACGATTGGAGAGAGGAGTACTTGGACAAGATCCTGGCGGTACGGGTGGTGGACTCCATGGACCAGGCGATCGACCACATTCGCCGCTACGGCTCCAACCACACCGAGGCCATCGTCACCGATGACCTGCGCAGCGCACGCGAGTTCGTGCGTCGCGTGAACTCGAGCTCTGTGTTCGTCAATGCGAGCACCCGCTTCGCGGACGGCTTTCAGCTCGGCCTAGGGGCAGAGGTGGGGATCTCGACGACCAAGATACACTGGTACGGGCCGATGGGCATCGAGGGTCTGACCACCCAGAAATTCATCGCTTTCGGCGACGGTACCCTCATCGAGTGAGCCTGGGCATCTTCGGCGGCACGTTCAACCCGGTCCACTTTGCACACCTGCGCCTGGCGGAAGAGGTCCGAGAAGCACTGGCATTGGAGCGCGTGCTCTTTATTCCATCGGCGGACCCTCCTCACAAGGACCGCGACCTGGCTGCCGCCAACCAACGGCTGGAGATGGTCCAGCTCGCGATCGCTTCGAACCCCAGCTTTGAGGCGCTCGACGTCGAGCTGCGGCGACCCGGACCCAGCTACAGCGTCGACACCCTGCGGATGCTGTCCCAGCGCTACGCGGGCAAGCCGCTCTGGTTCCTGATGGGGACGGATACGCTGGCGGAGCTCGATACCTGGCACGAGCCCGAGACCTTTCTGGGGCTCACCAACATCGCGGTCGTGGGGCGACCCGGGTCCCTCCACTGCGCGCTCGAGCTGCTCGTGCCCGAACGTCTGGCCGGGAGCTTCGTTGCCGGCCGCGGACTTCTCAGGCACCCCTCAGGTCACGAGATCCGCAGCGTGCCCTTCCCGCCGCTCGGCGTTTCAGCGAGCGACATCAGGCGCAGGGTCGCGCGCGGGGCTTCGATCCAGTACCTCGTGCCGGACACGGTAATCGACTACATCCAGAAGAACCGTCTGTACGAGGGGGCTGCTTGAAATCCCAGGAAATGGCTCTCGCTCTGGCCGAGGCAGCCAACGAGAAGAAGGGCTTCTACGTGCGCATTCTCGACCTGCGGGAAAGCGCCGCCTTCACCGACTTCTTCGTGATCGCGACCGGCGCATCGGACCGCCACGTGCGAAGTCTGGCCGCTGCGGTGATCGAGGCTGCGCGGCGCCACGGCGAGCACCCGATCGGCGTCGAGGGCGAGCAGACGGCGCGCTGGCTCTTGATCGACCTGGGCGACGTACTGGTGCACCTCTTCCAGCGCGAGGCGCGCGACTTCTACGGTCTGGAGCGGCTCTGGGACGACACCTCCGCGCTCGATCTCCCTCGGGTCGCTGGAGGCTTGGGGTGAAGGGGCCGGTCTGCCTGGTGATCCTGGACGGCTTCGGGATCGGAGCCGGGGGAGAGGGAGACTCCACAGCCCTGGCCCAGACGCCGTTTCTCGACCGGGCGGCGCGGCTCTATCCGCACGCGGCGCTCGAGACCTCGGGGCCAGCGGTCGGTCTTTCCGCGGGACAGATGGGCAACTCCGAGGTCGGGCACATGACGCTCGGTTCGGGACGCATCATGCGGCAGGACATCGTGCGCATCCAGCGGGCCGCTGACGCCGGCGAGTTCGCCCACAACCCCGTGCTCGCGGACTTGCTCGCTGCGGGCTCGCGGGCCGGGGGTCAGATCCACCTGCTGGGGCTGATCTCGGATGGCGGCGTTCACAGCTCGCTCGGTCACCTGGACGCTATCCTGGCCTTGCTCGAGGGGCGCGGAATCCGACCCATCTTGCACGCCTTCACCGATGGCCGGGACACACCGCCCCAGAGCGCGCTCACCTGGCTTGCGCCCCTCGAGGATCGCCTCACGGCCCTGGGAGGCTGCGTCGCGACGGTGGTCGGGCGCTATTGGGCCATGGACCGCGACCAACGCTGGGACCGGGTCGCGCGCGCATACCGAGCGGTCGTGCAACGCCAGGGGAACGAGGTGGCCTCCGCCGTGGAGGCGATCGAGAAGGCCTACGCCCGCGAGCAGGGGGACGAGTTCATCGAGCCTTCGGTGGTCACGGGTGCGCCCGCGCTCGACGATGGCGCCGTGGTGCTTTTTTTCAACTTCCGTTCGGACCGGGCGCGGCAGCTGACCAACGCGCTCACCCGGGTGCGGCCCGAGGCACTGGGACGAGAGGTTTCAGAGCTCCCCGCACCTACGCTGTCCGCATTCGCCACGCTGACGGTCTACGACGAAAAATTCGGGCTACCCGCGGCCTTCGGCCCGCTGGAGGTCCCGCACGTCCTGGGTGAGCTCGTGAGCAAGGCAGGGCTGCAACAGCTTCGCATCGCGGAGACGGAGAAGTATGCGCACGTGACCTACTTCTTCAACGGCGGCCGAGAGGAGCCCTTCCGGGGCGAGGATCGCATACTGGTGCCGTCCCCAGCCGACGTTCCCACTTACGACCGCAAGCCTGAGATGAGCGCAATCGAGGTGACCGACAAGCTGCTGGAAGCCATACAGCGTACCGACTACGCGTTCATCCTGGCCAACTATGCCAATCCGGATATGGTCGGACATACGGGTATCATCTCGGCGGCCGTGCGCGCGGTAGAAGTGGTCGACGCCTGCCTGGATCGCCTGTGCAGCGCCGTCCTGGCGCGCGGCGGCGAGCTTCTGATTACCTCGGATCACGGCAACGTCGAGCAGCTCATCGATCCCGACACCGGCGCACCCCATACGGCACACACCACGAATCCGGTGCCCCTGTTCTGGGTGCGCAGAGAGGCGCAGGGATGCTCCGTGCTCGATGGTGGACTCTCCGACCTCGCACCCAGCTTGTGCGAGCTACTCGAGCTCGAGCCACCCGCCGAGATGACCGGCCGGAGCCTGCTCCAATGCGATCCTCCCTCCTCGAGCTCCTAGCGCCGAGCGTTTGCCCGGCATGCGACTCTCCCCGGCGCCCGGGCACGCCGCGGCTCTGCGATCTCTGCCGCTCGCAGCTGATACCCCTGCGCCTGCTGCGCGGTGTACCTACGGCGCTGGCCTATGAGGGAACAGGCGCCGAGCTGGTTCAGCGTTTTAAGTTCGACGGCCGGCGTGACGCGCTCTGCGTCCTGCTCGAGCCCCTCATCGAGCGCGTGGCAGAGCTGCGCGTGGACAGCATCGTCCCACTCCCCCGGCATCCGGAGCGTGTGCGGGAGCTCGGGCGCGATCCGGTATACGAGCTGGCCCGCGCCCTGACCAAGCGCACGAGACTGCCGCTGGAGAGTGGTGTTCTACGCCGCACCCGAGCCACCCCGCCCCAGACCGGCCTTTCGCCGCGAGCGCGCCGCACGAACGTCGCCGGCAGCTTTGCGGCACGGCCAGGCACGCTAGAGGGGCGCCGGGCCCTGCTGCTCGATGACGTGATCACGACCGGCGCCACCCTTGCTGCGGCCGCCTCCGAGCTCCGCCGAATGGCAAAGCCCCACACGGTTCTGCCCCTGGCCCTGGCAGGTACGCCTGCGCTACTCAGCGGGGGGCTCGCTTTGCTATAAACCCTTACACTCGGAGCGCGCCCGAGGAGAAGCCCCCCATGCCCAATACGATCAAGCTCAAGGCTGCAACGACGCTCAAACACCACTCCAACCTGGGTGAGGAGATCGATGAGATTCAGTTCGAAGCGGGACAGGATCTCGTCGTGCTCAAGGAGTGGGAGACGGCCTACCTGGTAAAGGACGACGACGGGAAGCTCTTCAATGTGAAGAAAGAGCTGGTGGAGGAGAGCGGAGCAGCGCCGCCAGGCTCTCACGCAAACGCTCGGGGTCCACAGGCTTCTTGAAGATCACGCCCTCCAGCCCTTTCAAGCGGCTGCGCTTGATGACATGGTCCTTGTCGTAATAGAAGGCCGTCATGAGGACGACATGCGTGTCCGGGTGGAGGCGGCGAACCTGCCGGAGTAGCTCGTAGCCGTCCATGCCGGGCATGACGACGTCCGAGAGCACGACATCGAAGCTGACGTCCGCCAGCCGGGCCAGCGCCTCGCGGCCTTCTGCGGCGGACTCCACCTGACAGCCCTCGTTTCTCAGGATCTCCACCACCGACGAACGCACGGCTTCGTCATCATCAACCACCAATACGCGTCGCCCCTTGAGCGCTCTCTCCTCGCCAGCAGGTGCGCGCGACAGGTCGATCATTTTCGCATCACCCAGGTACGCGGTGTTCGAGTAGCGCTCGCCCTGAGCCATCTCATAGAGTCGCTGCAAATTCTCCTCTATGCGCTTCACCTCGTGCTTGATGGTCTTGATCCGGTTGCGGCCCTGCTCAGGCTCGTGCGGCTCTGCGATCTTCTCGACGAAGCGCTCGAGCAAGGTCAGCTGATTGGTAATGACCGAGAGCGGGTTGTTGATCTCATGTGACAAGCCAACCGCGACCTCGCCCAGGAGAGCCATCTGGTCCTTGCGGATGATCTCCGTCAGGTCTTTGGCGAACCCGATCGTGCCCTGCTCTTCATCGCTGTCGTCGCGGAGTATGACCCCAGAGATCGCCACGGGAATCACGTGCGCGTCTTTGTGGACGAAATGCGTGGGGAAGTTGACGACTCGATCGGCCCCACCGTTCTCTTCGCTGCGCATCGCCACCATCACCCGGCGCGCTTCGTCAATACTGGGATAGAGCCGAGAGACGAACTGGCCGATGATCTCGTCCCGTTCGTAGCCCAGAATCTCCTGCGCGCCGTCATTGTAATAGGCGACCGTGCCGTCGTGATCGGTGGCGACCACAATGTCGGGCGACGCCTCGATCAGACGTTCGAGGGCGGCCTTCGAAAGAGGCATGCGCGGATTCTATCGCCTACCACGAGGCCCGCAACGAACAGAACTCGTCAAATCAGCTCGAGGCGGACCTTCCCCAAGGCGGCGCGCCGAGACCGCTTCCAAACTGCAATCGCCAGATGGTTGTCCTGGTCGGCCTCGAGCACGCCCAGAGGCAGCACGAAGCGCTGCTGCGGACCACGTTCGGGCCAGTAGCGCCCGATCAGGTAACCGTTCAGGTAGAGGTTGGCCTTACCCCGACCCGGGTCGAACACGAGTGCCAGTGACCGCTGCTTCAGGTCCACACCCTCCATCCGGAAGCGGGTCTCGTAGAGTCCGACGCCGTTCGGCCCCCCCGTCCAGCCATGCGGGAGGACCACCTCCTGATTACCCGTACGTTCCACACCCTCGAAGGCCACGACCGGGTTCATACCCCGCTCGCCCCGCACGAGCCCCCCTCGGAAGCGCCAGTGGATGGGGCTCGCGCCGTCGTCGATGCGAACGATACCGCGGGGGTTGGCTCCGTCGTCCACAAAGCCCTTATTGTGACCCAGGCTCTCCACCAGAATCACTATCACGTTCCGCCCTTTGTTCAGACGTACCTCGCGCAACGAAACCCTGCGCATACGAGCACCGTCCGGCCCCACCCCCCAGCGGTTCTGGAACTGATCGCCTGCCGCAACCAGCTCTCGATTGATGTAGACCGCGTAGCAGTGGCGCGCATCGAGCAGGAGGCGGTCGAGGGGCCCTTGAAAGCTCCCCCGGTACCAGATGAAGCCGTAGTGGACGCCGAGTGAGTCCATGTCCACACGTCCGCGTTCGATCTGGGCGCGCGAGAGCGCCGACCAGGCGGAGTCATCGTAAGCGGGGTCGAGCTGAGGGCTGGTGTTGGCAAAGGTCCAGCGCTCGAGCCGAGGAAGCGGTGGAGGGGTTCCAACCTGAGGTGGGCTCCAGCGCAGGGGCTCGGGGCTAACGCCCTCGAGCTGCCCGTCGGCTCCGTAGACTCGGATCTGCGTCTCCCACGGCGCCAGCTCCGTGCGCGTGTCCTCGCGCGTCGGCACGCGCTTGGGCCGCCGCGTGGTGTTTCTCAGGAACACGAAGCGGCGCCGGGGACCCTGCCGAGTCACCAGATGCTCGGGACACCAGCTGCCCCGGTCCCCGGGCTCCACCCGCTCCGTCTCGACGAGATCCTCCTCGAAGCGGTCGATAAACTCATTCAGACGACGGACCGCTTCGTAGCGGGCGCCCGTTTCGCCGGCCTCCGCAATCGGCGCTCCACAGTCGTAGGATGTGTAGACGTCGGGGCTTCCCATATAGCCCCAGGTCGTGCCCCCGCAGAAGACAGAGTAGCTCCACAGCGTGGCCCGCTCAGCGAGCGCGGCCTGGCTTACATTCTCGATCGACTCCGGCCCCAGCAGCGCCCGCACACGAGCATAGCCAGGCCCCCCCCAGCTGTCGTGCCAGCCGGCCTGGAGCTGGGGATAGAAGATCGCGTCCTGCGGACGATGCGCGGCCAGAGAGACCTCGTCGCCGGTGAAGTCGGCAAACGTCTTTCGATTATTCCGCCAATCGCGGTCAAGCCTGCGGATCGGATAGCGATCTAGCCCCATGAGATCGACATCGGTCTGACGTCCGCGGGTCGGCGACAGGTCGTTATGGAAGATCGGCACCTCGCAGCCGAGTTCTCGTAGCGCTCGCGAAAGCTCCCGCATATAGAGGCAGGTCTGGCCCCAGCCCCGCTCGGCCCCGGCCTGAAGCAACGAATCGGGGTGCGAGCGACCCCGGGCGAGGTTCGCCAGCGTCGAGTTCCCGAACCAACGGATCAGCAGATCCCAGAGGTCGAGGCGAACGCCGGAGTAGGGCGCGGGCACCGTATATTCGTTCTCGACCTGGACCAGAATGAGGTTCGAGCGAGTTGCGAAACGCGGCACGACCTGTTCAAACCACTCGCGCATCGCCTTCATGAACCCGAGCGAGAAGGCAGCTCGCTCCCGCAGCCGGCAGCGCGGTACAAGCGAGGGATCCCTCAGAATCCATGCGGGCAGTCCACCCAAATCGATGTCCGCACCGATGTATGGTCCCGGGCGCGCGATCAGGTAGAGCCCTACCTCCTCGACCATGTCGTGGAGGCGGTCCACGTCGCGGATGCCCGTGAAATCGTAGTCCCCACGCGTCTCGGAGTGGTAGTTCCACGGGTAGCAGAGCTCAACCGCGTTCAAGCCGGCCTGGCGCATCTTCTCGAGCCGATCCCGCCAGAGCGCGGGCGAGGGAAGTCGAAAATAGTGAAGCGATCCCGCGCGGATCAGCTTCCTCACCCCCGAGATGCGTAGGCTATAGCGGTCTAGCTCGACTCGCACGTTCCGCCACCCCCACAGGCGAACGGGGCGCCTACTCGTTCGCAGCTAGCCAGCGTTCTGCATCCAGGGCTGCCATGCAGCCCGTCCCCGCCGCGGTCACCGCCTGCCGGTAGCTCGGGTCCATCACATCGCCGCACGCGAAGACGCCCTCGACATTGGTCCGGGTGGAACCGAGCTCGACGAGGATATACCCGTTCTCGTTGGTTCCTAGCTTGTCGATAAAGAGCTCGGTGTTCGGCTTGTGCCCGATGGCAACAAAGAGCGCCCCGACCTCCAGTTCAGACCGCGCACCCGTCTTCAGATTCCGGATA
>SMWZ01000044.1 GCA_004356455.1 Deltaproteobacteria bacterium
TACACCCGGGTTCCAATATCGACCTGCTCGCGTCTGAGTCAGATCGCTGAAAGGTGGAAGGGCAACATGGCAGAGCACGGTCAGTCAGCAGAAAAAGGGGGGTGAGAGAGAATGGCAGTTCGAAAACGAAGAAAGGCCAGTCGCAAGAAGGCCACGACCAAGAAGGCCACGCGGCGCAAGAAGGCGACTCGTAAGAAGGCGACTCGCAAGAAGGCCACTCGCAAGAAGGCCGGGCGCAAGAAGGCCACTCGCAAGAAGGCGACTCGCAAGAAGGCGACTCGCAAGAAGGCCGGCCGGAAGAAGGCGAGAAGGAAGCGAAGGAAGAAGGCTTAACCAAGCCCGATTCCGGGTTTTCCCTGGAGCCCCCGTTGCCTGTTGTGCAACGGGGGCTTCTTCTTGGGAGGGGGCCACCAAGGGTGTTGACGGACCGCCCTCTGCGGCGTAGCTTGCCCCCTCCTAGGAGGGCCCGGAATGGCTCGAATCACCATTGAGGACTGCACGCGGCGGGTCGGTAACCGCTTCGGGCTGGTACTGATGGCGGCCGTGCGCGCCAAGCAGCTCAAGCGAGGGGCCCGTCCCCTGGTGAAGGCTGAGGGAAACCGGCACGTGGTGGTGGCCCTGCGTGAGATCGCGGCCGGCTATGTGAAGCCGGATAGCCCCCCCGAGGATTCCCAGGAGCAGGAGCCCCCCACGGCCTAGTGTCCTGTTCCTGAGGTTCCGACGCGGTTCTGGCGTCCGAGGCGCTGCGCTCGCAAGGCGCGCGGACGAGGCGAATCTGTAGCTTCGAAGAGCGCGTGCAACGCCGCGAGCGTGGCTGCAGCGGGCGTCGAGAATGCGACCGAACTTCTGGGCCAGGACACTAGCCCGGATTTCTCAGTGGGTTGCCGTAGCGAGGGCACCCATTTTGCGTCAGAGCGGGCCCAGCACGGGACGAGATGGCGTGCAATTGGCGGCCGCAGTAGGTCACCGGGTGAGATATCCAGGCTAGATCAGGGTGACGGGAATCGTGAAGGTGAAGCGCGAGCCTCGCCCGACCTCGCTCTCGAGCGAGATTGTGCCGCCGAGCTTAGCGATCAGTGCCTGAGTGAGCGTCAAGCCGAGCCCCACGCCTTGATGACGGCGGCGGGAGGATCGATCCACCTGAAAGAACTCATCAAACAGGTGGGATTGATCGCTGGGGGCAACCCCGATGCCGGTATCGCTCACTGTGCAGGTGAGCTGGGCGTCGTCCAGCGAGACCTCGAGCTTGATGCTCCCATTGCTGGTGAACTTGGCAGCATTGTCCAAGAGGTGAAAGAGGATCTGGCTGAGCTTCGCGAGATCGGTTCGGATCTTGGGCAGCGGCTTGGCGATCTTCTTTTCGAGGCTCACGTGCGGCTTGACCTGGTCTCGCACGTTGAAGATCGCCTCCTCAAGCACCTCCACGATGTTCACGTCCTGCAGCTCGATCCGCAGCTCGTCCTGCTGGACACGCCAAAGGTCGAGGATGTTCTGAAGCATTCGCGCCAGGTAGTTGCCTTCGTCCAGCGATGACCGTAGAGCCTCGCGGCCCGTCTCCGAGAGGTTCTCATGCTCGTCCGCAAGCACCGAGATCACCCGCTCGATGATCTGGTTCAGGGGCGCCCGCAGCTCGAGGGCCATCCGCTCGACCAGTCCCCGTCTGAGCTCCTGCTGGTGCAGGAAGGTCTGCTCCTGCTGGATCCTCTCGACCTCCTTCTCTAGCAGCTGCTCGCTTAGCTGCATTAGCTCCTCCGAGGAGTCAGCCTGCTCGGCGGTGGATTCGGAGACGGCGTGGTGGTCGAGCACGAGCCCGATCTGGCGCAGGATCGACTCAATCTCCGCGTTGCGGATGCGAGGCCAGGGCCCCGGGCAGCCGATGATAGCGACCCCGCGGATCGTGCCGGCGTGCTGCAGCGGGAAGCCGAATAATCCGCCCGCTGCCCTTGCCCAGACCCGCTGCGGCTCGCTGGGGCCGTCCCCCCTCACGGGACGCTCCGACTGCTCAATCCGCTTGCGGAACGCGGCTAGCTGCTCGCTGGCGAGCTGGGCGTCGCGTGCACAGGTGAACCCCGCCCAGCCATCGGGCTCCTCCCCATCGCAGCTGCGCCGATACACGAGCGCGAAGCCATCGAGCGTGGCGGCCAGGTGCCGCGCGCCGGTCGCCAGGGCTGTCTCCAACGCTTCGGGATCGGTGTAGACCGCGAGGATTTCCACGGTAGCGCCTGGCTAGTGTTCTGTTCCGGGAGTTCCGTCGCAGTTCTCGCGGCCGTGGCGCCGCGCGCGCAAGCCGCGCGAGCGAGGCGAATCCGTAGCTTCGGCGAGCGAGTGCAACGCCGCGGGCGCGGATGCATTGGTCGCCGGGAAGGCGAGCGAACTTCCGGAACAGGACACTAGAAGCGACGCTCCTCTTCGAGCTCGATGCTGCGCGGGCTATCCGCGGTCTCCTCGGTGTCAAAGGTATCGCCCTCGAGCGCTAGCTGATTGGCGAAGTCGTGTGGGTTGGAGGCTGCCTCACAGGCGGTAGCGAGCTTGATGGTGTTCGCGCGATACAGGTTCAGCAGGTGCTGGTCAAAGGTCTGCATCCCTAGTTCGCCTCCCTTGGCCATGAGGTCGGGGACTTCGATCGTGCGGTTCGGGTCCCGAATGCATTCCCGGATCATCCGCGTGGTACGCATCACCTCTACAGCGGGCACGCGCCCGGTACCGCTCTTGTTGGGTAAGAGGCGCAGGGAGATCACCGCTTCAATGTTGTCCGCGATGCGCTCTCGAACCTGGTTATGTTCCTCGGCCGGGAAGAAGCTGACCAAACGTCGCAGTGTCGTAACGACGTCGGACGTGTGTATGGACGAGAGCAGGCTATGTCCTGTCTCAGATGCCTTGAGCGCCGTATCGACCGTCTCGGCGTCACGGATCTCCCCGACCATGATCACATCCGGGTCCTGGCGCAGGGCAGCGCGCAGAGCGGCCGGAAAATCATGCGTGTCGGTGCCGACCTCGCGTTGCGTGATGATGGCGCGGTCGTGGTTGAAGATGAACTCGGCCGGGTCCTCGATCGTGATGATCTTGCACTTCCGGCTTCCGTTGATGTCCTGCAGCATCGCCGCCAGAGTGGTCGACTTGCCCTGGCCGGTTGCGCCCGTGATCAGCACCATTCCGCGCTGGATGGAGGACATCTCGCGCAGCACGGAAGGCAGATTCAGTTCTTCGAAGCTTCCGATGACCAGCGGGATCACACGCAGAACGATGTTGTAGTTGCGGCGCTCACGGGAAATGTTGACACGGAAGCGTCCCTCGCCAGGGATCTCATAGGCGAGGTCCATCTCCGGATGGTCGTCCAGTGAGTGGTAACGGCTGCCCTCGATCAGCAAATCTGCGATCGACCGCGTGTCGGCCGGCGTCAGGGACTTGTAGCGTAGCTCGACGAGCTCACCGTTGAAGCGGTAGAGCGGCAGGCACCCCGCCTGAAAATGGATGTCGGAGGCACCCTTCTCAAATCCCAAGCGGAGCAAACGATGAAGACGCTCGCGATCCATGATGGACTCCCAACCTCGCGCGTGGATCTGCCAGCAAAGGGCTTTCTGTTCTTCGGCGCGCAGGGGGACCGGCTTGATGGGCTTAGATCCTGGGCTTCCGTATACTGAGTGACGGTGAAAGCGCCCCTGTCCCTCCTGACCCTGGCTCTGCTGGTCCCGATTTCGGGTAGTGCGGACCCCGAATCCACAGTCGGTGATGCGGGCGAGGGGGTGCGGACGGCCCCGCGTTTGTCGGCTCCATCCCTGAATTTGGAACGTCTGTTGCGTCCTCCACGGGTAGCGGGGCCGCCTCCGGAAACACCCGGCGGCAAGGACCGCGAAAAGTGGAGCACCGAATTCAGTCGCCTCCGCACCGAGATTGCGGGTCTAGAGCAGCAGATCGCGCTGGCGCAAGAAGGCATTCGTGCGGCCGCGCCCGACGATTGGAGCTTCAGCCCCACCGGCGGCGGCATGCCCTCCGATCCCGAGGTGTTGCGCTTGCGTGCCCAGCTGCGACGGGACCGTCAGTCGCTCGAGGCCGCGCGCCAGCGTCTGCGCGATCTCGATGTGGAAGCCTCCCTGGCCGGGGTGCCCGACGACTGGATGCAGCCGCCCACGGCCCCGGCAGGTGACTGAGGAATCAAGACTCGCGCTTTGCGTCACTCCCTGACAGAACGCGCGCCTTGGGTCGCAGCTGCCGGCGTATGGTTGCCAATGTAGGCGTTTCATGATCGCTTGAGGGGCGGGATCTGGCATCGGTGTTGCTTTGCCCCCGCACATGGCCACCCGTTGGGCATGGTTGGGAAGGAGAGTTTTCTTCGGCGCGAGCATATTGCTCGCGCTCGCGGTCGTCGTGCCCCCCGCGCGACTGCATAGCCTGGACCTCGAGACCTCGCTCGCCGAGCACCTCGGCTTCCCCGTCCACATCGAGAGTGCACACTGGAGATGGGATCCCGGGCCCACTGTTGAGCTGCGGGATGCTGTGGCGTATCCGGGTGTTTTCCATGCGCTGCCGGTCGCGATCCGGGCTCGCAAGGTTTTTCTGCGGGGCATCCCCTCGCTCCTGGGGAATGAGTCGGGGGCGTACGGAGAGATCGAGCTCGCGGGCCTCGACCTCAGCCTGGGGCCGCTCGGGCTGCGCGAAGCGATGGTCAAGCTGAAGTCCCGCGCCAGCGGGCTGCACGTACAGGGACGGGCGTACGGCGCGCACGGTGGCTCGGTCGAGATCTCGGGTTCGCTGGGAGCAGCCGACCCCACACTGAATCCGCTGCGCGTGTACCTGGCGCAGCTTGACCTGCCCCTTCTGGAGCTGCTGCCGCCGCTGGCTGGGCTCGATCAGGGCCCCGTTCGCTTCAGCGGCGTGATCACGGTCGCGGGAGATCTCGAGCAGCGACAGGTATTCGACTTCGACCTCGATGGCGTGGGGCTCCGCCGGGAGAGCGGCGGCGACTGGCTCCAGACCAAGATTCGGGGTCGACTCGTCCGCCAGGATGGCCGCTTTCTGTCGGGCGAGGCGCTGCAGATCCGCAGTGAGGTGCGGGAGCTCGATGCGAGCCGAGGGCTGCGAGCGATGCACGGCGGGGTCGATCTCGAGCTAGCGCTCACCGGTGACGCTGAGTCGGGTCGGCTCGTGCTCGACGCGAATCTGGAGGAGCTGCGCCTGCGCCTGGCCAACTTGCTGGAGAAGCCTGCGGACTCGCCCGGGTCCGCCCATTACGAGGCCTACTGGGGACCCAAGGGTCGCCGCGGCTCGCTCGGAACCCTCGAGCTGGGAGGCCTGCGGCTGCGGCTCGATCGCACGATCTCCGGATCCAGCTCGACCTGGCGTCTACGTAGCCAGTCGCTGCCACTCGCCGAGCTGCGCGCCTATGTACCCGCTCTACATGTGCTGCCCGAAAGCGTGCAGGGCCAGCTGACACTCGATCTCGTCTGGCGCCCCGAACGCGGACTAGCGGGAGAGGTAACTCTGCACGATATCAAGCTGGAGCTGGGATCGCGTTCGATCAAGATCCCGTCGGGGCGCATCGACCTGACTCCTGACGCGGCCCACTTCCAGGCGCCGCAGCTCGTGCTGGCGGGCCAGTCCATGAGCGTTGACGGCACGCTCGAGTGGTTGCCCGCCACGGGTCGAACGCACATTAGTGTCACCTTGGGCGCCGATGATCTGGACCTCGAACCGATCATGGACCTCACGGCGTCGCTCTGGGCACGGGGTGGGCATGACTCCACACCCGACACGAGCGAGGACATCGCCGTCGCGGTCGTACAGGCCCTGCGCGCACGACCGCGCCTGCTGGCGCGTCTTCAGATCAATCCGGCGATCCTGGAGGTTGGCCACATCACCGGCTTCGGACTCGACGCGACGCATGTGCGCTACCGGCTGGAGCTGGTGGATCGGGTTCTGCGCTTGGAGGAGGGGGGGCGGTCCTCGCGGATCCCCGAGCACCGATACGCGCTGGACCTCCAGTCCTGGCTGCCCAAACTCACCTCGAACTGATCGGGTAGCGGAGAGCCAGGCTCTCACCTGCGCGCGGGGTGCCGACCTTCTGCCGCGCCTGGATCTCTGGCACGTATGTAAGTAAAGGTGCGTTGCTGGCGGAGCCGGCGCGAAAGACTTTGCGCGCTTTGCGTTGAGGCGCATGCTTCCGTCGACGTGTGACGCTCGGTTACGACCGGAGCTGCGTATGTATTGCCGGCGGCACACCTCCTGCAGAGCTGACGGACCATGTTTTCAACTGGTCCATATGGAGTCGCCCAGCTCGGAGTCCTGCTGCTGCTGAGCGGTTGCCAGACTCTGGCAAGCTCCCCCCCTAGGGTTCCGGCCGCAGAGCTTGCCCCCGCTGCCCACACGCTCACGTTGATCGTGTCCGAGCTCCAGATGCATCTGCACGACGACACCTACCGTACGACCCGGGCCATCACGGCCGATGGCCGGAACGTGTTCGCCATGGCGGACTGGCGCATTCAGCGCGCCCAGGAGCTCCGTGCGCTGAAGCACGAGCAGTGGGAGAACGTGGATATCGTCCTGGAGTACGCGCGGGCCCGGGCACTGGAGCGCCTGCGTCGCTATACCCAGGCCGAGCGAGCCTACGAGGCGGTTGCCAACGCCGGCTCGCTGCTGGCGGAGCCGGCAGCTGCGGCTGCGGACGTCATGCGGCGGTTCGCCCGCTACGCCGGGGGCTCCACGGAGCCCATTAGCGCAGCGGATGACGAGCTTGCCTTCCTGAACGGCCGTCTCGAAAAGTGGCGGGATCTGGCCTGGGACTACCGCGCTACGTCCTACGAAGTCCTGGCCCTCGAAGAGGCAGAAGCCTGGGAGATGCTGCGCGTAGACTGGCTGAAGCGAAACCGGAGCATCAGCCAGGCCATCGGAGCCTGTCGGCGCCTGGTGGAGCGAAACCACGAGTCGAAGCTCTACGCCCAACACCTGATTCGACTCGGCGATCTGTACGCGGACGCAGCGCGACGCGTGCACCTCGTCTCCCGCGCGAAGCTCGCACCCTTCGATGCGAACCGGTACGAAACGCTGCTCGACCAGGCGTTTTCCGCTTACGAGCTTGCCGGTGAGGAGCGCAAGCCAGGACCGCGACGCGAGGCGCAGTTGAAGATCGAGGCATTGCTCGCAGTTCACCAGGGGACCTTCGGTCATGCTCAATAAGCAGGAAGAGGTGATCCGAGTGGGTGTATGGGTGGTCGTGGTGGCCGCGGCGGTTGGCCTGATTGTTCTGCTGCTGGCTCGCAGCGCCCGTTCCCAGGAGCTGTCCCAGCCTGAGGACCTGGCGCGGTGGCTCGTCTCGGACACACCGCCGAGCGCCGCGGAGAGACTCGACGAAGCCGAATCCCTGCTGCGTAAAGATCGCCGCCGGCGGATCACCTCGATCCACCTCGCCGTTGTCGAGGTGGCCTGGCAGGTATTCGCTCAAGCGTCACCCGGGCGCCTGCTTAAGAGCGGCCGCAACATGCTTCGCCAGCTTCGAGATTGGGGGCGCCGCTCGGCCGCCGAGGAGCGCGCACTGGATCTGATCGAGGCCGAGGTCCGAGCCGGGTCGGAGGATCCCGGGCTGCTCGCGCTCTACACACGGCTGCGCGAGCGCGAAGATCGGGAACGAGTGAAGCGTTGCTTGGAGGAAGGGGAGCGAGCACTGGCCCGCGGCGACCTGCGATTGGCACGGCGTCGGCTCGAGCGGGCCCACGCCATCAACCCGGACTCCGAGCGTATCCAGTCCGCCTTGCAGGCCCTCCACGCAGCGCTCGCTGCCGCCCCTGCCACCCAGGCCAACCCGCGCACGGAAGAGCTCGAAGCCTGGGAGGCTTCTCTCGGTGCGGCTCTGCTGCTGGAACGCTACGACTCGGCGCTCGACCTGGGTGCGCCTCGCCCGGACGCGGAGCTGGCGCAAGCCGTTGCACAGTATCTCTCGGGCGCAAGCGGCCCGGCGCTCGAGGCGATGCAGCGACTGAGCGAACTCCGCGGCCCTACCGGAGAGCTGGCACGACGTTGGCTGCGGGACCCGACGCGCAACCCCCGGGCGACGGCCCAGCCGATGAAGCGTCTGATGCGGTCGTTCCTGGAGGCTGGCTCTGGACCGGTGGGCTCCCGTGAGCGCGGCAAACCGCTGCGGCGCGGAGCTATGGACTCCCTCGATTTGGCCCTGTCGATTCCGGAACGGCTTTCTCGGGGGTCGCGAGCCGTACGTTCAGAGCTACGCAACGTCGCGCGACGCTCTCTCCGCCTGGCTCCGGACCGCCCATATGCGGGGTTGCCTCGGGCCTGGGAGGATGGACATCTGGTCCTGCCAGCCGCGCGTACGCGCTATACCCCGATCACCGCACGGCCGGTCCTCGTGAGTCGGGCTGCGTTCGAGGTGGCGGCCGGCGAGTACGCCAGTGTGCTGGCGGCAGATCTCGGCGACTCCGAGGCGATCTGGCTCGCGCCTCAACACGCGCAGCTAGGCCCGGATATGCAAGAGCTGCCCGCAGACCGCGCACGGGCTCTGCTGGGGGGGCTGGCGACGGGCATCGAGCGTAGAAAGCTCCACTCTCGCTCACACGGTGCGGCCGTGGTGCTCGAACGGATTCGGCGCATCGACCGTGCCCTGCACGAGGGCGCGGGCCTGGCTCTGAAGGCCTGGTCGAACCCGAAGGAATCCATGGGCAAGGCCCTGAAGCGCTCCCTCGTCAAAGGACGCACGGCCACACTCGCCTCGGTGCAGGTCAAGCGCCGCAAGCGGGCCTTGAACATAGAGAAGTCCTGGCGCGGGCCGGCGTTCTCCTGTCCGAAGCGCACCGTCTGCGTTGATCGTACGCGTTCGATCGGAGCGTCCGTCTATGGCCGGCTCGATCTCTCCGCCGATGCGCGGCTGGGTGCACGCACGTCCTTCCTCAATGCCAGGCTCGGGTTCGAGCTGAGCCGATCCGGCCCGCAGGGCACACTCGTGCTGCCCCTGGCGGCGTGGCTGGGTCTGTCGAATTGGCTACCCGTCGAAGCCTACATCGAGATCGGTCTTGGCGGCATCTCGGGTGGCCCGCGTTTCGTGCGGCCCCAGGACCGGCAGCACGCCTCGATTCTGCCGGGGCTCAATCCTAGCTAGGAACTGTCTACACGAGCTCGCGCAGCGCGTCGAGGAAACGATCGACCACTTCCATACGCGCGTTCTCTCCCATCAAACCCACCCGCCAGATCCGTCCCGCCAGCTTGCCCAGACCTGGACCGACCTCGATTCCATAGCGTGTGAGCAGGCTGCGACGCACGCGGGCCTCATCCTCGAAGGGCGGGATCACCGCATTCAGCATGGGGAGTCGGTAGGCGGGCTGCACCAGCATTTGAAAGCCGAGCTTCCCCAGACCTTCGACCAGATGCTGGTGCACGCTCCGGTGGCGAGCGAAGCGGGCCTCGAGGCCCTCCTCAAGGACGATCTGTAGCGCGGTGTGAAGTGCGTAGATCATGTTCACCGGGGCGGTGTGGTGGTAGACGCGCTCCTCGCCGAAGTAGCGCCCGATCAGGCTCAGGTCCAGGTACCAGCTCTGAACAGGTTTAGCACGACGCTCGATCCGCTCGAGCGCACGTGGGCCGAGCGCTATCGGTGAAAGTCCAGGTGGACACGACAGGCATTTCTGAGTGCCCGAGTAGGCCGCGTCGATGGCCCAGCTATCGAAGCTCACATCCATTCCGGAGAGCGACGTCACGCAGTCGAGCACGACCAGGGCGCCGGCTTCGCGCGCCGCGTGCGCGATCTCCCGAACGGGCTGGGCCACACCGGTGGATGTCTCGGCGTGGACTAGCGCCACCAGATCCGGCTGGTGGGCGCGGATTGCTTCAATGAATCGGTCTTCGGGAACGGCCTTGCCCATCTCGGCCTCGACTCGCAGCGAGCGTCCTCCGGCTCGCTCGACGATGGAGACCATGCGCTCTCCGAACACCCCTTGAACCGCGACCAGCGCCGTGTCGCCTGGCTCGATCAGATTGACGAGGCAGGCTTCCATACCGGCGCTGCCGGTGCCCGAGATGGGCAGCGTGAGTCCCGAGTGCGTCCGGAAGAGCTGCTTCAGCATCTCCTGAACGTCGTCGAGGAGCGAGAGGAAGACGGGGTCCAGGTGGCCGATCACGGGCTGCTTCAGCGCGTGAAGCACGCGCTCGTGGACGTTGCTCGGACCGGGACCCAGCAGCAGCCGCTCGGGGATCTGCAGATCCTGCATAGCTTCCTCTGGCTGATGACAGCGCGATTATACTGGTGGGGTATCGAGACTGAAATCAGCGCCCCGGGCTCGGGTCCCAGCCGGGTCGCGGAGTGGGGAGGATGCGATGGACTGTCTCTTCTGCAAGATCTCTGAGGGTGTCATCCCGGCCAAGATTGTCTTCGAGAACGAACGCATCGTGGCGTTCGATGACATCAATCCTCAGGCGCCAACCCATATTCAGATCATTCCGCGCAAGCACATCGCGACCGTGCTGGAGGTGGCTGCGGAAGACCGAGAGCTGATAGGTGAGATCATCCAGACGGCCGCAGCCCTGGCACGGGAACGCGGAGTGGCAGACGACGGCTTCCGGCTGGTTGTGAATACCAATCCCGCCGCCGGGCAGAGCGTCTACCACCTCCACGTTCATCTGATCGGAGGTCGCAGTCTCGGCTGGCCGCCCGGCTAAGGTCGGGCTAATCTCCGCAGACCCAATCGAGGTTCGTTTGCTCCGCTTAGGCTTGCTCATCCTCATCGGGATCGCCGCCGTAGTCTGGGTGGAACCCAGATGGCAGCCGGACGAGCGCGTGCTGACCCTCAGATTGCGAGAAGGCGATGAGATCGTTGGTCTGCTGCGCGAGCGTGCCCGGAACCTGGGTCAACGGGCTGTTCGGGCGGTGAGCGAGCAGACCAGCCCACCCGCTGTAGGAGCCGGCGTGCCGCTGGGATCGGTCGACGCGCTCACGCGTGGCGATCGCGAAGCGCTCAACCGCTTGATCGAGGAGAAGATCCGGGAGAACGAGCGTGGTAAGACAGCGGGAGCAAATTGAGAAGGACGAGGAGCGGCGACTAGCACCCTGGGCCTGCCTGTCGCGGGATTCACTTGGACGCCTCCACGCTGAGGCTCCACACTCCTATCGCACAGCGTTCCAGCGTGACCGCGACCGCGTGCTCCACTCCACCGCCTTTCGGCGCCTTCAGTACAAGACCCAGGTCTTCGTGTACCACGAGGGCGATCACTTTCGCAGCCGGCTCACCCACACGCTCGAAGTGGCCCAAATTGCCCGTACCATCGCGCGCGCGCTGGGTGTCAACGAGGATCTCACCGAGGCCATCGTGCTGGCCCATGATCTGGGCCACACACCCTTTGGACACTCGGGCCAGCAGGCTCTGCATCGCCTGCTTTCGAAGCAGGGCGGCTTTGAGCACAACCGCCAGAGCCTGCGCATCGTCGATTTCCTCGAGCTACGCTCGAACCGTTATCGTGGGTTGAACCTGACCTACGAAACGCGGGTCGGCCTGCTCAAGCACGGCTCGGAGTTTCCCCGCTATGCCCATCCGCTGCCGTTACCCGAACTGCGCACCTGGCCGAGCGTGGAGGCGCAGATCGCGAACCTCGCGGACGAGATCGCCTACCACAATCATGATATCGATGATGGTCTTCGCTCCAGCTTGCTCGAGTGGGATGCACTCTCGGATCTGGTGCTCTGGCGGCGTGCCTTGAATCACGTCCGAAAGCTGGAGGACGATAAGCCTCCCGGCGTCCGCCCCCGCGTGATCGCCACCTTGATCGACATACTGGCCTCGGATCTGATCGAGACCTCCGCCGCCCGGCTCCGCTCCCACGCCATCGGCTCCACGCTCGAGGTGCAGGAGGCTCCGGAGCCGATGGTCACCTTTTCCCCCGAGATGAGTGAGGGCACGCATGAGCTGGCGCAATTCCTTCACGAGAACCTGTATCGGCATCACCTGGTCGTACGCATGGCGGCCAAGGCCGAACGCATCCTGCAGGATCTGTGGACCGCATACACCCAGGATCCCCGCCAGCTCCCGCCCCAGGTTCTGCGCGAGGGGCAGGCTGAGGGGCACGAGCGGGCCATCGCGGACTACCTAGCCGGCATGACGGACCGCTTTGCCATGGATGAGCATCGCAAACTCTTCGACCCCCACGCGCATGTCTAACCGAACCCTAACGATGCCAGGCAGGCTCTGCCCGCCGCTAACCGGCTAGTACCCGTGGAGTTGAAGCTCGGGTCGCTGCGTGAGCGCGTCGCGCAAGATCTGCGGGAGAGGCTTCCCCCTGAAGACGCTCTCGCGAGCTGGTTGGAGGCGCTGGGAGCTGAGCTAGCCGACGTGTTGAGCGAGCTCCATGCGCACGAAATGGATGGCGTCCTGCAGGAGCTGGCTCACGCTGGAAGCGACGCGCTGCCGGTACTGCGTCGCCTCGAGGAGCGGGTTCCCGACAAGCAGATGCGGAAGCTGGTCCGCCGCAGCCTCCACCGCCTGAAGACGCGAGGGATCGATGTGGGCGAGAGCGCTCGCGGCGAGCGGCACAGTGTGATTACTCCGGTCGCGGAGCGGGCGGAGCTGGGCGTTGTCACGCCTCCCGATCCTCAGGGGCGCCAGGCGCTCTTGCTGCTGGTATCGGTGCGCGGAGGTACGAGGATCTACGAAATCCTCCTCTCCGACACCCAGGGAGTTTTGCACCTGGTACGGTTCGAGCTGCGCCGCCGCGAGGCCAGGAGCTTCATTGATCGACTGCAGAAGGAGCAGCAAGGACGCGTACTGCGCGCGGAGGGGGCTGCGGTGCGCGGGCTGGTGCGCCGGGCGCAGGCCGGTCGAGGCGGAGCTGCGACCTCGGGCGTCGATCCGCAACTGCTCGCGGAGCTGCTTGCTGGCGAGAGCGCGCCCACACCGGGCGAACGGGCTCGAGAGAAGCTGAGCGCGCAGGCTGCGCGGCTTGCGCAGGTGCAGGCGGAGGCGATTCTGCGCCGGCGCATGGAGGCGGGAGTGCTGGCCGCCTGGCCGTTCGCAGGGGATGCGATCGAGGAGGCCGTGCGTAGGTTGGCTGAGCTCGAGCGCAGCCCGCTCGTGCTCTCGGCCGTTCAAAAGGGCGAGCGTGTGTACCAGGTGCTGGCGGCGGCCGCCGAGCGCATTCTGGACGAGCCCACGCGTCAGCGCGTGGCGCAGCGCCTGGAGGAGGCGGCTGCCGGGCTGCTGGGGGGCGGGGACGAGGAGGGCGCCGCGGCAGCCCTGCGCACGGCGGAGATCATTCGCGACGCGTGTGCGCCGCTCGAGGTTGGCTATCTCCGCATGCTGTTGGAGCTCTCGTGCGGCCTGACCCGCCAGCAGCAGCGCCAGGAGGATGAGGGCAAGCTCATTCTGCCCGGCTGAGCTGGGGACTGATGGGATTCCGTATGGCAGCTTGTCTAACCTGATGCGGGCTTGGAGCCCCCGTGCCCGCGTAACCATGACCGGAAGGGAGGATGAGAGTGAGAAGACGAGGGAGATGGGAGAGCCGCAGCAAGCGGGGCTCGGGTCGTATCCTCGAGCGGCTGCGCGAGCTCAAAGCGCTCAGCCTGAGGGATGTTCGGGCTCTGGAGCGCCCTGAGGGCCTTCCCACCGAGATCGAGCTCGGGCAGGCGAAGCGTGATGGCAATCGATCGCTGGCGATCGTGGCGAGCCAGCGCGATGGCCTGGACCTGTTGGGCTGGGCGCACGTCGCGCTTCAGCAGTGCGAGGGCAACACCCCTGTGGGCGAGGTCATGCTGGCCGCGCCTCAGTTCGGTGCGCGCAGCCGTCGCGCGGCGCGCCGCGCCGCCACCTCCGGCCCAGTCATCAGGCTGGTGAGCGCACCCGCGCTGGCCGAAGTCCCCGAGGAGCTGCTGGTTCAGGAGACCTTCCCCGAGGCCTGCGAATCGGCTGCGCGGGGTGTCGATCCCAGGTCGGTTCTGGAACGCGTGCTGCGCGTGGTGGAGGGTGCGGCCGCCGTGACCTCGTGCGCGGGCTTGCGCAGCACGCCAACTGGTTATCTGCTCTACGTCAGGGGCCTTCCTACCCTGCAGATCACGCCCGAGGATGAGAACGCGGTGGTTACGTTTTTGGCGCCCGAGCGGCGGCGCGTCCACGTGGGGGAGGGAAACTTCCCCCGCTGGGGTGTGGAGCTGCATGAGGCGATCCTCCAGCTGGCCCAAGATCCCCGCCTGCTCACGGACGAGCTAATGGATCGGGAGCGCGCGGTCGAACGCATGGCGTCGGACAGCGGTTGCCGCGTGACGGGTCGTTGGCTGCCGTGGAGCGTGGATGGAGCGGACCCGGTTGACTGGGTTGGCGTGGACTCGAGCGGCCGGCCTGTGCTGGGTGTTGTCCGCAAGGCACCCACCCTGGCGGATGCCGCCGGCTGGATCGCGGCACTTCACGTGCTCGAGGACGAGCGCGCCCAGTGGGTGTTGGGGGCCGAGGGCGCGCCGCGCCTGCTGCTGCTCTCGGAGCGCGAGCACCCGCTGCTGCGGCCCGTGCTCTCCCGGGCCGGGCTCGAGCTGGAGGTCGTGGGCGTAAGCCCGGCGCTGCCTGCAGAGAGCGGGACGGGGTCGGAGCGCGAGCGACGCGGGCGGCGCAGGCCGCGCCGACGGCGGCGTGAACGGGGCGATGCTTGGTCTCGACAGACGCCGGCCGCGGACTCCGCGGCCCCATCCGAGCCCGGTGCAGAGGAGCCCGAGACCCCCGCGGAGAAGATGCCACTCGTTGCGGGCAAGCGTTCGCAGCAGGACGACAGCCCCGAGCGCGCCGACGAAGACGTGGTCGAGGCCTCCCCCGCGGCTGCGGAAGAAGCGGCTGCTTCCCAGGCATTGGAGCTTGAGACGAGCGCGGAGGCTCCGGAAGCTGAGGGCCCCTCCGAGACGGACGAAGCGGATGTCGCCGCCGAAGAGCCGGAGGAGCTCGAACCGAGTCCGGGCTCGGAGGCCGTGCAGCTGGAGATCGAAGCCACCCTGGCCGAAGAGCGCGAAGAGACCGGTGGGGAGGCTGGCGAGGCCATCGAGCCGGAGGTTCCGCGTCGACGCAACTCACGCGCGGCCATCGCCGTCCGGGATGATCCCGATTCCATCCTGGCGGCGCTGATTCTCTCCCGGGATCGTCGAAACCTGGTCGCCTTCTGGGTCTGCAGTCAAGAACGCTTAATGGACTTCCTCAAAGGTCGCGCGACTGATCTTCCCGAGAATGCGGACCTGCTCCTGGTTGGTTTCACGGCTCAGCCGATTCCGCAGGAGGTAATTAGTACGGTGGGGCTTTTCCGGGGTCGCGTGCAGTGGTTCGACCATCACGAGTGGCCGATCGAGGATGTGGAGCGGCTGCGGGACGCCATCGGTCGTGACTCGATCGTGTTCGAGCCGGGTACCTCCAGTCCGTTGGCGGCGGTTGTGCAGGTGACGGAGCGGCGCAGTCGTTTCACGGACAAGATGATCGACCTCGCAGGGCGGCGGATGTCTGAGAGCGACATGAATAAATGGGGCTACCGCCTGGCCGGTCTGCTGGAGCGGCTGGCCGGCAAGCAGGGCGAACACCGTTCCGAGATCGCCGCGGTGCTCTCGGGCAAGCCGGCGGAGCTACCCGAAGTGGAGTCGGTGTACGCGGAAGAGGAGGCCTGGATCGAGCAGCATGACCCGCGCATCGTGCACTTCGGCGAGTACCAGATGGCCGTACTGCGCGTACCTCGGGAGCTCGACTCGGGTGAGGTGGGCCGCCGGGGCCGGCTGCGTACTGGGGCGCGGCTCTCGCTCGTGAGCCGCGAGGAGGACGATGTGATTTGGTTGGGCTGCAACGACGAGAAGCGGCACATCAATATATCGGCCATGATCGATCGTGTGAGCGCTCGTCTGTCGTGGGCGTACGCCGTGGCGGGTGGGGATCGCACGGGAAGGGTGCGTATTGAAGGCCTTCCCGAACACCCGGAGCGGGTCGAATCGGTGATCGGCGAGATCGTCAAGCACCGAGCCATCCTGTATGGCTAGCCTGCAGGTCTGCGAGATCTATCGTTCGATTCAAGGGGAGTCGACCTTCGCCGGGTGGCCCTGTGTCTTCGTACGTACGGTGGGCTGTGACATCCGCTGCACCTATTGCGATGAGACGCACGCCTTCAGCGGCGGCGAGAGCATGACGGTCGATCAGGTGCTCGCGCGCATCCGGCCCTGGAACACGAGGTTGGTCGAGGTCACGGGGGGTGAGCCGCTACTGCAGGCCGCTTTGCCGGAGCTCGTCGGTCGGCTGCTCGACGAGAGCTACGAAGTTCTGGTGGAGACGGGTGGACACCACGACATCTCAGTGCTGGACCCGCGCGCGCACGTGATCCTGGATGTGAAGACGCCGGGTAGCCGTATGCATGGCTGGAACGAGCCGGAGAACCTGAAGCGGCTGGGTGCGGGTGACGAGGTCAAGTTCGTGCTCTGCGATCGCGCAGACTACGAGTGGTCGAGAGATATGGTGCGGGCCCACCAGCTCGACAGCAAACTGCCGGTAAACTTCTCCCCCGTGAACCCCGGCCTGGATCCCAGCGAGCTGGTCAAGTGGCTGCTGGAAGACGGCCTCCGCGTCCGGCTCAACCTCCAACTGCACAAATACATCTGGGGTCCCGACACCCGCGGCGTCTGACGCCTAGCGTAGATTTCTCACCGGGTTGCGGATGAGAAATCCAGGCTAGGGGTAGATCTCTGACCCGCGCTTGCGGAACTCCTCGGATTTTTCCTTGAGCCCCGCATCGACCGCGTCCGAGGCCGTCAGTCCCTTGGCCTTGGCGTAGTCGCGAATGTCCTGAGTGATCTTCATGCTGCAGAATTTGGGTCCGCACATGGAGCAGAAATGGGCCAGCTTGGCCGCCTCCGCGGGGAGGGTTTCGTCGTGGAAGCTGCGTGCGGTTTCCGGGTCGAGGGCGAGGTTGAACTGGTCTTCCCAGCGGAACTCGAAGCGCGCCCGTGAAACCGCGTCGTCACGCAGCTGCGCCCCCGGGTGCCCCTTCGCGAGGTCGGCTGCGTGAGCCGCGATCTTGTACGTGATCACGCCCGCGCGCACGTCGTCCTTGTTCGGTAGCCCCAGATGCTCCTTGGGCGTCACGTAGCAGAGCATGGCGGTGCCAAACCAGCCGATCATAGCGGCGCCGATGGCCGAGGTGATATGGTCGTAGCCGGGGGCGATGTCCGTGGTCAGGGGGCCCAGCGTGTAGAACGGGGCCTCGTGGCAGACCTCAAGCTGCCGCTCCATGTTCTCCTTGATCCGATGCATGGGGACATGTCCGGGGCCTTCGATCATGACCTGCACGTCATGCTCCCACGCGATCTTGGTCAGCTCTCCGAGCGTCTCGAGCTCGGCAAACTGCGCGGCGTCGTTGGCGTCGGCGATCGACCCGGGGCGCAGGCCGTCCCCCAGGGAGAACGCTACGTCATACGCTTTCATGATTTCGCAGATCTCCTCGAAGTGCGTATACAGGAAGCTCTCACGATGGTGAGCCAGGCACCACTTGGCCATGATCGCGCCGCCCCGCGAGACGATGCCCGTCACCCTCGCGGCCGTGAGCGGGATGAAGCGCAGCAGCACGCCGGCGTGGATCGTGAAGTAGTCGACTCCCTGCTCAGCCTGCTCCACCAGCGTGTCGAGGAAGAGCTCGGGCGTCAGCTCCTCGGGCGCTCCACCCACCTTTTCGAGGGCCTGATAGATCGGCACGGTTCCGATCGGGACCGGCGAATTGCGCAGGATCCACTCTCGGGTCGAGTGGATATTGGCGCCCGTGGACAGGTCCATCACGGTGTCGGCGCCCCAGTGCGTGGCCCAGAGCAGCTTCTCGACCTCCTCCTCGATGGAGGAGCTAACGGTTGAGTTCCCGATATTGGCGTTGATCTTCACCAGGAAGTTGCGGCCGATGATCATCGGCTCGCTCTCGGGATGGTTCACGTTATTCGGCAGGATGGCGCGTCCCTCTGCGATCTCGCGCCTCACGAACTCGAGCTCGACGTTCTCGCGCAGCGCGACGAATTCCATCTCCGGCGTCACGATTCCGCGGCGCGCGTAGTGCAGCTGCGATGCGTTGCTTCCGGGCTTCGCCCGCAGCGGCCGCCGCCGGGGGCCGGGAAAGGGCTCCTCCGCGCGCCCACGTTGGATCTCGTCCTCGGGGCCAGCGGGTCGTCCTTCGATCTCCTCGACATCCTCACGCTCGAGAATCCAGGGTCGCCGCAGCGGCGGGAGCCCTTGCCGCAGGTCCAGCTGCAGGTCGGGATCGCCGTACGGTCCCCGGGTGTCATACAGGCGGACGGGCGGCTCCGGGGCTACGCTGGTTGGGGGCGCTGCGGACAGCGTGACCTCCCGTACCGGTACCCGAAGGTCGGGGCGTGTACCGGTCAGGTACACTCGCGTCGAGTTGGGGAAAGCATGCCGCTCCTTCATCCGTTCGCTCCTGTGGTTGACGACCAATCCGAAGGTACAGAACGCGACAGGCCGACGGAAGGGAGGCTCGCTGCAAGCTGGTGGCGGTGGAGGGACTCGAACCCCCGACTCGGCGGATATGAGCCGCCTGCTCTAACCAGCTGAGCTACACCGCCCCAACCCACGGCACGCACGAAGTCGTGTGCCGCGCCGGCAGGCGGGCTTGGCCCGCCGATAACCGGCTAGTGCCCATGAAACTCGCATGCCGCGCCGACAGGCGCGCGGCATAGTAGTTGCTGCACGCGGGCCGCGCTACGAGATGGCGTGCAATTGGCGGCCGCAGCAGGCCACCGAGTGAGAACTCCAGGCTAGTCCTCTTGGCTGGGGTCGCGGCTCTCAAGCACGCGCCGAACGCAGAAGAGCACGAGGCCGCTGATCAGCAGCCAGGAGCTGAGCAGCAGGGCCCAACCCGCGGGCTCGAGCGTGTGAGGTTCCACCTACGCGTCCTCCGTAGGGGACGCGCGTAGAGCGACCCGCACCATGCTCGCGAGCCCAATGAAGATCGCGAGCATGAGTCCGCGCGCGCCCCAGATCTGCCAGGGCGCGCTCTCCAGCGGGCCGCCCAGGGATTGGAAGACGAAGCCCAGCAGGATGGCACCCAGAAAGACCGGGGTGACGTACTTCAGCACCGGCTTCACGATGGCGGGGACGCGGATATCGGCGCCCCGCGTGATCTCCCTCCAGCCGCGCTCGATGCCGAAGATCCAGCCGAAGATCACGGCTTCCGCGAACCCGAACAAGAGCAATGCGAACGTGCCCGCCCAGAAGTCCAGCTCGTCGAGCACACCCCGCCACCAGAGCGCGGGCACTGAGAGCGTCAGGAGGGCGAGCCCGACCAGCGCAACCGCGCGGCCGCGGGTCACGCCGAAGCCCTCCTGGATCAATGCGACCGCGGGCTGGGTGATGGCGACGGCCGAGGTGAGGCCCGCGAAAAAGAGGAGCAGGAACCAGATCCCACCCAGAAGGCTCCCGAAGGGAAGCTGCTGAAAGATGATGGCCATGGCCTGGAAGCCGAGGTCGAACGTGCCCCCCGCGACGATGTCCTGGGTGGCGATGATCCCGAAGAAGACCACGGATGCGGTGATCGCGATCGTCCCCCCCAGCACGATCTCCGCGAATTCGTTGAGACTGACAGTGGAGAGCCCCGTGAGTGCGACGTCGTCGTCGGGTCCCAGGTAGGAGGTGTAGGTGTGGATGATGCCCCAGCCCACCGAGATTGTGAAGAAGACCTGTCCCGCGGCACTCATCCAGACCTTCCAGTCACCCAGCAGCCGCAGGTCGGGGTTCCACACGAAGCCGAGGCCCGAGAGCACCGTCTGGTCGGGCCCGGCACCGGCGGGCGGCGAGAGCGTGAGCACGCGGATGACCAGAACCACAGCGAGCCCAAACAGCGCGGGTAGCGCCAGCTTGGCGAAACGCTCGATTCCGCGCGCGATGCCCCCGGTGAGAATCATCAGGTTGAGAGCGAGCGTGAGCAGGAAAAAGAAATAGAGCGCGCCCCGCCCATGGAAGTGCGCGTTCGACTCCCACCCCTGGAAAGCCTTGAGGAAGTCTCCGATCTCGGCGCGCGTGACGAGGCCCTCGTAGGCACCGGAGAACGAGAACCACGAGAACGCCAGGCACCAGGATGTAATCGGGATGTAGTAGAGCGCGACCGTGAAGGGGATGAAGATCCCGAACACCCCGATGTACTTGGAAATGGGATGGGGCCAGAGCCGGTGGAATATGCCGGCCGTATGACCGTGGCCGAAGCGGCCGCCATAGCGACCCATGGCGCACTCGGCCCACATCAACGGGATCCCGATCAGCAGCAGCGAGAGGAAGTAGGGGATCATGAAGGCGCCGCCACCGTTGGCGGCTGCCTGCCCGGGGAAACGTAGGAAGTTCCCCAGTCCGATCGCGTTCCCGGCCAGCGCCAGAATCAGCCCGGTCTTGGTGGCCCAGCGGTCGCGGATCAATGAAGTCCCCTGTGAGCTTATATAGCAGTGGGGGGAGCAGCTCGGCTGCTCCCCCCACATGACGCTTGCAAGCTCGTTCGATGGAGCTCAGGCGGTGGCCTGCGCCTCCGTCGTCTGCGGCCCACTCGGGACCTGCTCGCGACCAGGTAGATCGCTGGCGGGAATGCGCCACTGCTTGCCGATCCGAACGGCGCCGATCTGGCCTGACTCGATGAGTCGGTAGACGGTGCGGGCTGAAATTCGTAGATAGTTCGCAGCCTCACGAACTGTGACCAGGTTGTCCCTCACTGGTATTCCCCCTCCATTTGATGCGGTGCAATCTCCTCGCGAGACCATTCGACCCCGCCAGGGGTGTCGAGCGGTGACTGCCGATCAGTCCGGGTCAGTCGCGCCTTCCGGTGACGTTTTCGTCGGAATCGTCGGGCACTTGATAGATTTTTTTGTACATTCGTTGCTGATGACTTTAGACTATGAACTTCCTCCCCGCAGGGCCCTCGTTTTGGAGACAGAGGGGCTGGTTGCTGAACGCCTGCGACGGATGCTGCTGGAGGAGGGCGTCACCAGCTGCCTTGTCGACCATCCAAGGATGTTTCACGAGCTGCGTGAGAGGCTGTCTTTCCAGCACTATGTGGTAGGGGTGCGCTCCCCGGATGAGCTGGAGGCATTCGGACTGAGCTCCGACCTGGCCCCCCTGCTGCTGCTGGCTCCGCTGGAAGATGGGGGGAGTTCCTCCCATTACCGTATGGCTCTGCCCGACGCCACGCTGCTGGACCGAGGCCTGCGCGATCCTGATGTGCTGCGCCTGGCCATGGCGGGAGAGGGACCGCGGGGGGCCCCGCTCCTCCCCGCCGATACCGTGCGGCTCACCTTCGCCCCCTTCGGGCTCTCTGAACGCCAGCTCGAGGTGCTCAACCGGGCTCTGCTCGGTGAGAGCAGCGCGGAGATCGCGCGTCGGCTCTACATCAGTGAGCTCACCGTCCGGAATCATCTGCATGCGATCTATCAGTGTGTTGGCGTCAGCGGGCGGCGCGAGCTGCTCGGCCGCTTCGTGCGCGGCTTGGTGGCCATGGGGCACGCGTAGCCAGCGATCAGAGCAGCTCGAGGTAGCTCAGCAGGTCGGACAGGTCCTGCTCCGAGTACTCGACCCTGCGCACCGCCAGCAGCGCTCGCACCGTCTCCTCGAGACTCGCCCAACGGCCATCGTGACCGTAGGGCGCGGAGCTCGCGACACCCCTGAGGGAGGGCGGGTGGAGCTTTAGGCCGGTGCCGACATCGAAGCGCCTGCCCCGCGTAAACAGCGGTGGCGGGTGACAGAGCGAGCATTTCGCTTGCTTGAAGAACTTGAAGCCACGCCGAGCAGACATGGTCGCCGGCTCAATGGGCGTTCCGTCGGGCTCGACGCGGCCGCGGTCGAAAGGGGGTA
>SMWZ01000045.1 GCA_004356455.1 Deltaproteobacteria bacterium
GGATGCACGACCACCTCGATCGTGGCGGAGCGCACGACGCGTCCATGCTTGGGCAGCGCATCCAGGGAGTTACGGAATGTGATGGGTACGATCGGAACCCTCGCGGCGAGGGCCAGCCGGAACGCTCCGCGCTTGAAGTCCCCGAGCCGTGTGGCGGGGCTCCGCGTGCCCTCCGGAGCGACCGCGATCGAGAGACCACGCCGCAACGCCTGCAGCGCCGGCTCCAAGCTCGCCGGCTCCTCGCGGTTGAAGCCCTCGATGAAGACGGTCTCCGTCAGGCTGAGCCAGGGCCCGAAGAGCGGGTGCCAGCGAGCCCAGGGGGGCGCGATCCCGACCACGTCTCGTCTGAGCAGCTTGCAGATGAGCAGCGTGTCGATCGCGCTCTGGTGATTGTAGATGAAAACCGCCGGGCGCTGCGACCAGAGATGCTCCTCCCCCGTAACCTGCAGGTTGATCCCACCCAGCGCGGTGCCGAGCTCTCCCCATGTGCTGATGCCGATGTTGACGGCCTGGCGGCGGGTGCGGTTGAGAATAGCTGCGGGAAGCCCCAGCATGAACGACGGCACGACGCTACCGAGTAGAAGCCCCGTCCGAACGATCTCCTCGAGACCGGGAGCTCCCCGACTGGCGAAGCGTTTGACCGACCAACCCCGATCTGCGGCGACTGCGGCCATGCGACGATTCGGGTTGGTGGGCCTCGGATGACCCACGATCTCGAGTAGGGGTAGATCTTCATCGCTGTCGGTATAGAAGTAGCTGCGATCGAGCTCCACGCCGTAGCGCGTGGCGTACTCGCGCGCTGCGATTGCCTTGCCTTTGCCGTGGCAGGTGGGACGGACGACCCTACCGGTGAACACACCGTCGCGGACCTCGAGCTTCGTGCACAGCACGTGAGGGATCCCCAGCTCTCGCGCGAGGGGCTCGATCTGGTAGCGCGTGGCTGTAGACACGATGACCAGCGAATGGCCCATGCGACGGTGTGCCTCGACCAGGCGTCGCGCTTCCGGGTAGATGTCTTGCGCGAGCTGGCGCTCGAAGACGCGCTCCCCCAGTTCCTCCATGGAGACCTCCGAGAGTCCTCGCAGGATCCCGGCGGTAGCGGTCAGCAGACCCGAGAAGCCGATCTGCCCCAGCCCGAAGCTCGCGGCCGCGAAGAGCGCCTCGAGCACGTGCCGCGGTGCCATGCGGCCGCTCAGCACGCGGTCACGGAAAAACGCGAGCGAAGAAAACCCGGAAAGCAGAGTCCGATCGAGGTCGAACAAGGCGCCAACGCTGGGACCCCGGGACCCTTCGTAGATCTCGCGGGTCAGATGGTCGTTCACGGCCATCACTCAGATCATGTCACATCCGCAAGCGGCATTGACGTGCGGAGGGCCCTCACTCGTCTACCTCGGTCTCCTCGAGACATTTTTTGACACTAACCTGAGTTGTCCGCGTTCCAGAAACATCCGCTGCACCGATCACGTAACCTGGAACCTTCACCGAGTCACCCTTGCGCGGCGCCCGACCCAGAAGGTTGAAGAGCAGGCCGCTAAGCGTGTCTCCGCGCTCAGCAGGAACCTGCCAGCTGGTCTCTCGATTGAAATCGAGCACCTTAACGCGACCCAGTGCCTGATAACTGCCGTCCGACAAGGGACGGATGGTCAGCAGCTCCTCGCGATCGAACTCGTCTCGAATCTCGCCGACGATCTCCTCGAGGATGTCCTCTTGCGTGACCAGCCCTTCGGTCACGCCGAACTCATCCTTCACGATCGCCAGGTGTACGAAGGCGCGCTGCATGTCGCCGAGCAGGCGCAAAATGGGCTTTCTCTCCGGCACGCGCAGGACCGGCTTGAGGATGTCCTGCAGCTCGGTTCCGTTGCTGCGCACCAGCTTGATCAGATCCTTCAGGTGCACCATACCCAGGATCTGGTCGATCGACTCCTCGTAGATCGGTACCCGGGTATAGCGCTCCTCGAGCACCTGCTCGAGCAGCTTGGCCGGGGGCGTCTCGATCGGGAACGCGGCGATCTCGGTGCGCGGCACCATAATCTCCGAAACCGTCATCTCGGCCGCGCCCGCCGCCGCACCGATGATCCCGAGCGGCGTGCCGTCCGGCTGGTCCACGCGCGCAAGACGTGCCAGGCGCAGGACCTCCTCCGCCGTCTGCGCGCCTTCACCCTCGTCCCCTCCCGAAATTCGCTTCACGGCCGGCTCGATCACGCGGTCGAACAAGACATGGATCGGGCGCAGGATCTGATGCAGCAGGTAGAGCGGGAGCGCCACCGCGTAGGAGACCCGGCGGGGACTGTTTGCAGCGATTGCCTTGGGCAGGATCTCGGAGAAGACCAGGACCAGGACCGTCATCACCGCCGTCGCTACCAGAATACCGTTCTTCACCCCGAGCAACTGGATGGCGAGCGCCGCCGCGACCGAGGAGGCCAGGATGTTCACCAGGTTGTTTCCGAGCAGGATCGTGACCAGAAGCCGAGAGGTCGAGCGCAGCAGCTCGCGAGCCGCGAGGGCGCCGGGCCCGACGGCGGCCTCCACATCGGACTCGAGCTGGTGCGTCCGTAGCCGCAGCAAAGCCACCTCGCTCCCGGAGAAGAACGCTGACACCACCAGGCAGACAGCAATGATGGCGATATACGTAACGGGTTCCATTCAGACTCCTCAGCCAGTTAGCGGTCGAGCTCTCACGCGGCGGCAAAGGCCTCGGGCGCCGCACACCAGCTCTGGACATCGAGCGTTTGCACACGAATCAATGTTGGACGGCCCGAGAGCAACGGGACGTCCCGATACTGGGGATACTTGTGGCGCAGGGCCGCCAGTACCGGGGCGATCTCGGGGTCGGCCTCCGGATCGGCGGGGTTGTGCACTTCAGCCGACCCGTCCACCCGCAGCCACCAGAGCCGCTTCCAGTCGTCTTCGTAGTGATCCAGCAGGAGACTCACCTTGGGATCGCGTCGCACGTTCCGGGTTCGGGCCAAGAGGCCCCCCGCTTTAGGTTTGCCGTCAATCGGGGTCCAGAGCGCCTCGCCGCAGCGGACAAAGACGACCGGGATCTGATGCGGACGGCCATCCTCTGCCAGCGTGCCCAGACGGGCCACGGGCCAATGATCGAGCAGATGTTCGATCGCTTGGGGGGTGAGCTTCATCTCAGATGGGAACTCTCGTTCTCCTCAAGCTGCTGTGCAGGTAGATTAGGCAGCGACTGGCCGCGCGCAACAGGGCTCGAAGCGTAGGGTTTTTGCCACATTCCCGCCGTCCTGCTCCGGCCCGCTCGCGCGGGTACCCTGGAGGGCCTCAGCTTCAAGGGGCCCTGGGCAGATGTCCTTCACCACCCGACCCACACTCCGCGGCTACGGCGGCGCCGTAAGCGCCGGGCACTATCTCGCGACCCAGGCGGGCGCACGGGTGCTCGCGGAGGGCGGTAACGCGGCTGACGCGGCCTGCGCGATGGGCTTCGCGCTCCAGCTGCTGGAGCCGCACATGAACGGCCCCGCGGGCGAGGTCCCCATCCTGGTGTACCGCGCCGACGAACAGCGCTGCTACACCCTTTCGGGACAGGGGACCGCACCGGCCGCGGCCACGATCGAGCGCATGCGCGCGCTCGGCCTCGACCTCATCCCCTGCGACGGCCTGCTCGCCGCCACCGTGCCGGCGGCACTCGACGCCTGGTGCCTCCTGCTCGAGCGCTTCGGAAGCTGGAGCCTGGAGGCGGTGCTGGCCCCGGCCCGCACGCTGGCGGAGCGCGGCTTCCCCATGTACGCGCCGCTCAGCCACTTCTTGCTGGGTCTCGAATCCCGCTTCCGCGAGGAGTGGCCCACCAGCGCGACGATCTATCTGCCGCTACGAGCTATCGGGGAGTCGCAGACCAACCCAGCCTACGCGCAGCTGCTGGCTGAGCTCGTATCCACGGAGCGAGCCGGCCCGGGCACGCGCGAGCAGCGAATTCGCGCCGCGCGCGACTCTTTTTACAAGGGACGGCCAGCCGAACAGATCGAGAAATTCCTCGAGCAGGAATTCCGCGACGTCAGCGGGCGGGCGCACGCGGGACTGCTCACGGCGCAGGATCTGGCCAGCTACGATGGATCGATCGAGGAGCCGCTCGCAGTAGGCTACCGCGGCGCGCGCATCTTCAAGTGCCCGCCCTGGAGCCAGGGTCCGGTCTTCCTGCAGCAGCTACGGCTGCTGGAGGGATTCGAGCTGAGCGCGATGGGATTCCAGACAGTCGACGCGCTGCATACCTGGATCGAGTGTGCGAAGCTCGCCTTCGCGGACCGCGAGGCGTGCTACGGGGATCCGCGCTTCGCGCAGGTCCCACTCAACGAGCTGCTTTCGGAGAGTTACGCCGCAACACGTCGCAAGCTTGTGGATTCCGAACGCGCGTCCCTCGAGCTGCGGCCGGGCCTGGGTCAGCTTCCCGCCGGTTGGCCGCTCCTGGGCTCAGCGCCGGCCGAGCCGATCGAGCCGGAGGCGCTCGCCGCCGTCCAGGGCCGCAGCGATACCACCCACCTGGACGCGGTCGACCGTGAGGGAAACCTCGTCAGCGCCACCCCGAGCGGGGGCTGGATCCCCTCCTCCCCCGTCATCCCGGAGCTCGGCTTCCCCGTCGGCACGCGCGGCCAGATGTTCGTGCTGGACCCGGAGCACCCCAACGCCCTGGCGCCGGGCAAGCGCCCCCGCACGACCTTGACCCCCTCGCTGGCCGAGCTCCCGGACGGAAGGAGGATCGCCTTCGGCACACCGGGTGGCGACCAGCAGGACCAGTGGAGCGTGCACCTCTTCCTCAACCTGGTGGACTTCGGCCTGACGGACCTGCAACAGGCGATCGACGCGCCCACGCTTCACAGCCTGCACATGCCGAGCTCCTTCTACCCCCGGCAGGCACAGCTCGGGGTCGTCGCGGCCGAGACGCGCATTCCAGCGGACGTGATCGCGGGGCTGGTGAAGCGGGGTCACCGCGTCCAGGACAGTGGACCCTGGGCCCATGGGCGCGTGATGGCCGTCACCCATGACCCGGCGCGGGGGCTCGTCGAAGCGGCTGCGTCCCCGCGCGGTGGGACCGCGTACGCGCTGGCCCTGCCCTGAAGACCCCTAGGGGCGGCAGCGGACGTCACTGTCGCAGCCCACTCCGACCCCGCCCCCGCTGCGCCTCAAGCGGGCTCAGAAGCCGGACGATTGCTTGCGCAGTACCACGCAGAGAAGAGCTCAGCATGCCAGGGGATTGCGGTCAGGCCGACGAGCTGGAGCGGCTCCAGCAGCGGAATCGCGAGCTGGAGGTGGTCTTCGACACCATCCGCGACCTGGTCTCCACGCTTTCGGTCCAGGAAGTCATGCAGCGGCTACTGGACCGCATGCTCGTGCACCTGGACTCGGAGATCGGCTCAGTGCTGGTGGTCGAGCCGGACGAGACCCTGCGCATCCTGCTGGCCCGCGGACTGCCCGATCAGGTGGTTCGCAATACCCACGTCAAGCTCGGAGAGAGCATCTCGGGCTGGGTCGCCCAGCAGGGCGAATCGCTGCTGGTCGAGGACGTCGAAAGCGATCCCCGCTTCCAACGGCTCAACCGCGAGCGCTACTACACCAACTCCTTCATCAGCACCCCTCTCTTCTTCCAGGGGTCCGTCCGAGGCGTAATCAACGTCAACAATAAGCGCAACCGGCAGAGCTTCACGGCCGAGGACCTGAAGCTGCTCGAGGCCATTGCCGGACACGCGGCGGTGGCCCTCGCCAACGCACACCGTTACGAGGAGGTTCTGGGCCGCGCCCAGCACGATGCACTCACCGGGCTCGCCAACCACGGCCACTTCTGGTCGAGCCTGAGCGCCGAGCTCAATCGCTCGGATCGTTACTCGCACGCGTTCAGCCTGATCATGATCGACGTGGACCACTTCAAGCAATACAACGATCGCCACGGCCATATCAGCGGGGACGATGTCCTGCGCAGCGTCGCCAACGTCATCAACGAACAACGCCGCTCTTGCGATCACGCGGCCCGCTACGGCGGTGATGAGTTCTGCGTTCTGCTTCCCGAGACGTCACTCGAGGGCGCAAGGATCTTCGCGGTGAAGATCCGCGAGGCCGTCGAAGAGAGCTGCCACACACCCAAGGGCGATGGCCCGATCACGGTCAGCCTGGGCGTCGCGAGCTACCCGGACGACGGCCGCACCGCGATCGAGCTGGTCAAGGCCGCCGATGAGCAGCTCTACCACGCGAAGGATCAGGGCCGAAACCGAGTCTGCACTGCGCCCTCCTGACATCTGATATCCTCGCCCTATGCATACGAGCACGCGAGGTATCAGCGTGAGGCTGCGACGATGACGCGGGCGGCTCGGTTCGGTGTGACCCTGCCGCAGATCAAGCGTTCGTGGGAGGAGACTCGTGCGGCGGCGATCGAGTTCGACGCGCTGGGCTTCGACTCCGTCTGGGTCTGCGACCACCTGTACGGCGTGCCTCTCCCAACGTTACCCATTCTCGAGGCCTGGAGCCTGCTGGCGGCCTTGGCCGCAGTGACCAAGCGCGTGGAGCTCGGTACTCTGGTGACGCCCCCGTTCTTCCGAAACCCGGCGGTTCTGGCCAAGCAGATCGCGACCATCGACCAGATCTCCAACGGGCGCTGCATCGTGGGGCTCGGTGCGGGCTGGTTCAGCGCGGAGTTCGAGGGCCACGGCTGCGAGTTCCCATCGCTGCGCGAGCGCATGCGTGCCTTGGAGGAAACCGCCGAGATCTTGAAGCGCATGTGGAGCGAGGAACGCGCCAGCTACCAGGGCTCGTACGCGTCGATCCACGAAGTCATCTGCGAGCCCAAGCCGGTTCGCCGTCCGCCGATCCTGATCGGAGGCGGGGGTGAGCGCGTGCTGATGGGCATCGCGGCACGCCACGCGGACATCTGGAACAACATGGCGGTCTTTCAATCTCAGCTGGCCTCCAAGGTGGACGCACTGCGCAGAAGCTGCGAACGGGAGCAGCGCGACTTCGACTCGATCGAGATCTCGCAGCAGTGCATCGTCGTCATCGCGGAGGACGACGCGGCGGCGCAGCGTGCGCTCGAGAAGGCCAAGAAGATCTACGGCGGCCACATGGGCGCAGGCCTGGAGGAGCACGGAATCTGGGGCGCACCCGACCGCGTGATCGAGTGCATCGAACGCCACCGCGCACACGGCTGCAGCCTGTTCGTGATCGAGTTCTTCGGGCGTGATACCAGGCTGCCGGCGCGCCTCTTTGCGGAGAAGGTGCTACCCGCCTTTCGAGGCTGACGGCGTCGGGGCGCTCTTTACTTTCGCCCTGTTTTCGACCATACTTTCGGCATCGCCCGCCGGACAGCCCCTCCTCGCGGCGGTTCTCGCCCCGCTCGCGTGCGCGTTACACGTGAGTGGGCGCAGCGGAGGAGAACGTGCGGGAACTCGAGCTGAACCGGAAGCCCGACCTGGCTTCCGGCTGGGACCGAAACTCCGGCCTCACGCACGCGGGAGAGGAGCTGGAGCTCGCGCTCAGGATCACCGACCCGGAGCTGCTAGCGGAGCTTTCCGCCTATCCCGAGGGTCGTGCACGCGCGGAATTTGCGCTGAGCGCGCTCCGGATCGGAGTGCTGGCGCTCAGGCAGGTACGAGGACGGATCGACGCGGACGTAATTCGCAGCGAGAGCGAGCGGCTCATAGCCGAGTTCCGCAAGGGACTGACCGAGCACCAGCAGGCCGTCACGCTTCAGCTGACCAGCAGCCTCAAGGAGTACTTCGATCCCAGCAGCGGCCGCTTCAACGAACGCGTCGAGCGGCTGGTGCGCAAGGACGGAGAGCTCGAGGCGCTGATGCAGCGCCAGGTCGGTCTCGAGGACTCAGAGCTGGGGAAGACGCTGAGCGCCCACTTTGGCGAGCAAAGTCCGCTGATGAAGCTACTGAGCCCCGACGAGTCCAGAGGTCTACTGCGGTCCCTGGGGCATACGCTCGAACAGGGGCTCACGGCACAACGCGAACGAATTCTCAAAGAGTTCTCGCTCGATAACAAGGAGGGCGCACTCTCGCGGCTGGTGACAGAGCTTGCGGAGAGCCACGGAAAGCTGAGCAAGGACCTGCAGGGAAGCATCGCGGGAGTGGTGGGTGAGTTCTCACTCGACAACGAGCAATCGGCCCTGAGTCGCCTGGTACGCCGCGTGGAGCAGGCACAGAGTCGCATCAGCCGTGAGTTCTCGCTCGACGAGGAGTCGTCCGCGCTCGCACGCATGAAGCGCGAGCTGCTGGACGTGCTGAACACTCACAAGGAGGCGAGTGCGAAATTCCGGGAGGAGGTAATGACCGTGCTCTCGGCCATGACCGCGCGCAGGGAGGAGGCGCAGCGCTCCACGAGCCACGGGACTGATTTCGAGGCGGAGCTGTTCCGCTTCCTCCAAGCCGAATGCCAGAAGGCGGGCGAGGTTGCCACCCACGTCGGAAACACGACCGGTCGGATCAAGAACTGCAAGGTCGGCGACTGCCTGGTCGAGCTGGGCCCGGAGAGCGCGGCGGCCGGTGCGCGCATCGTGATCGAAGCAAAAGAGAGCAGCGGCTATAACCTGGCGCAGGCGCTGGAGGAGATCGAGCGGGGCCGCAAGAACCGCGACGCCGGCGTGGGTATCTTCGTGTTCTCGATCCATACGGCACCCGAGGGGTTGGAGCCGCTGGCACGCTATGGCAACGACGTGGTGGTGACCTGGGACGCGAACGAGCCGCGCTCGGACGTCTTCTTCACAGCCGCCCTATCGATCGCGCGTGCCCTGAGCACACGCGCGGCGGCACAGCGCGAGGCGAGAGAGGCCGACTTCGAGTCTATCGACCGCGCCGTGCGCGAGGTCGAGAAGCAGACCCGCGCCATCGAAGAGATCACCCGCTTCACCGGCACGATCAAGAGCCATAGCGAGAAGATCCTCGAGCGAGCGCGCATCATGCAGGAGGCGCTGCGCGAGCAGGTGCGCACACTGGACGAGAAGATCGGAGACCTGAAGACGGTTTTGGCGCCGGAGAAATCGGCTACACCCCGTTAAACTTCGCCCGCCGTTTGGCGAAGAAGGCCTCGATTCCCTCCCGAGCGTCCGAGCTGCGGGCCGCGTCGGCGATGGCCCTGGCTTCGTGCTCCATCTGCGTTTCCAGCGACTCGTTAGCGCTGCTCAGCAGAAGCTGCTTCACGCCCCCGAAGGCCAGGGTCGGACCCGTGGCCAGCTGCCGCGCCAGGCTCTCCGACTCCTGCGCGAGCTGATCATCGGCCACTACGCGATTCACGAGCCCCCAGGCGAGGGCCTCCTGCGAGCTAAGCACGCGGTTGGTCAGCATCAGCTCAAGTGCACGGCGTGTTCCGATCAGACGGGGCAGGTAATAGGTGGAGCTCCCATCGGGGGTCAGACCGACCCGGGTATAAGCCAGCGTGAACTTGGCCGACTCAGCGCACACGAGCAGGTCGGATGCGCAGGCGAGGCTGAAGCCCGCCCCCGCGGCCGATCCGTGGACCGCGGCCACAACGGGTGCGCGCATGCGCGCGAAGCGCGAGATGGCGGCGTGGAGGTAGGTCGTCAGCTCCTTGAGCAGCCTGGGCATGCCCTCCCCGGCCGAGGAGAAGCTGCCGAGGTCACCCCCGGCGCAGAAGATCTTGCCCTTCGCCCGAATCAGGACGGCGCGCACGCCCGGATCTTCGTCGCAGCGAAGCGCGGCCAACATGAGGTCGCGACCCATCTGGAGGTTGATGGCGTTTGCCGCAGCCTCCCGGTTGAGGGTAATGTAGGCAACACCATCGCGCGTCTCATAAAGAAGAGTCTCAAAGCTCATCGCACACTCCTGATGCTGCTGGAGCAGGCACTTGGCCCGCGTTCATCCACGTCGCGCCCGGCGCAGCACGGCGCGGGCCGCAGCGCCCGCCCGGCGGGCCCTCTCGCGCACCGGAAGACCCGCGAGGGCATCCGAAAAGACCTCGACCCCGACCGGTGCCGGAGAGTCCACCTCATCCAGAAGCGTCAGGATCTCGACCAGATCGATATCCCCCTCCCCCGGCAGCAGCCGCCGGTGCAGGGTCTCGTCGACCAGATTCTCCTCCGCCTCCCGCGGCGCGTCGTTGATTTGAAGCGCGAGGATGCGCCCGCCCGGAACGCTGCGGATGCGCTCGTTCTTCCCTCGGCTGCGAAAATGGTGCCAGGTGTCGAACATAAGACCCCCATTGGGCCGGTCTGCCAGCTCCACGATCTCGAGCGCAGCGTCAAGATCCGGAATCGAAGTCCAGGGCAGGAACTCGAGGTGCACCAGCAGTCCGTGTACGCCGGCACGGTCACAGAGCGCGGCGAAGGCCTCAGCGACGGCGGACGTCGGCAGGGGCGTGTCGGAGAGGCAGATCGCGTTCAACGAACGCGCACCCAGTACGTCGGCGGCGGCGTAGAAATCCTCTTCGCGCTGACGAAAGAATTCTGCCCCCTGATCGTTCGCGCTCGCCCCAAGCTCGGCGCCTGGTACCCAACTCATCAGAGGATCGAGCTCAGCAACGGCGATGCCATAGTCCGCCAGCAGCTTGCGCATCTCGGGCGCGTCGAGACCTCGCGCGCGTGCCTGCTGATAGTCATCCAGGAAGAGCGAGATGGCCGAGAAGCCGCCCTCCGCCGCGGCCTCCACCCTTTCTCGGAAGGAGGCCCCGGCGAGCGTCCCGGCACAAAGAACGAGGTCCTCCGGGCCCAGCATCAGGTCCGGTTGATGTCGAGCGCGAGCGGGTCGTCCGGACTCTTGATCTCCTGAAGCTCGATTACGTTTCCGTCCGGATCGCGCCCGTAGGTCGTCTTGACGGTACCGTAGTCCACCGGCGGGCAGTGAAAGGACATCCCGGCTGCTTTGAGCCGCTCGTACTCCGCGTCGATGTCGTCCACGTCTATGCAAAAATGCGTAATCCCGTGATCGCAAAGTCTCCGGCTCGCGTCGGCCTGCATGGGTGTCGGCGTCGCGTACTGAAAGAGCTCGATCATGCTGTTACCGGCCTTGAGCAAGACGACCCGTCCCGACGTCTCCTTCAATGCATGTGTCGCGTTCATGTTCTTGGTCCCCTCGGGCCAGCTGAAGTCCATGACCTCTTCGAAGCCCAACAAATCCCGATAGAAGCGGATCGAGCGCTCGAGGTCGACGGTCGAGATCGCCGTGTGGTGGATGCCGCGGATCATCTTCGCACTCCTTGCCCGAATCGAGGATGACCCAGTATGCCAGAAGGCGCGACCTCGAGACGAGCGGCTCAAGCATCAATTCGACCGAGCCGCTCGAGGAAGGGGCGGATCTCGTCCCGAGTATTGACGAAACGTCCGAGTGCGAAGGCAGCGACCGTAACCCCGGCCTGCCGCAGCGCCGGGACAGCCTCCAGCGTGCGCTCGAGATCCACCCGGCCTCTGGCATCGAGCGCGACGGGCACCATGCTGCGAACCCCGATGGAGTCAGGGTCCCGGCCCGCCCCTTCGTACGCGCGCCGCAGCCACTGCGTGCCCCGCTCGAGCTCCTCTAAGGCCAGGCCGAGCGGCATCCAGCCCGCACCGTACTCGACGATACGAGAGACGTTGCGTTCGTCCAGTCGCACACCGAGCCAGATGGGAAGGCCGCCCTCCTGTACCGGCCGGGGCAGGCACCACAGATCCCGAAAGCTCACACTGGGCGACTCGAAGGAGGCGGGCGCCTGGCTCCACAGCACACGACAGGCTCGGAGTGTGTCGTCCATGCGCGCCGCCCGACCCTCGAACGCGACGCCCGAGGCCTCGAACTCCTCGCGCTGCCAGCCCAGCCCCACGCCGAGATCCACCCGGCCACCGGATAGCACGTCGAGTGTCGCCAGGCTCTTCGCGAGCAGCAGGGCGGGTCGGAGCGGCGCGATCAAAACTCCCGTCGCCAGTCGAATCCTGCGGGTGGCCCCAGCGATCGCAGCCAGAGTGGTGACCGGCTCGAGCCAGGGCTCGCTGCTCGGCAAAGGGAACTTCCCATAAGGGTAGGCGTCGGTGTTGGGGCCGATCGCGAGGTGGTCGGGCAACGCAATCTGATGGATGCCGGCGCCTTCGGCGACGCGCGCGGTGTCTACGACCCCGGATAGATCCTTGCCGTAGAGTCGCTCCAGTCCGGAAATCGTGACGGAGACTGCGATCCTTTTCTCCAGCGAGCGCGTCATGCTGCGATTATACTCGCAAGAATCGTCATTCCGCGTGCCTGACCTCTACACCAATCGTCTCCGAGTGATGCGGGTGATATACTGCGACACCTCCCGCGAGAGGCGGAGTACCGCATGCCCGTCAACCCCTCGGCCAAGCGCATCATGGATGGCACCAGCTGGGCCGAGTTCTGCGACAAGCTCAAGAGCGCCGGAAACATCATCCTGCGCGAGGGTTCCCCGAACGATCCCTTCGATCGCGCGGAGGGCTTCCGTTATCTGAGCCGGCTCACGCGCGTCGCGCTCGAGTCCTACATCGAGTTCGCCGATCCGGCCGCGCCCGTGCTGCGGCGCCCGGCTCACGAAACGGTGAAGATCGGAGCCGATAATCCGGACAACTACTACCAGAGTGCCGCGATCAGCGGGAAGTACCAGTATCGCATTCGAGGGAAACGCGGGACCGTTCACTATCTGGGATTGGGGACCTACGTCGGGAACTACGGCTCGGGCGGGCGCATGGGACAGTCCGGCTATCTCGAAGGCAACGACCTCGTGATGGCGCCCGATGGCTCGTTCGAGATCAGCGTGAGCTGCGAAAAGCGATCCGGCAACTGGCTGCCGATGGAGCCAGACACCTCCTCGCTCATCGTGCGTCAGACCTTCAGTGACCGAACCCACGAGACGATTGCGGATCTACGGATCGAACGCGTCGGACGCGAGGGCCCGCCGGATCCGGTCACCCCCGAGCTCATCGACCACGGCCTGGCCGCCGCGAGCGCCTACGTATGCGGCACTGCGGCACTCTTCGCGGATTGGGCCGAAGGGTTCAAGCAAGAGATCAACCGGCTGCCCAAGCTCGACCCCGCCGTGGCCCGCGCCGCCCACGGCGACCCCAACATCTGCTACTTCCACGGCTACTGGGAGCTGGCGCCGGACGAGGCCCTGCTGATCGAGGTCACCCCACCCAGCTGCGAGTACTGGAACTTCCAGCTCAATAACCACTGGATGGAGTCCCTCGACTATCGCTATCACCCGATCTCGGTCAACCACCACACGGCCCGATACCACGAGGACGGCTCGGTCCGGATCGTGATCGCGCACGCCGACCCGGGCAAAGACAACTGGATCGACACCGCCGGGCATGCCCGCGGCACGATGTGCTTGCGCTGGGTGCGGGCCCAGGAGCACCCGGAGCCGATCGCACGGGTGGTCAAAGTCTCCGACCTCTAGCGGGGAGCTTCGCTCGGGATCTCGAAGCGCTCCGTATAGCGTCGGAAGCGCTCGCTCATCTCGCCATGAGACAGCCCGAACTGCTCGGTCGTGTAGGGATGGCCGCCGTGCTTCCCCTGAGGATTCCGCTCGTGCCAGGCCCTCATCCGACGCCGCGACTCCGCACTCAGCTCGAAGCCGAAGTGTGCATACATCCGCTGGAGCGCCGCCACGGGGTCGCGGACGAGCTCCCGGAAGTGGAGATCGAAGAACTGCGCCGGCTCGGCGCTCTCGCGGACCCGCATGGCCTCTTCCATCATCTCGCCTAGAAAATCGAGCTGCCATCTCGCGAGCGCGTGGCTGTCCATCGCTTCCTCGTAGAGGCCGCGCCAGCCCGCGACCAGGCTGCAGATCGAGGGCAGCACACGGGTGGGGTCCCGGTGCGTCTGCACAATGCACGCGTCCGGATAGATCTCCAACAGGACCCGCAGGTTGCGCAGGTGAGCCGGGTACTTGAGTACCCAGCGACGCTCGGGCCCGGGAGACTGAATCAGCTTGAGGATGTCGCGATGGCGGGCGTAGGCGGGGCGCATGTCCTGTGCCTCGAACCATTTCGTGTAGCTGGGGATGGTCGCGTTGTGGTCAAAGGTATGGTCCAGAAAGGACTGCAGGAAGAGGTGGCGACACTCCTCGGGACCCTCCGCCGTCATCAGGTGAATCGCCTTGAGACTCGGATCCAGGTAGTACATCGTCCGCAGCCCGCTTACCGCGTGTTTGTAGCGCGGGTCGCGCTTCCACTCCTCGCGCGGGGGTCGTGGCCCGGGCGCGGCCGCGAGCCAGTACTCAAGCACCTGGTTCTCGGGATCCTGTGCCAGCAGGTGATGCAGCGCGGTAGTCCCGCTGCGGGGCAGTCCGAGAATAAAGATGGGACGTCGCACGGGCGCCTCGAGAGCGCCCGGCTCCCGCTTCCAGCCCTGCTCGACGGAGAGCCGACTCCGCAGGATCCCGGCGAGCTCCTGGCTCACCATCATCCGACCGAAGGGGCTGAGTCGCGCCTCCTGGTCGTACGCCTCCAACAGCACCCGCAGGCCGCTCAGAAAGCCCGCGTCGCCAAAATCGTCGAGCCCCGTGGCCTTTCGCGCTGCCTCGAGGAGTGAGGCCTCCGCACGGGCGAAGCTCGGCAGTTGTCGTCCCAATCGGTGCAGGATGCGATGCGCCCCGTTGAAGAGTCGAACCGGCAGGCGCTGCTTCTTCGATCGTTCCAAGCTCACCCGCTCCACGCCCGGGCTTCGCCTCGGTTCCTCGTCGAAGCCCAATCTCAAGCCTCAGCTATTGGATCAGATATCGAGTGCGATGTACAGGCGGAGCGACGCTGGAGCTCTGCGCCGTGGATAATGCGTGTCCCAGTCCGCCATCAGCGTAAAGCAAACGTCCATCTCCTGCCCGCGGGCTGCGACCCCACTGCTGCATAACTGCGGCGACGACTCAACCGTTGGTCAGTCTCTTTCAAGCTCCGCGCACCGACGGTTACTTAGATGTCACCAACTTCAGCTCATGGACTCGTGTGTCCGATAAGTCCGAAGTTGACCGTATCTGTCCGGTCTCGAGTGGAGTCAGTCATGCTAGGCCATTACCGCATCGCACAGCGTTACTTTTTCCTGCTTCTCGCTTCCATCGGCATTGGCTCGGTCACGCTCGGGTCCGCCAACGCTCAAACCCTGCCCGCCTCTGTTCCGGACGAGCTGTTGGTGGGAGTTCGCAGGGGTGTTGCGCACAGCCGAGCTCGAACCGCCTACCTCACCACGGGAGCCACCCTGATCAAGGAGATCCCGCAGATCGGAGTTCATCGGCTGCGCGTCGACCCCTCGAACATCGACGCCATCGAGCGCACGCTCAAGAGCCGACGTGATTTCACTTTTGTGGAGCGGAACCGCGCGTTCCGCCCCACTCGGATACCGAATGATCCGCTGTATCCGTTGCAGTGGCACCTGCAGCAGATCCAGGGTCCCGCAGCCTGGGATCTCGTGCCGTCCGGCGCCGGGGCCGTGATCGCCATCCTGGATAGCGGTGTGGACGCCACGCATCCGGACCTCGCAGGCAAGCTGGTGCCCGGTTTCAACACATTCGACGACGATACCAACACCGCAGACGTCTACGGCCACGGGACGCGTGTTGCCGGGGCGGCGGCCGCGAGCGGCAATAACGGAACAGGGCTGGCCTCGGTGGCCTGGGACAGTCCGATCATGCCGATCCGAGTGACCGATACCGATGGCTTCGCGTACACCTCGACGCTGGTCGAAGGCCTGGTCTGGGCCGCCGACAACGGAGCCTCGGTGATGAACATGAGCTTCGCAGCAGTTGCCGGCAGCCCGGCCCTACGAGCCGCCGCTGAATACGCGATGCAGCAGGGAGCGGTGGTCGTTGCATCCGCGGGAAACTGTGGCTGCCTCGATAGCACCCCCGACACTCCATACCTGATTTCGGTCGGGGCCACCGATCGGAATGACGAGCTCGCCAGCTTCTCCAGCCGGGGCGACTACGTGGATCTGGCAGCGCCGGGGGTGAGCATATACACCACGCGTTCGGGTGGGAGCTATGGCTTCGCCTCGGGCACGTCATTCTCGAGTCCCGTGGTGGCCGGTGTGGTCGCCCTCATGTTCTCTCTCAACCCCAACCTGACGCCGCTGGACGTCAGTGCCGTGCTCGAGTCGACGGCGGACGACCTCGGAGCCGCGGGGTATGACACGTCCTTCGGCCACGGACGCGTCAACGCCTATCAGGCGCTTCTCGCCGTGCTGGGCAGTCCACCGGATCCACCGGAGGACCTTCCGCCCACGGTCACGATTCTAACGCCCGAGGACGGTGAGATGGTTTCGGGAACCGTGGCGGTCGATGTCTCCGCAGCGGACGACATCGGAGTCTCAGCCGTCGAGCTCTACCTGGACGGAGACGCGATCGCGACCGACACCACGGCGCCGTTCAGCTTCAGCTGGAACAGCACGCTCGATAGCGATGGAGCACACGTGCTCGAGGCCGTGGCTTACGACACCGCAGGTAACACCGGCACTTCTCCCGCGTTGGAGGTTCAGGTCGACAACTCCGACACGGGGACAGAGGATCATACGGCACCCATTGTCGTGATCAAATCACCAAAAGACGGCCGCAAGTTCTACCGGGCCGTAAGGGTTCGCGTATTGGTAAAGGACAATGTCCAGGTCGAGCGCATCGAGGTCTATTTCGATGGCCAGCTGATCGGCAGCGAGAGCTGTGACTCGGACTCCTGCAAAGTGCGCGTCGTCCGGAAAACCAAGGACGCCGCCAAAGGAGAACACTCCATCATCGCTTTGGCCTACGACTCCTCGGGTAATATCGGGTCCGCAGCCGTCAGCGTAACCAAGCGGAAGTAGCCGGCTAAACGCGAAACGGCTTGAACTTGATGGGCACCGACTCGAAGCCTTGAACGAACTCCGTGCGCAAGCGCACGAGGCGATCCGTCTCCACCACATAGTCGGGCATGTAGCGAAACAGCAGCTCCATACAGACCTTTCCCTCCAGGCGCGCCACGTTGATGCCCAGGCAGGCGTGGGTGCCGTGCCCAAACGAGAGGATGCGCGGCGGCTGGCGCCGGATATCGATCACGTCGGGGTTCTCGAACTCGCGCTCGTCGCGGTTTCCAGAGGGATACACAAAGAGCACCACCTGACCCTTGCGCATGATCTGGTCGTGGATCTCCACATCCTGCTTGAGCACCCGGCCCAGGAACTGGGTGGGCATGTCGTAGCGCAGCAGCTCGGTGAAGGCGTCCGGAATCAGGCTCTGATCGGCAACCAGCGCGGCGCGCTGATCGGGGTGCTGAAAGAGTCGGTAGGTGGCGTTCGCGAAAACCTTGGGGAAGGTCTCGGCCCCGCCAATCAGCAGCATCGAGAGATGCGTGCCGATCTCGGCGGGCTCCAGGGGCCGTCCATCGAGGTCGGCGGTCACGAACGCGTTCACGACGTCGTCCTGCGCCTGCGCGGCCTTTCGACGCGCCTTGACCAGCTCCTCGAAGTAGGCGCCCATCTCCATCGCAGCCGCGACGCCGTCCTCGGTCATGCCCACGACGCCTTCCTGGCGCGCGAAGAAACGCTGCACGAGCGCGACCAGCAGATCGCCGTCCTCGACGGGAAAACCGTTGATCATGCAGGCTACCTTGACGGCAATCTGGGAAGAGAAGTCACCCATCACATCGCATTCGCCCTTCTCGGAGAAGCTGTGGATGCACTCCATGGCGAACTCCCTGACCCGGGGCTCGAGCTCGGCCACGTTCCGCGGCTGGAAGTAGCCACGAATTCTCGAGCGCAGATACGTGTGGCGCGGAGGATCGATCAGATTCAGCATGGGGGTCACGGGCTGGACCTTGGTCAGGAGCTGGGCGGAGGTCGTCCCCTGCTCGGTGGAGTAGGAGTCCGCATCCATCGATGCCGTCCAGATATCTTCGAAGCGCGAGAGCACCCAGCAGTCGTACTCCTCGATGTAGTAGGCGGGCGCCTCATCGCGTAGACGTCGATAGACCGGGTAGGGATCGGTCATCACTTCTTCCGAGAACGGGTTGTATTCCACCATCTTGGTTCCGCTCCTCTATGCTTTGCTTCCCTGCTGAGCCTCGAGCTGGGCAATGATTCGGTTGGAGAGATCTTCGGCCACGACCTCCATGGCGGGCTTCATCATGGCATTGATCATGGGGGCCATGGGGCCGCCGGGATCGATACGCAGCTTGAACGTGAGCTGGGCCCAGCCCTCACCCGGCCCCGCAGCGGAGGCTGCAGCTCGCTCGGGTCTGCCCCGGAATAGCCTCAAGAAGAAGCGCAAGAGGGACTCGACCACGCGCGTGAAGACGTTCTTCCTCTGCGCGCTCGCAGCGCCCGCAGGCTCCTCCTCGTAGGGCTGCATGATGAATACGCCCTGGCCCTTCAGCAGCTCGTTCACGCCCTCTAGCTCGAAGCTGACGCGTTCGGGGCCGTTCCACTCGGTGATATGAACCTTGAACTTGACGACACGAGCCAGCACACCCACGTCGCCCTTCACGGTCCACAGCGAGTCGGTCTCGCTCTGCTTCTCGTGCGCCTGGTAACCCGTCAAGAGCGGGGCCCAGTTGTCCATCTCCTTCACGAAGTCCCAGATCGTATCCACCGAGAGCCGTGCCATCGTGGAATACTCAGTCTCGGCCACGGTCACTCCCGTTCACGCCTTGCGCCCCAGGTGCTGGCCGGCAAGGTAGCCCCAGGTGATCGCGCGCATGTTCGAAGTGCCGCTCTGATAGCCGCCACCGAGGTCGAGCAGAGCCGCGGAGTTTCCCACGGCGTAGAGTCCCGGAATGGGATTGCTCCGAACATGCATCACCTGGGCGTGAGCGTTCGTTCTCAGGCCATGGGAGTTGATTCCGACACCGACGGGCACCAGGCGCAGGCCGTAGTACGGCGACTTGTTGAGCGGACCCACGCAGGGATTGGGATAGCTCTCGTCACCGGTCAGCCGGACCGACCAGGGGTGTGAGCCGCTGCCGAAATCGGGATCCTCGCCCTTCTCCGCGAACCGGTTGTAACGCTCGAGTGTGGCCTCGAGCTGCTCCCCATCGATGCCGAGCTTCTCCGCGAGCTCACGCGGGGTGTTCGCCTGCTTCACCAGCTCTTCTGGCAGCTCCGTGCCAGGCATGAAGGAGCCGAGCGGATACCGGTCCCGGTAGTTCTGGTCGAAGATCAGGAAGGGTGGGTAATTGGGCATCTCCTGATTCTGACCGTCCCACATCCGCACCCGCGGCTGGTAGTCCTTGTAGAACGCCTCGTCGCAGAATCGCTTTCCCGCGCGATTCACCCAGATCGCATGCGGACAGCCACACTCCCAAGACGTCCGATAGAGCGGCTTGCCATCGTGCTCCTCACCGGGGATGTTGTAGCCGAAGAACATGGCCAGGTTCGTGGGTGGGACGGCGGCGACCGCCGCACCAACCTCGCCTCCCATAACCATGTGGTCGCCATCGAGGTAGGGGGGCGCGGCCGAGTTCCAGTCGGGCATGGCCTCGTACTGCCGCGCCATCTCCTTGTTCATGTCGTAGCCGCCGATCGCCAGCACGACCCCACGACGGGCCCCGACAAAGAAGTCCTGGCCCGCACGTTCCGCGCGCACCCCGATCACTCGGCCGTTCTCCGTGATCAGCTCGCGCACGGGAGTTTCGACGTACGCGGGAATCCCGCGGTCGATCATCGCAGCCTTGATGAAATACCCCATCATGCCGGGACCCGAGCTGCGCTGGTCGTTCGTGATGCGCTCGGCGATGAGCTCGTAATCCCACTCCGTGACCTTGGCCAGGCCGCCCCATGCATAGAGCTCGCGATGCAGGACTCCCAGAGGGATGTGCGGTGTGAGGTAGGTCTTGTGCTGCCACTCGCCGAGCTGGGAGCCCTCGAAGAGATCCACCGACAGATAACGCCCGCCGGGATGCGTGCCGGGCGCCTCGGGATAGTAGTAATCAGGCAGGCCCGCGACGGCGATCCACTTGACGCCCGCCTCCTTCTCGAAGTACTCGACCGCCGGGCGCGCGTTGTCCAGGAGCTTGCCGAGCAGCTTGGGATCCGCAAAGCCGGCGGAGAGAAAATCGAGATACTGCCGGCCCGCTTCGTCGGAGTCCGTGGCCCCGATCTCGGCCATCTTGTGGTTGTTGGGAACAAAGACCTCGCCCCCACCGTAAGCACAGAGACCCCCCAGCTTGGGAGCCTTCTCCAGCACGACCACCTGCTGGTCCAGGTCGTGCGCCACGATGGCCGAGCAGATGGCGCCCAGGCCCGACCCGACGGCGACAACGTCGACCTCCAGGTCCCAGCGCGCGGGCTTCGAAGCCATATCTCAGTTTCCCCTACACATCGGATGAGTGTGCACCGCCGCGCCGGACATGCCGCCCCATGATAAGATGAATAAGAACGAGACGTATAGTATCGTAATAGAAAGGGAAGCAGCGGCTTCTGCGCCCAGGACCCTAAGTCTTCGATTCTACAGAGTAATCAGGGCACTGACCCATACCCAGGAGGACATGCATGGAGCTGAGGAACGTGGTGCTCGTGGATGGTGCGCGTTCGGCTTTCGCGCGCGGAGGGCGCGGCAAGCTGGTCGCGACCCGGCTCGACGAGGCCGGGGCTCACATTCTTCGCACCCTGCTCGACCGCAATCCCAGGGTCAGCGACAGCCTGATCGAGGACATCGGCGTGGGCAATGTGGCCGGCCGCGGCGAGTTCGCGTACCTGGGGAACGTGCAACGAATCGCGGGCCTGCCGCTCGAGGTATGCTCCTTCCACTCGAACCGCCAGTGCGGCTCAAGCATGGAAACCCTACACCGGATCGCGATGGCGATCATGGTGGGCAACATCGACTGCGGCGTGGCCATGGGGATCGAGCGCATGGGTCGCGCGCTGATGGGCGGGGGAGCTCCGCCCACGCGTGTCACGCAGCTGACCTCCCGCATCACCGAGCTGAACGAGGTCCAGCGCGCTCCCGCCATAGACCACGATGAGTACTTCTCAGTGCCCTTCCCCGACTACATTCTCAACTCTCCCTGGCTCCAGAGCATGATCCAGACCGGTCAGAACGTCGCCGAGGTATACGGGCTCACGCGGGAAGAGCTCGACCGCTATGCGGTGGAGAGCCACGCCAAGACCCATGCCGCCTACGAGGCCGGGATCTACAAGGAAGAGGTGATCCCGCTCCAGGTGGAGGAGCCCGTTTTCGATGACGACGGCAACTGGGTCGAGGCGGAGCGCGGTGCGAGTATTACCTTTGATCGTGACGAGGGGATCCGGCCCAGCACCACGTTGGAGAAGCTCGCTGGCTTGCAGCCGATCCGCGGAATCAAGAGCTTCGGCGACAAGGAGATCGTGATCACGGCCGGCAACTCCTGTCCCACCAACGACGGCATCTCTGCGGCCCTCCTGATGAGTGAGGAGAAGGCCCGCTCGCTGCGACTCGAGCCGCTGGCGCGCATTACCGGCATGGCCGTCGGCGGCGTGAAGCCCCAGCTCATGGGCATCGGGCCGGTGGTCTCCAGCAAGAAGGCTCTTCGCAACGCGGGCATCACGGCGGACCAGATTGACCGGGTGGAGTTTAACGAGGCATTCGCGGCCCAGGTGATCCCCTCGCTGCGCGAGCTCGGAATCCCGCAGGAGCGGGTCAACGTGAACGGCGGATCGCTTGCGATCGGACACCCGCTCGGCGCCACGGGAACGCGCCTGGTGACGACGGTGGCGATGGAGTTGCGGCGCAGCAACCAGCGTTTCGGGCTCGCCACCCAGTGCATCGGCGCAGGCATGGGCATCTCGACCGTCCTCGAGAGCCTCGCTTGAGCATCGTCACTAGCAATAGCGAGAGCACGGCGAGTGCGGGCCGGCCTCGGAGCGAGGAGGCGCACCAGGCCATTCTGGACGCGACCCTGGCCTTGCTGGTGACGTCCGGCTTCTCCGCGCTCACGGTCGAGGGGGTCGCTACCCGCGCCGGTGTAGGGAAGGCCACGATCTACCGGCGCTGGCCGTCCAAGGTCCACCTGGTGATGGAGGCCTTCAGCCAGCTGCCGGGACTCAAGGAGGTCGACACGGGCAGCCTGGTGGGCGACCTGGGAAAGATGCTCCGCAGCTACGTCGAGATCCTCAACTCGACACCCCTGGCCGCCATTCTGCCGAGCCTGGCCGGCGAGCGGGCCCATAATCCCGAGCTGTCCAAGCTCTTCGACCCCCTGCTCAAGGAGAGACGCCAGCCCGTCATCCACGCACTCGAACGGGCCGTCGAGCGGGGCGAGGTCAGAAGCGATATCGACTATGATCTTACAGCCGACCTGATCTTCGGCCCCATCGTCATGCGCGTCTTCTTCACGGGCTCCCGCATCAACCCGAAGATCCTGGGCCCGGTAATCGACGCCGTACTGCGCGGCATCACGCCGCGTCCTCGAGACCAGCCGGGCTGAGAGGAACGCGATGCGCTTCTCGTTCGCCGAATCGATGTGCGATCCGAGCCACTACCTGCCGCTCGCGATCGCCGCCGATCAATCGGGATGGACCTCGATGGTGGTACCCGACAGCATCTGCTACCCCGAGGTCTCCGACAGCAAGTACCCCTACACCCCCGATGGGAACCGGAATTTTCTCGAGGACAAGCCCTTCATCGAGCCCTTTACGCTGATCCCCGCCATGGGCGCGGTGACAGAGAGGCTGCGCTTCACCACGTTCGTGGTCAAGCTGCCGATCCGACACCCCACGCTGGTCGCCAAGTCTGCCAGCTCCGTCGCGGTCCTGACCGGCAATCGCTTCGGCTTGGGCGTCGGGCTCAGTCCCTGGCCCGAGGACTTCCGAGTCTGTGGACAGGACTGGAGCTCGCGTGGCAAACGCATGGACGAGATGATCGAGATCATCCGCGGGCTCACCGACGGCGGGTTCTACGAGTTTCACGGCGAGCACTACGACATCGAGAGCATCAAGATCTGTCCCACGCCGGACCAGCCGATCCCGATCCTGATCGGCGGCCACGCCGAGCCCGCCCTGCGACGCGCCGCACGGCTGGGCGACGGCTGGATGCACGCGGGCAGTGAGCCAGATACGCTCAAGCTCATGCTGGCGCGATTGTCGGAGCTGCGTCGCGAGTACGGCCGCGAGCGGCTGCCCTTCGAGGTGCACGTGATCTCGCTCGACGCCTACACCCTGGATGGCATCCGCCGGCTCGAAGACCTCGGGGTCACGGACGTCATCGTAGGCTTCCGCAACGCGTACGAGGCAGACACGCATACGCTGGAGCAGAAGACAGACGCCCTGTGCCGTTATGCCGACGACTTGATCGCGAAGGCCTAAGAATTGGCGTACTTCTTCCGCAGCTCGTGCTTCAGGATCTTGCCGGTGGGATTGCGCGGCACCTCCGCGAGGATCTCGAGCTGCTCCGGAATCTTCTGGATCATCAAACCCTGATCCTTCAGGAAGCTCACCATCTCCTCGAACGCGAGCGGCGCGCCGCTGGAGCAGGCCACAACGGCACAGGCGCGTTCACCGGTCCTGGGATCGGGCAGGCCAATGACGGCCACGTCCTTCACCTTGGGGTGCTGGTAGAGGAGGTCCTCCACCTCCTTCGCGCTGATGTTCTCGCCCTTGCGGATGATCACGTCCTTGAGTCGACCTGTGATGACGATATAGCCCTGCTCATCCAGGTAGCCGAGGTCGCCCGTCCGAAAGTAGCCCTCGTCATCGAAGGCAGCCGCGTTGAGCGACTCATCCAGATAGCCCTTGCAGAGCTGAGGCCCGTGCGCGCGAATCTCGCCCTCCTCGCCCGGCCCGGCCGGGTTCCCGTCGAGCTTCACCACCCTGATCCGCATCTCCGGTGGATTGGCCCGACCCTCGGTGAGCGCGAGCTTCTCATCGGGATTTCCGACCGCGTTCATCGTCGTCACCGGACACTCTGTCAGTCCGTAGCCCGAGATAATCCCCGCTCCCCCCATCTCGCGCTTGATGTCGTAGTGAAGCTGCGGCGGCTTGGGCGCACCGCCCCCGGGGAAGCTACGAACGCGGGGAAAGAGTGCACCCGTCCCAGCTTCACGCTGCGCGGACAGATAGGCCTGGTGAAAGGCGGTGCCAGCGCCGGCCTGCGTCACGCCGTGCCGAACCAGGACGTCGATGCTGGTCTTGGGATCGAAGGCCGCAATCACGATGTGTGAGAAGCCGATGAGAAGAGCGTTCATCAACCACAGCACCCCCCCGATGTGCGTGAACGGGAAGACCAGTGCGACTCGATCGTCGGGAGCCAGATCGAGACAGCGGCACATGCCCACGGCGGCCGCCATGATCGCGCGGTCCGTATGCAATGCGCCCTTGGGAGCGGCGGTCGTGCCCGAGCTGTAGAAGAGCCAGCGGATGGGGTCCAGGTCCGTCGGCGGAGGCGCAGGCAAATGCGTTGGATCGGCGTCGGGCAGCGCGCGATCGACGGCCAGCACCTCTAGCCCCGTCTGATCCCGGGCGATTTCTCGAGCCATGGATTCGTAATCGAAGTTTCGCCACTGCGAGGGGACGATGAGCAGCCGCGCGCCCGACTGGCGCGTGATGAAGCTGGCCTCGCGCTGGCGGTAGATCGGGAGTACCGGATTCTGGCGGGCGGCCAGGCGCGTCAGTCCGCCCACGAGAACCAGCGACTCGAGCCAGGTAGGAAGCATCCAGGACACGGGCGTACCCTCCCCCACCCCCAGCTCCGAAAGACCGGCCGCGCAGCGTTCGGCGGCCACCTTGTACTCGGCAAAGCTCAGGCGCCGGTCCTCTTCGTCGACGGCCAGGAGCGCATCGGGCGTGTGCGCGGCCCGTCGCTCGATCAGCTGCCAGAGGTTTCGGGCTTCAATCACCCCCGGGCCCTCTCGCGCAACATGAACTTCATCACCTTTCCGGAGGCGTTCATGGGCAGCTCGTCCACGATCTCCACGGCCCTGGGCACCTTGTAGTTCGCCATATTCGCGCGGCACCAGGAGATCACGGACTCGGGTGTGACGTCCTTGCCCGACGCGGGGACAACAAAGGCCATGCCCACCTCGCCCATGCGCTCATCGGGAATGCCGATCACCGCGACCTGGGCGAACGCTCCGCTCGTGTACATCAGGTTCTCGATCTCGGCCGGATAGCAGTTGAAGCCACCCATGATGTACATGTCCTTGCTGCGGTCGGTGATGCGCAGGTAGCCCCGCTCGTCCATCACCGCGATATCCCCGGTGTGGAGCCAACCCTCCGCATCGATCGCTGCGGCCGTCTCCGAGGGGTCGTCAAAGTAGCCCTGCATCACGTTATAGCCGCGCACCACGACCTCGCCCGGCTCACCCCGGGGTAGCTCTTTCCCATCCGCGTCGATGCATCGCACCTCGACATCCGGAATCGCACGCCCGGAGGTGGTTGCGATGGTCTCGGCAGCATCGCCTTCGCGGCACATACTGACCACGCCACAGCTCTCGGTGAGGCCGTAGGCGGTAAGCACGGTCTCGAAGCCGAGCTCGCGCCCCATACGATGGACGAGCTCCACCGGGATCGCCGCGGCGCCCGTCACCGCCAGTCGCAGCGAAGAGAGGTCGTACTTGCCGCGCTCGGGATAGGCAAGCATCGACTGGTAGAGCGTGGGAGGCCCCGGCAGCATGCTCACGCGGTCCTGCGCGATCCGCTCCAGCACGGCCGGCACGTCGAAGACCGCGTGAGGCAGGCTCGTAGCCCCCCGCATCAGCGCCGAGACCCAGCCCGCCTTGTACCCAAACGAGTGAAAGAAGGGGTTGATGATGAGGTAGCGGTCCCCTGCGCGCAGGCCGACCAGCCCGCTCCACACCTCGAAGACCTTCAGATTCTGCCCGTGCGTGGTCATGACCCCCTTCGGGCTGCCGGTCGTTCCTGACGTGAAGAGCAGGTCGGAGAGGTCGTCGGGCGAGACCGCAGCGGCGCGCTGGCGGGCCTCCGCCGCGGGGAAGGCGTTCCCCTGCGCCAGGAACTCGGACCACCGAAGTGCCCCTTCCGCCTCGTCTCTCAACACCACGATGCGCTCGAGCTCGGGTAGATGCTCGTGTTCCAGCAGGCCGATGTAGTCGGTTCCGAGGAACTCGCCCATCGTACACAGAATGCGGGCACCGCTCTTGCGCAGGACGTAGCCGGCCTCCGCCCCTTTGAAACGCGTATTGAGTGTGACCAGGACAGCGCCCGCGGATTGCAGACCGATCGCGGCCACGATCCACTCGTGGATGTTGGGAGCCCAGATCGCCACGCGATCGCCGGGCCGAATCCCAGCCGCGCAGAAGGCCCGCGTGGCCTGGAGACCCGCTTCCGCCAGGCCGGCGAAGCTCAGACTCACGGCGCCGTCCTCGAGCGCGCTACGATCTCCGAAGCTCTCGGCCGCTCTCCGCACGAGCTGCGGAATGGTTCGGGCTGTGGTCGGAGAGGATTCCACTCGCTGCGCCTTCTTTGCGGTCGCCGTAGCGTATCCTAGATGAGGGGAGCGCAGGAGTGAAGTTCATGTACCCTGGCTCCGGCTCCCGCACACAGGGGTCGAGTAGCACGTGAACATACGCTTCAGCGAGGAAGACGAGGCCTTCCGCCGAGAGATCGCGGGCTGGCTCGACGACGAGCTGGTGGGCGAGTTCGCCGAGCTGCGCGGTCGGGGCGGTCCCGGCGATGACAACGCCTTGCTCGACGAGAGACGCGCCTGGGAACGCAAGCTCGGCGAGGCCGGCTGGACCTGCGTCGGCTGGCCTCAGGAGCATGGCGGTCGAGGCGCAAGCCTGACGCAGCAGGTGATCTTCTACGAGGAGTACGCGCGCGCCGCCGCGCCCGGTCGCCTCGGCCACATCGGGGAGGGGCTCATCGGGCCGACCCTGATCGCCTTCGGCAGCAGCGCCCAGAAGCAGCGCTTCCTGCCGGCGATCCGCAGGGGAGAAGAGCTCTGGTGCCAGGGCTACTCGGAACCCAACGCCGGCTCCGATCTCGCCAACGTACAGACGAAGGCGGAGCGGGTCGGCAACGAGTGGGTCATCAACGGTCAGAAGGTCTGGACGTCCGGAGCGGCCTGGTCCGACTGGTGCTTCATCCTGTGCCGGACCGACCCCAACGCCCAGCCCAAGCACAGGGGCATCTCCTACCTACTCGTGCCCATGCGCCAGCCCGGTATCGAGGTTCGGCCCATCGTGCAGCTGACCGGCGACTCCGAGTTCAGCGAGGTCTTCTATAACGGCGCCCGCACAGCGGCCGAGAACATCGTGGGCGAGGTCAACCAGGGCTGGACCGTCGCCATGGGCACGCTGGCGTTCGAGCGGGGAGCATCGACGTTGGGCCAGCAGATGCTCTTCCAGAACGAGCTCGAGCAGATCATCGACATCGCGCGGGCCAACGGCCGCGCAAGCGATCCGGTCATGCGCCAGCGCCTGGCCGACGCCTGGATCGGGCTGCGCATCCAACGCTACCACGCGCTGCGTACGCTGAGCCAGGCTGACCGGGCGGAGCTCAGCCGTGAGGCCATGATCAGCAAGATCTTCTGGGCCACCTGGCACCGCGGTCTGGGCAAGCTGGCCATGGACGTGCTCGGCGCGCAGTCCGAGCTCCTCGAGGCTGAGCCTTACCAGCTGACGCCGCTGCAACGCATGTACCTCTTCACCCGCTCCGATACGATCTACGCCGGCTCGAACGAGATCCAACGCAACATCATCAGCGAGCGAGCGCTGGGTCTACCACGCGAGCCACGGCCCGGAGCGAGCTGAGCCATGAGTCAGACGGGACCGCCGTATCCTGAGGGACGTAACCTGCTCGCGGGCAAGACGGTTCTCGTGACCGCCGCCGCGGGCAGCGGTATCGGCTTCGCCACCGCCAGACGCTGCCTCGAGGAAGGCGCGAGCGTAATGATCAGCGATAGCCACGAGCGCCGCCTGGGCGAGGCTGCAGATGAGCTGATGAAGATCGACGGCAAGCGTCCGGCGAGCCGGCTCTGCAACGTCACCGTGGAGGCGGACGTACGGGCGCTGGTAAAGGCCGCGCTCGACCAGCTGGGCCGCATCGATGTGCTGATCAACAATGCCGGCCTGGGCGGCACCGTGAATGTGGTCGACATGACCGACGAGCAATGGCACACGGTGCTCGACGTCACCCTGACCGGCACCTTTCGTATGACCCGAGCTGTGCTGCCCCATATGCTGGAGCGGCGGGCGGGCGTGATCGTGAACAACGCGTCGGTGCTCGGCTGGCGCGCCCAGGCCGGACAGGCCCACTACGCGGCCGCCAAGGCGGGCGTGATGGCACTCACCCGCTGCTCGGCGCTCGAGGCGGCCGACTCGGGTGTGCGCATCAACGCCGTGGCGCCCAGCCTCGCGACCCACGAGTTCCTCACCAAGGTGATGCCCCAGGAGCTGCTGGACAAGCTCACCCAGAGGGAGGCGTTCGGGCGCGGGGCGGAGCCCTGGGAGGTAGCGAACGTCATCGTCTTCCTGGCCAGCGACTACTCCTCCTACATGACGGGGGAGTGCGTCGCCGTCAGCAACCAGCACGCCTAGCGCGTTACTAGCGCGTTATCGGCGAGCGCAGCTCGCCTGCGCGCACTTCGCTCGGCTTCGCCTCGCTGCGCGGCCCTACGGGCCTTGCAGGACTCGCAATCAGGCTTCCGGATAGTACCGGGAGATTGTCTCGACGACACAGGCGGGGCGGTCCTGGCCTTCCACCTCAACGGTCACGCGGATCGTGGCCTGCACGCCGCCCTTCACCTCTTCCACCTGGATCAACTCACCGCCCCCGCGGATTCTCGAGCCCACCGGCACGGGCGCGGGGAAGCGCAGCCGATCGGAGCCATAGTTCACCCCCATCGAGATGCCTCGAACCTGGAGGATCTGGGGGAGGAACAGGTTGACCAGCGCGAGCGTCAGGTAGCCGTGCGCGATGCAGGCCCCGAAGGGTCCCTGCTTCGCGCGCTCGGGATCGACGTGGATCCACTGCTGGTCGCCCGTGGCATCGGCGAACTTGTCGATGCGATCCTGCGTCATCTCCAGCCAGTCGCTGTAGCCAAGATGCTCGCCCAGCGCGCTCTTCAGGTCTGACGGGGTCTTGAAGATCCTCGGCATGGCTCTCTCCGTGTGGTCTCCGGCATGATATCGCGCCGGCTTTCTGGTTGCATAATCGGGGCCCTTCCGAGGATAATGCGCCGAGTACACGCTCCCGCCGGCCACCCACCCCCTACTCACGCCCGAGGAAGGTGCGAAATGCAGTCCCGGTTCAGCCCGACTCGCAAGCTGGCGAGATCTCTGGCGGTTCTGGTCCTGCTGCTGCCGCTTCACGTCGCCAGCGCGGAGGGGCCGGACGGCGCGCGCATCGTGAACGGGCTCACTACGCACGACCTACCGACGACCGCAGTCCTGCTGTATGACTTCTCCGGAGACGCGGACGACGCCATCGGCTACTGCTCCGGCACCCTGATCGGCTGCGAGACCGTCCTCACGGCCGCCCACTGCGTGGAGGACGACCTGACCGCGAGCCGCAACTTCGTCTTCCTGCAGAACGTGGGCACGGTCAGCGTGACCTCGATCACGATGCACCCGAGCTACATGGACGCCAACTTCCCGATCGCCGACGTGGCCGTGCTCAAGCTCGGCTCGCTGGTGACCGGCGTCGACCCGACGGAGATCAACCAGATCGATCCGAGCTCCGTGATCCCGGGGGCGTCGGGAACCATCGCAGGCTACGGAATCACCCTGGGCAGCAACAACGACTTCGGCATCAAGCGCTTCGGCCGCGTCGAAACCGTCAACTGCAACGGCTCCGTCCCTGCGGGAGCAGGCAACGAGGAGGTCATCTGCTGGAACTACGAGACCCCCGTCGGCCCGCCGGGCGACGACTCGAACACCTGCAACGGCGATTCCGGCGGTCCACTCTTCATGGACCTGGGCGCGGGTCAGGTCGTGGCGGGCACCACCTCCGGCGGCTTCGTGGATGA
>SMWZ01000046.1 GCA_004356455.1 Deltaproteobacteria bacterium
AGGATCCGATTGGGGGTCTTGTTGAGTGCATCGATCGATCGAGCCACGATCCCAGTCGCCAGGTCCGAGGGAAGCGTGACCAACACGAACAGCGCCGCCGGGCCCAGGAGCTCGGCGTACTGCACGATCCGCTCGGCGCCCGGCGGCAGGTCGATCAGGAGATAGTCGAGCGCCCCCCAGTCCATGCACGCCAGGAGCTCCCGTAGGAACGTGAACTCCCTGGTCGCCCGCCAGGTGTGCGACGATCCGCTTGCCACACTCTCGAACTCGACGGAACGCGGCTCGGGGACCAGGCTGCCCATCGAGACCACGCCGATCCCGTTCCGCGTCGTCGGGACCGGGGCTCCGCTCTCGCCCGGAATCAGCATCCGGTTTTGCAGGGCTCCCAGCCGGGCCTGCGAGGGGCCGTTCAGGTCGGCGTCCAGGATCGAGACCGCGTTGCCCAGCTCGCGCAGCGCGTAGGCGAGCTGCATGACGAGCGTGCTCTTCCCCACGCCCCCCTTGCCGGATCCGACCGCCAGCAGGTTCCGGACGCCGGAGAGGCTCCGGGCCACGCTCTCCTGCTGGACCGCGACCTGCTGGAGGATATCGGACCCTCCGTCCCCTGCGATGTCGTAGTAGCTTTTCACGCTCGACTCCGCGGCAGCATCACTGTGTGTTCGAGTCCGGAACCCCCACATAGCGGGTGTAGGTCCGCTCCCTCTGGAAGCCCATCGACTCGAGCCTATCCCAGGAGATCTCCTCGCTCGAGACCCTGGGAATCGTCACTGCCAGGGAGCCGGCCTGGCAGGCGACCCGAACCACGATCTCCAGCAGGATCCCGGCGTCGGCTCCCCCATCGCCCCGCTGTATCGTTCCGCCGAGGCCAACGATCTCGCGCCGACCGTACCGGGGAAGGTCGCGAAACAACGCACAGGCCTCCACCCGCGTGTCGGATGCGATGGCCAGCCCCCGGATCTGGTCCTTCCGGTTCTGCAGGGTCTCCAGTGCGCGCTCCCAGCTGCGGGACACCGACGGATCCAGCGCCTCGTAGCGCAGGAGATCGTCCAGGCTGGCGGGGCTGACCCCGCCCGTGGCCGCGGAGGGTGCGAGCGGCTTCGACAGTGTGAAGTCGGCAAACCTCTGCTCCGCCTGGTACCCCACGGCCTCGAACAGACCGCGCACCGTCGGCAGGTCGTCGGGCACCTCCGCCACCATCCGGGCGGGGCCCAGCACGGCGAACTTCTGGCTCAGCGACTCAAGCAGGTGCCGGGCGTGACCTTGCCGCAGAGAGTCCGGATGGACACCGATCCGGTGGATCAGGGTCTCCCGCTCCCGCTTGGCGCAGGTAACCACGCCGATGGGACCGCGGTCGGCCGATACCACCATGCAGCTGCTGGACCAGACGTTCAGCTCGCGGATCTCCCGCTTGAAGTCGCCGCTGGACAGCGGGTCCTGATCCGGGAAGTGAACGACGTAGCACACGTTCAGTGCCTCGGTCAGGAGCGCGATGTCGTCGGTTCTGCAGAAGCGGTAAGCGGGCATCGTCCCCGGACCTATTTCTCCTCGGAGCCCTCTTGCTGGGTCAGGAGCATTCGCATGGCCGCCAGCTCGGTCATCGCGCTCACCTCGTTCAGCGGCGCATCCCGGTTGCTGTTTCGCGCCTCGGATTGCCGCCTGCCCGCGGCTGGGCATTGTGCCGCGGCGGCGCCTTCGTCGCGGCGCTCCTCCCCGGCCTCGGCGTCGCTCTGGGAGACCATCTCGGCCATCATCTGCAGGCCCCGTTCGATCCCGGCCTCGACGCCCTCGAGGTCGATCTGCCGACTTCCCTGCTCCCGGGCCAGCTCCTCGATCCGTTCCTGGGTCCGGTCCCGCATGAAGCCGGCGGGGACGCGTTGGATGCGCGCGGTCGCGTCCTCAGTCCAGTCGAGTTCAGAGAACAGCGGGGCGCCGTGGGTGTCCCGAGCGAGCAGCCTCTTCCCGTCCGCCTCGGGCTCGGCCATCGGCTCGGCAGGGTCCGCCGCATTTCCCGGCGCGGCGGCGAACGGCAGGCCGGTCTCCTCCTCGATCAGCTTCTGGGCGAACTCGAGCGTCACGATCTTGAGCCTCCGCAGCCGGGCCGACTTCTCGATCCGCGCCTTGCTGCGCCGCCGCAGGTAGGCCTCTTCAACTCCGAGCATCGCACGGCGCGCCTCTTTGGTCCACTGCAGCTTCCGCCCGTCGTAGCTGGGCTCGTCGGTGACTCCGCCCTCGCTCTTGACGAGGCTCTCGACCATTTCGGCCGTCAGGATCTCGAAGCTCTTGCCGCCGCACACACTACACAGCGCGGGGTCGGGCTCGCGCGCGGTCAGCCCACAGCTCTTGCACACGGCCACAGCCTGTTCCTGCGAGCGCCCGATGGCGACCGCCTCGGCCAGCTTGTTCAGCGGGGCCCGCTTGGGCATGAAACGCGCCATCGCTTCGTCCAAGAGCGAGCTGGTGACGACGCTGTGACCCTTCTCGAGCGCCAGCCGCAGGATCGCGGTGCGCGCGATGCCCACGACCAGCTTGGGAACGCGCTCCATCCGCTCCTCGGCTTCTCGGGTCCAGCGGATGCTCTTCTCCGCACGGACGTCGAGCTCCGGGCGAGCAAGTCGCGTGGTCAGCAGAATGTCGCATTCGGAGAGCCGCAGCAGGTTCTCCGAGTTGCTCCCGAGGGCCGGGTCCTCGGGATCGCTGTGGATCCCAATCCGGCCCAGGACGAGCAGCCAGGGCCTGGTCTTGCGTGCATGGTCGTGGATCTTCTGGAAGGTCTTGCCGTCGAGGAGGGTCTTGCGGACCTGCATGCCCTCGGCGCCCGCCATCTGCTCGGCGACTTCCAGGTGGGACTGGTAGATCTGGGCTAGGCCCGTGTCGATGATCTCCTCGTGGAGCTGGTTCTGCTCCTCGAAGCGGAACACCTTCGCCGCCTTCTCGGTGAGGGTCCCCACCAGCCCCTTGAACACGAGGTAATGGAGGTAGGGGTCGTAGACGCCGATGAGCTCGACCCGCTTGTCGAACGCCCTGGCCAGCGCGAGAGCGGTCTCCAACGCCCCGAACGACTGCGGGCTGCCGTCGATGCCGACGAGGATCGTGTCCCCCTCCGGCTCGTCCTTCTTGGGCAGGTGCTTGACCACCCAGACGTCCTGGCGACAGGAACGGGTCACACGCTCGCAGACCGAGCCGATCTGGCTGTCGCGCTGGCGGCCGAGGCCCAGCGCTCCCAGGACCACCAGGTCGCAGTCCGACTGCTCCAGATCCCGAAGGATCTCGACGTGGTGCTTGCCGTCGATCATGCGGCCTTCGAAGGGCAGCTCCTCTCTTGCGCAGAGCTGCTTCACGCTCTCGAGGTAGCTGTCCGAGATCAGCTCGAGCCCCAGGGTGATCAGGCTGTCGTGGATCTTGCGCTGCCGCTCGAGCTCGTTCTCCTCCAGGTACTCTTCGGGGAGCGAGTACTCCATCTGCTTGAAGCGGTAATCGTGCATCTTGGCCGCGTAGACGTGACAGCCCACCAATTCGGAGCTGAAGGCCTTGCCGACGCGCAGCGCGGATTTGATGGCCTGGTTGGAATGTGCCGAGTTGTCGACGGGCAGGTAGATCTTCTTGTACATCGATGCCTCCGTGTTACGAGCGGCTCGCTAGCTGCTGGAGCTTGCCCATCAGCTTAGCGTCCTTGTGTTGCTTCAGGTTGGCGCGGGCGTGCAGCAGGACCAGGATGATCAGGGCGAACCGGGTCCCGCCGAGCGCGCCGTCGACCAGAGACCAGATGGCGAGCGCCAGTGCGACGCACAGATCGACGGCGGTGAAGACAGCATAGCGCCCAGTGTTCCGGACCTGACGGTCGAGGAACGAGCACTCCTGGGGCGTGAGGAGCTCAGCGGGGTCCGGCCGGGTGTGTGTCAGGTTCACGACTCCGGGACCTCCTGCAGCGCGGGCGCTTGCGGCTGCTCGTTGGCCCAGCGCTGCCGCAGCACGCGAAGCCCGACCATCTCGCCCACCGCGGCTAGGAAGATCACCGCGATCGGCCAGACGTACGTCGTCCACGGCGTTTCGGGCTCGAGCAAGAGGTAATACCAGCGAGAGATCGCGCGCCGCTTGCCCTCTTCACCGCGGTCGCCGTCCCACACGTTCCAGGCGATCGGGATCATCTCGCCGGGCCGGAACGCGACCTCGTCGTCCTGGCTCGCCGCGAGACGGCGGCGCAGGACGACCCGGTACTCCCCGTCCCGGTACGCGCCCAGTCCGCTCACCGGCGACGGCCGGAGCGTGACCTCGTCCATGCCGCGGGCGAGGAAGGTCTCGGTTCCGCCGCCGGCGCTCCACTGCCAGCTGTCGACCGGGCGCTTGCGGTCGCCCATCAGAAAGTAGGGCTTCTTTCTCTCTTCGAGCTCGCGCGCCGAGAACAATACCGACACCCGATCGCTGGGCTTGCCGTTGTCGCCGTTGTCCTCGAACCGGTCGTGCCAGGTCAGGAGCAGCGCCAGCTCGCGGTCGTCGAACAGGGCCCGGACATTCAGACTCTGGACCGAGGGGTTGAACAGCCGCGGCCGCTGGATGACCTGTCCGGCCAGCCGGACGTCGAGCGCCGGGACCTCGTCCCAGGCCGGAGCAAAAGGGTCCTCTGGAATGGAGTCGGTCTTCGTGCCCCGCACGATCTCGCCCCACACGGGCTCCCGGCCGATGCTGTGAAGGTAGTTCGCGAGGTGCGCCAGGTCCTCGTGCTTCCACGCGTCCGAGAACGAGGGCATGGGTGTCCCGTTCACGCCCGTGGTCACGGTCCGGTAGAGGTCCTCCGCCGTGCTGCCTCCCCGCAGGGCCCAGGGCTGGGTCAGGTCGGCGGGCCAGATCTTGTTCCCCCACTCGTCCTCTTGCTCGGACGCCGAGGGGCCGTTCCCGCGCCCGTTCTCGCCGTGGCACTTGGCGCACTCCGCCTGCACGTAGACCTCGGCGCCGCGCGCGATGCTCTCGGGTGAGGCGTCGGGTCTGCCATCGAGCAGGAACTGCTGCTCGGCGGGGTAGTCCGCGAAGTCCTCGCTGAAGCTCTTGATGTAGTCCACCAGCTGCCAGATCTGCGCATCGCTCAGGAGGCCCCGCCAGGCGGGCATGGAGGTCCCGGGCATGCCGTTGCCGACGATCCGGAACAGGTCCTCATCGGTCGGCAGCTCGCCCTGCGGCGTCCGGCGGATCTTGTAGATGCCCCGCCTGAAGTCGCGCGGGCGCGGGTTGAGCAGATCGGCCGCCACGCCCTGCGCGTCGCCTTTCTCGCCGTGACACTGCGAGCAGTTCTCGTTGTAGAGGGCCTTTCCGGCGGCCAGGTTCTCGGCCGTGGCCTGTCGCGGACTCGTCGAACCCAGACGGAAACCGCGCGCTTCGAAGTCCTGCGCTGCGGCAACGCCCGGCACGAGAAGCGAGCCGACGAGCAGAGCCACCGCGTAGCGTGCGCCCGCCATCAGTGCCCCTCCGCCGAGCCCGACTCCCGCGGCGTGTAGCCCGTGGCGTCGTAGATGTAGGCCACCACCTGCCAGATCTCTTCTTCGGTCAAGAAGTCCTGCCAGACCGGCATGGACGAGTTCCAGGGAGTCGCGCCGTCCGGGAGCCCGGGACCGCCGGTCGAGACGCGCCAGAAGACGTAGGTCTCCTCCAGCTGCGCGATCGTGCCGCTGTCCCGGAAGTTGGCCGGCAGCGGGTTCAGCGCGTCGGCGAAGTGGCCCTGCCCGTTCAGGTAGTCGCCGTGACAGTACATGCAGTTGCGGTAGTAGAGACGTCTACCCGCGGCCAGGTTTTGCGCGTTGACCCCCATGCCCTCGGGGCGGTGGCCGCGGAGCACGTCGAAGTCGGCCCCGTGCAGCCGGAAGCTGGCCGGCGGCTCGGGGTGGATCGTGCGCGCCTCGAACGGCGGGTCGAAGCGCGGCCGCACACTGTCGTAGGTGTACCAGCCGAGCAGCAGGGGAACAACGATGAGGACCCCGAGCCGAGGCACGGCGAGATGGCTCTCGCGCAACAGCGCTACGAGCGGGGCCAGAAAAGCCCGCGTGCGCTCCTGGTCGGCCAGGACGTACACGAGGATCGCGACCGTGGTGATCGACATGTACAGGCCCATGACCTGGCCCGGAATGGGGGGCTGGACGCCGAACCGGAGCGCCGCCCACACCGCGACCCAGACGAGCGCGGCCAGCGGGAGCGCCAGCCTACGCATTCGGTTCTCCGGACGCGACGGCTCGACTCAGCGCCAGCCTCCGCATGATCCACACCCCCCCGTTGAACAGCAGAATCAGGGCCACGAGGTGCACCGCCGGGTGCGAGAGGCGCTCGGCGAGCGGCACCTCGCCCGAGAGGTAGCTCACGATCTGGTCGAGCTCGTCGGGCGGCACCGTCTGGGCGAAGTCCTTCAGCATGAGTCCCGGCGGGAAGCCCTCCGCGACGACCGCGTCGGGATCGAGGATCGACTGGCGGATCTCCGTGGCCGACAGCCGCTCGCGCACGTTCGTGAGCGGAGGTCCCACGAGCCGCATGGTTCCCTTCACATCGTGGCACGCGATGCAGGCGTGCTGGGTGAGGAGGTCCGCCCCGGGGTGGGTGTCCAGCGAGGCCGGCGGCGGCTCCTTCCTGGCCGCCGCTACTGCAACGTCTTGAGCCGTGATCTCGACCGTGACCTCGCCGCCGAGCGACTGCAGGTAGGCGACCAGGGCCTTGAGCTCGGTCGGGCTCAGGTCGGCCGGCGGCCGGTTCGCGACCGGCATGATGCTCGCGCCGCCGGCTGTGGCGAACTCCTCGACCACGTACGCGCCCGGGTTGACGAGCGATTCGACCAGGTAGGCCTCGCTGCTCATGCCCGGCTTGCGCGACGCGGCCCGTGCGCCCACGCCGCGGAGGTCCGGCCCGCGCGTGTTCCCCTGCTCGCTGATCTTGTGGCAGAGCAGGCAGCCGCCCCTCGACCCGAGCAGGGTCCTGCCCATGCTGATCAGGGTGTCGGCGTCGGTGTGGACGGTGATCTCGAGCTCGGGCGGCGGATGCTCCTCCGCCTGGGTCAACCACCAGCGACCGATCCCGCCGTAGAACAGGGTGATCAGGATCACGAAGCCCAGGATTCTGAGGAATACCGCCCTCAACTCGCCCGGCGCTCCCTCAGCTCGGAGCGCATCGCCAACGCGAACACCATCGACACGAACAGGAAGAAGATGATCACGATGATCGAGACGACCATCGTCGCGAACCCGTGGGTGGGGATGTAGGCCCCTTCGCTCGTGTCCCGCATGACCTGGTAGACATGCCAGTGCTGGCGGATACCGGAGCGGATGTAGCCCATCAGTCCCATCAGCCAGGTGAAGGTGACGGCCAGAAAGAACAGCACGTACTGCGATATCCTTGGCATCTGTCCCCAGCGGATCTCACCGAGCGATTTCGCTCCCCGGTACGCCGGCCCCTCGATCGCGAGGAACAGGACCATGAACCCCCCGACCATCAGCGGCTGGTACTTCGAGAGCCCGACCCGCACCGCGGCGGGGACGAAGTAGCCGTAGATGCCGATCCAGACGATCCCGACGACGACCGCCACGAAAGCCACGCCCTGGATCCAGTTGCCGGGGACGGCGAAGGCCGACGTCGCCCGCTTGTTGCCGCGCCGGTACAGCATGAACGTGATGAACGTGGCGATGATCATCAGGTTCACGGCGGTGTTCTTGGCCGACATAAGGCCCAGGACGCCCAGCCTCGGGTGGTGGGCCGCGCCCATGGCTTTCATCTCGGCGAAGGTGGCGATGATGGTGTGGGGTGTCGCCCACACCGCGAGGCCCGTCGCCAACACGACCAACACCGGGGCCTGGTACTTGCGATAGCGCTCGCCGCCGGGGATGCGGCCCATGGCCAGCCACAGGTAGAGGTTGATGGCCAGGAACAGCGAGCCGATCAGGATGGCCTGCAGAATCCACAGCTGGGCGAAGGAGCCGCCCATCATCGACACGCCCATCTGCTGGCTGTAGGAGTAGATCTCGAGCCCGAGGTAGTAGCCGGCGAACGGCAGGGGGATGAAGGCAGCGACGGCGATGAAGCTCCCGATGTACCCCATCCAGTCGTAGTTGGCGCGCTCCTCGTCGTCGGTCGCCGCCAGGAAGCGGAAGGCGGCGTAGGCGCCCACGATGGCCCCGCCGAAGCACACGTTGGCCAGCATCCGGTGGATGTTGAGCGGCATCCAGGCGTAGTTCACGAAGGCGTCGAACCGGCTCGTGACCGTGATGGCCAGTTCGGTGCCCTCAACGCCGCCAGGCGTCATCATGTAGCCCGTCCAGGCGTTCGTGATGACCAGGATGCCGATCGCCAGCACGTTGACCATCACGCCGAGGAACACGTGCCAGCCCTTCCGCGACCCCTGGAGCAGGTCCCAGGTGTACCAGTACAGGTACGCGAACAGCGCCTCGCCGAAGATCACCGCCACGTAGAAGCCCCAGGTGGGATCGAACACCTTCTCCATGTGGGCGACGAACCTGGGGTAGAGCGCAACCAGCGCCACCAGCAGCAGCGCGCCCAGTGTGGCGGTGATGGTGTAGCTCATGGCCAGAAGGCGTGTGAAGTCCTTGGCCAGCCCGTCGTAGCGCTCGCTCTTGAGGACGACGCCCATCACCTCGGCGATCAGCGCGAAGATCGGTACGCCCAGCACAAACCCGGCGAACATGAGGTGCCCCTGGGCCAGGCACCACACCAGGACGCGGCTGCCGATCACGGGGAACTGCCGGTAGTCGGCGACCTCGAAGACGTGCGGCAGCAGGGAGACCACGAGGTAGAGCGCGGCCAGGATGAGCGAGATCTTCAGGATCCCGCCACGAACTCCGCTGAGAGCGCCCGGCCACCCCCTGCTCTCGGCCATCCACGTCTCCCGAGTATTGGACCGATCGGCCTCGGTCCGCTTGAGATTCCGGCTACGGTATGCTGAAATCCCATGGGCTGTCTAGAGGTTCACGCTGGAGACCTCGTAGTCGCCGTGTTGAGTCGCCGCATTCGGGCCTCGTCAGAGGCGATAGGGGGATTCGTGGACAAGCGACCGATTCTCGTCGCAGCCTGCCTGGTTGTCCTTCTGCCCGCGATGGGCGGCAGCGAAGACGTCAAGCCGTGGGACCCCGCGTTGGGCACGGCGACCATCACGGGCAGCGTGAAGTTCGAGGGAAAGAAACCGCGCATGCGGCCCATCGACATGGCGGGCGCAGACGAGAAGTGCGCAGAGCTTCACGGCGGCAAGAGACTGAAGCCGGAGACGGTCGTCGTCAACGACAACGGAACGCTCCGAAACGTCTTCGTCTGGGTCAAGAAGGGCGTGGAGGGCTGGAGTTTCCCGTTGCCCGAGGGCAACGCCCTGCTGAACCAGAAGGGCTGTTGGTATCTACCACACGTGCAGGGCATGCGGAAGGGCCAGTCCCTCGCGGTGAGGACCAGCGATCCCACGGCGCACAACGTCCACGGCTACGCGAAGGTCAACAGGCCATTCAATCGGTCCCAGCCGCCGGGTGCCGCCGACATC
>SMWZ01000047.1 GCA_004356455.1 Deltaproteobacteria bacterium
AGGTGACGATGGGCCAGGTCGGCCCAGGCTCCATCCGGGTCGAGCTGCAGGTAGCGCCGCCAGTGCTCGCCGGCGCGGCGCGAGACCCCGAGCTTCTCGTAGAGCAAGGCAAGACTGACGTGGGTGTCCGCGCAGAGTGGGTCCGACTCGAGCGCCCGCTTGTAGTGCGAGAGCGCGGCCTGCTTACGGCCGTCTTCCTCCATCAGCGTCGCGAGATTGAGGTGCGCCTCCAGGTGGGTCGGCTCGACCTCGAGTGTGCGCAAGAAACACTCGCGGGCGAGGCCTTTGCGGTTCTGGTTGAAGTAGACGGATCCCAGGTTGCAGTGGGCGTCGGCAAACTCCGGATCGACCTCGACCGCGCGCACGTAGGCTTCGATCGCCTCGGCGTAGGTCGAGCGATCCGAGTCGAGCTTGCAGCCGCGCTCGAAACAGTCCCAAGCGGCCTCGCGGGCTTCGATGCGACGCGTGAGCGCGTTCTTCACGCACTGGTCCGTGATCGAAACGATCTCCTTGTCCACCAGCTCGGAGCCAAAGTCCAGGACCAGCTGACCGCTGGTCTCCACGAGCCATCCGTCGCGCCGCAGTACGACGCGGCGCGAGCCCGCGTGGGTCACGCACAACGAGCCGAGTGGTTGCTCGACATCGGGCATCTGCTCTCGCACGTCTTCGAGCGTGCGGCGGATTCGCCGCAGCGGAATGCCCTGGTCGAGCAGGCCCACCAACGTTCTCACCGACACGAGATCGCGAAACCCGAAGGCCGTGGAATCGGGCCGTTCGGGATCGAGCAGCCTCATGCGCTGCCAGTCGCGCAGCCGCGCAGCTCGCACACCGCAGATGCGAGCGACGTCGTCAAGGGTATACGCGCTCACCGACACGGAGCTTACCTCTCCGTCTCCCGATTGACCTCCTCTTTTCCCTTCAGGTTTCTTCTCCCCAGCCGACCGCGGGGGTGCGGCGCACACCCAATCCGAACATCAGTTGATAGACTGGGCCATGGAAGGTTTTGCGGGCCTGCGGCCGGCCTCGGACTTCAAAGGCGCTCGGCTGAAAACGAGAAGCCGTAGCGCCGGAATTTCGTGCCCTATCGGGGACTTTCGAGGTCGTTCCTCACCCAGAATCCCCAACCCTGTAGATGAAAGGCGCTTACGCAATGGCTGTCTTCTTACGAAGCTTCGTGTTCGCGCCAGGCATTCCGCTGAGTGGTTGCATCAGGGTCGGGGATAGGGATTATCAGCCGGGAAAGGGCCCAAGCTCCGAGTATGGGCGTGATGTAAGGCCCGGGGAGCCCGCGGTGGGGGCGTCGCCGCGCCCGCCGGGAGCAAACGGATTGCCGTCGCCGTTAGAATCAGAGGCGGGAAGTGATACGTGACGAGCACCCGAGCGAAAGTGGAGTTCATTCCGTGGGTCGCGCTTGTGTTGGTGATGCAAGCCGCGTGCGCCGAACAGTCTTCAAGCCCGTCCGCTGTCGCCGGTGTACTCGATCTTCGCAGCTGGAGCTTCGAAGCGGACGGCGCGGTCCAGCTCACCGGGGACTGGGGCTTCTGCTGGGATGCGCTGCTCGACCCAGGCGATCCCAGCCCCGAGCCGGGAACCTGTGGCACGGCTCGGGTCCCGGGTCTGTGGACCGAGGTGGACGCCGCTCCCGGCCGAGGCATCGCAACCTACCGTCTGCGCATCCTGCTCCCGCCCGAGCGCCCCCCGCTCTCGCTGCGGGTGGGCGCGCCGATGACCTCACACCGCCTCTTCATCAACGGCCGGAGCGTCGCGGGAACCGGGCGGGTGACCCGAACGCCGGAGGGCCACCTCTCTCAACTCCGCAACCGGATCCACGTGCTGCCGGATGCGGGAGACGAGATCCGCCTGCTGATCCAGGTGGCGAACTTCGACTTCCGCTCCGGAGGCCTGCGCCGGCGCTGGATCCTCGGCAGCCAGGAAGAGGTCCGGAGCTGGTCCGCCGCGTTCACGCTCCGCGACACCACTCTGGCGACCGTCAACATGCTCGTGGGGCTCTTCTTCCTGGGCTTCTTCGTGAACCGTCCGAAGGAGCGGGCATTCCTGTACTTCGGGCTCGGGGGCGTGGCGCTCGGTCTTCGCGCGGTGCCGTCCAGCTACTCGGACTTGGCCCAGCTCGTTGCGCCCGACATGATGCTTCCGATGGTGCTGCGCCTCGAGTACTTCGCGAACAACTTCGTAGTGTTCGCTGGCATCAGCTACTTCGCCTGCAAGCTCCCCGACGACATGCCCTCCCGCATCGTCCGCTTCATCCAGGCCGGCTCGATCACCGGGATGCTCGGCGCGCTGTTGCTGCCGCTGTCGCTCGCCCAGATTCCGTTGCGCCTGTCCTGGGTCCTGGGCGCCTTCGTGCTCGTGACGGCGTTCTTCGCGCTGGTCCGGGCGGCCCGCCGCGGCGAGCCGAACGTGCGCATCACGCTCGCGGCGGTGCCTTTCCTCTTGACGGTGGTCTTGTGGGACTCCTTCCGCGCCGAGGGCGGGCTCGTGAACTCTGCCGCGCTGCCGGACGCCATGCTGCTGATGGCGCTGACGGAGACGGCCGCCCTGTTCCCGATCTCCATGCTGGCGCTGGTCCTCACGGAGGCGCTGGTCCTCATGCGGGCCTTTTCCCGCTCCTACGACACCATCGAGAGGCTCTCCGAGGAGCTGGTCGTCTCCAACGAGGACCTCCGGGAGACCAACCGCGCCGTCGTACGGTTCGTTCCGGTCGACTTCCTGCGCCTCCTGAAGAAGGAGTCGATCCGGGACGTGGCGCGCGGCGATTGTCTGGAGACGGAAATGAACATCATGTTCTGCGACATCCGTTCGTTCACGCCACTCGTCGAGTCGATGACACCTGAGGAGGCGTTTCGTTTCGTGAACTCCTTCACAGAGTGGATGGAACCGCCCATCCACACGCACGGCGGGTTCATCAATCAATATCTCGGCGACTGCATCATGGCGCTGTTTCCGAACGGAAACGACACAGCGGTTCGCGCCGGAATCGACATGCTGGCCGCACTCGAGGGCTTCAATCGCGCCGAGCGAGAGCGCCAGGGGAGTCACGAGTCCACGAGAGTCGGGATCGGGATCAATGCAGGTCCGCTCATGATTGGCACGATCGGAGGGCCGGAGCGGCTCGAACACGGTGTCATCGGCGATGCCGTGAACACCGCATCGCGCGTCGAATCGCTGACCAAGCAGTACCATACCAATCTCCTGATCAGCGGAACCACGTACGATGGGCTTTCGGATCCATCTGCCTACGACATCCGGCAACTCGATCGCGTGGTTCTCAAGGGCCGGAGCGAGCCGATCCGCATCTATGAGGTCTTGGACGCTCTGAGCCCGGAGGCGAGGAGCAGCCGGCTCGCCACTCGCGCGCTGTTCACGGAGGCGCGGCTCGCCTACGCAGCCCGGTCTTTCGACGAGGCCGAGAGGCTCTTCCGTGCCTGCTTCGCCAGCGACCCCGAAGATCTGGCATCGAAACTCTATATCACGCGTTGCGAGAGACGGGCTGTAGAGGGCACCCCCCCGGACTGGCACGGGGAAGCGCTGATGATGGAGAAGTAGCCGGGAGCCTGACCCAAGACTCCGGGCGACGCCGATTGGGTTGCACTCGCGTAGGGTTGTCGCTTCAAACTCTCGTCGATAATCGTCACGTGCACGGGATCGGAGGCAAAACCCCCGTTGTTGTTGCAATGCACCGACTTGCTTCGGAGAATAGTGACCGCTCCCGTCACATCGGCCTATACCGTGAAGATTCGGGTGCTGACGCCAGAGCATTCAAGTCCCCACAAGAGCGATCCGTTCGAGCTACCGGAGTTGCTCCAAGTCCGTGAAGAGACGGTAGAATCAAAGGTTGGAAGTGTTTGCCAGGCTGGTGCCGGCCTCGGACTTCAAATCCGATGGGGGGTGCGGCGACGCGCTCCCGGCGGGTTCGATTCCCGTCCGCTTCCGCCATTTCCCCCCGACCTCAGCGACCAACCCTTGCACCAGCAGTTCGCCGCTTCGGTGAACTGCAAGCCACCCGCAGGGTGGCCGGCGCCCGCAGGGCGGCCGCGGCCGAGATTCCACTTGAGGGTTTCGCTGCAAGTGCATGGAATGGTCAAGTTCCTCGCGGTCGCTGGGTTTTCCCCGTAGCGGATCTCACCGAGCGACGTCGCGCGATTGCGGCATACTGAAGGGACAGCAATCAACGATTGGAGGAGTTCATGACCGACCGTCCCACCGTGGTCACGACCTTCAAGGATCTCGAGTCGGACGAAAGACTGCGAGAGACGATCGAGCGGCGCTGCGCCCAGCTGGCCGACGAATTCCAGGAAGTGACGCGCTTCGAGATCACACTGACGGAGGATGGTTCAGGCTTCTCGGTTCATGGCCACGTCACCGGCAAGGGCCGGAACGTCGGCGCCCAGGCCGAGGCCAGCGAGCTCGCCCCCGCCGCCGATCGGCTGCTCGACAAGGTCGAGCGGCAGTTGCGCAAGGTTCACGATAAGCAGATCTTCAGCCAGCGTCGCGACGCCCAGCGGCATCCGGCCAAGAAAAGCAACGCAAGCTAGTGCTCCGCAGCGGACGTGGGTGACCGTTCCTCCAGGACCGAGTCGGTGCGAGCCAACGACACGAAGGAGTGAGCGTTCGCCCAGGTTGTCGAGATCGCGGCCGCGCCGCGCGCGCCTGCTGGGCGCAGCGGTCAGCCCAGGATGAGGTGGAGCTTGACGGCGAGCATCAGGTTGCCGTGGAGCTTGATGCGTCGCCGGAGTGCGGCTTCGGGCGCAGAGATGTCGCCACGGTTCAGTTCACGCCAGGTCTCGACGTCGACCTCGATGTTCAGGTCGGGAGATTCCGCCGCTCCCACGACCCCGCGCACACCCCCCGGCTCGATGTACACCGTGAACGTCCCGCCGGCGTCTCCGGTCAGCTCGAACACCAGGGCCACCTCGGTGTGACCGAGTCGGCTGCGACGAGTCTCGTCGCCGGCCACCCTCTCGGGCAGCCAACGCGTAAAGAACTCTTCGGGTGAAATATCGTCCGGCGGGATCGAGCGATCACGCATGCAGCGATGCTATCGGAGACGCGCTGCAGCAGCGCGCAACGCGGCACCGGTGTGTGAGGTCTTCGAACGCGCGATCTCGTCGGGCGTCCCTTCCGCAACCCGATGCCCCCCACCGGGTCCTGCCTCGGGTCCGAGATCGATGACGTGATCGGCAGCCCGGATGATATCCAGGTTGTGCTCGATGACGATCACGCTCGATCCCGCCTCGATGACCCGGTCGAAGCAGCCGATGAGCAACTGGATGTCGGCCGCGTGCAGGCCCGTGGTGGGTTCGTCGAGCAGATACAGTCCGCCCGACTTGCGCTCGGCCAGGGCCTGGGCGAGTCGCAGTCGCTGGGTCTCGCCCCCGGAAAGCGTCGACAGCGGCTGCCCGAGGCTGAGGTAGCCGAGTCCAACCTCGGTCAGGGGCCGAAGCTTCCGGCCGATCCTGGCGTCGTCGCCAAAGCGCTCGAGGGCCGCCTCGACGGACAGCTCGAGCACGTCCGCAATGTTGAGGCCGTCGACGCGGATGTCCAGCACCTCGGGCCGGTAGCGCACGCCGTCGCAGACCTCGCACGGCATGCGAACGTCGTCCAGGAACTGCATGTCGACGACGACTTCGCCCGCCCCTTCGCAGGCCTCGCAGCGTCCGCCGGGAACGTTGAACGAGAACCAACCCGCCGTGATGCCCCGGGCCCGGGCCTCTCGGGACGACGCGAAGCGCGCGCGAATGCCGTCGAACGCCTTGGACACCGTGGCCGGATTCGAGCGCGGGCTCCGGGCCGGGGGGGCCGGATCGACCCAGATCACCTCGCCAATCTGCCCTGTTCCTTCGAGGCTTCGGCACGCGCCCCGCCCGGGCTCACGCAAGAGTCCCCCCAGCAGCACCGAACGCACCAACGTCGTTTTGCCCGCACCCGACACACCGCTCACCACCACCAGCTGACCCAGCGGAAACTCCACGTCCAGGTCCTGCAGATTGTTCTCACAGGCCCCGACCACGCGCACGGCTCCCCACGACTTGCGTCGCTTCCGGGCAACGACCGCAAGCTCGCCCCGCAGCATCTGTCCGGTGAGCGAATCCGGATGGGATCGAATCTGCTCGACACTGCCCTCGGCCACGAGCCTTCCGCCGAGTCGCCCGCCGCCGGGACCGAGATCGATCACGTGGTCGGCCGCAGCCACGATCTCCGGATCGTGCTCCACCACAACCACCGTGTTTCCCTGGTCGCGAATGCTCTTGAGCGTCTCCACGAGCCTGCGCGCATCCCGGGCATGCAGACCGATCGACGGCTCGTCCAACACGTAGAGCGAAGCGGTGAGCGTTCCGCCGAGAGCGGCCGCCAGCTGGATCCGCTGGGCCTCGCCCCCCGACAGGGTGCGCAGGGTCCGGTCGAGGGTCACATAATCGAGACCGACCCGGACACTGGTCTCGACACGGGTCCGAAGCTCGTGGAGCAGACGTTCGGCTCGCTCCTGCTGGGCCTCGCCCAGCTCCAGGGCCTGAAGCCACGCGGCCAACTCCGCCAGGGTGAGTCGCGTCAGATCGGTGATGGGGCGGCCCCCGACACGTACGTGAGCGGCTTCAGGTCGGAGCCGCGTGCCCCGACAGTCTTGGCACGGCTCGAAGGTCCGGTAGCGGGCGATCATCACCCGCGCGCTGACCCGGTAGCGTTTGCGCTCGAGACGCTCGAAATAGCCGCGGATGCCACGCCACTCCGAGTCGCCCTGGAAGAGCCACGACTGCTGGGTCGCACTCAGCGCTTCGACAGGAACGTCCACTGGAACGTCGGCCTCACGACACGCGCGAATCAGTCTTGTCTGCCAACGCCGCCCCCGCGGTGTCTGGAAGGGAGCTACCGCGCCTTCGGCCAGGGACTTGCCACGGTCGGGAATCACACGCTCGGCATCCAGCGCTGGAACCCGTCCGAAGCCCTGGCAGGTCTCACAGGCTCCCAGCGGACTGTTGAAGGAGAAGAGCGCGGGCTCGGGCCGGGCGAACTGGCGTCCGCAGCCGTCGCATGCAAAGCCTTCGCGAAAGCTCGCCGCTTCCCCATCGACTGGAATCACCTCGCAGATCCCAGCGCCGCGCGAAAATGCCGTCGCCACCGCCTCGTTCAGCCGCGCGCGGCTGCCCTTGCTCTCGAGCGCCAGGCGATCGATCAACAGCAGTCCGTCGCGACGCAGGGCGTCCATCTGCCGCCCGCTGAGTTCGCTCAGGTCGACGGGCTGACGCTTCGCATCGAGTCCCCGCCCGAACCCCTCGCGGACC
>SMWZ01000048.1 GCA_004356455.1 Deltaproteobacteria bacterium
CGCGGTGGTTTTCTGCGTTCGGATGAAGCCGCATCCGGTGCCCTTCTCTAACTCCCTCGGATGGACTGAAGGACGTCCGTAGAGAACACAGCCAGTCCAGTGCGTGCTTCTCAGGAACTGTATGTGGCGCTCGTAGCGGGCCGAGATCGCTCCTTAATCCCTGCATCGAGCCGCTCGACCCCCGCCTGAGGCTTCTCTCCGCGCGTTTCCCGATACAATCCCCCTCTACGTGACAGGCCCGAGTACGGGAGGGCCGGGGAGGAAAACGATCATGCTGAAGAGGGGTCTGCGTTTCGAGGTGATGCTGTGCGTGTGGCTCGGTGTGCTTGCCTGCGTCGCGGGCGGCACGGTTGCGAGCGCCCAGCAGCAGCCCGCCGGTGAGGCCCCTGCCGGGGTGCAGCAGCCGGCGGGGCCGGCTGATGAGTACGGCCGAGGCGTACCGCGGTCCGCCATGCTGGGTTTCCTGCTGGCGTGCCGGGAGGGAGACTACGAGAGGGCCGCCGCGTACCTGGATCTGCGGCGCCTCGATGCGAAGGAGCGAGGGAGAGGAGCCGTCCTGGCCCGGCAGCTCAAGTTTGTCCTCGACCAGGAGCTCTGGGTCGAGATCGAGAGACTGAGCCAGCAACCCGAAGGTTACCCGGGCGATGGTCTCCCATCCTACCGCGACCGCGTGGGGACGATTCACACTGAGGAAGGGCCCGTCGAAGTCCTCCTCCAACGGGTGCCCCGCGGCGACGGCGTCTCCATCTGGAAAATCTCCTCCGCCACCGTGGCGCGGATCCCGGCCCTCTACAACGAGTTCAGCTACGGACCGCTCGAAGGGTGGCTGCCGACGTGGATGCTGAAGGCCAACCTCTTCGAGATCGCACTCTGGCAGTGGCTCGGCCTGATGGTGTTGGTCGTTCTCGCCTTTCTGATCTCGTGGCTTGGGGCGAACGGTGTGCTCGCACTGGGTCGCCCGCTCGTGGCTCGCTCCCAGACCGACTTCGACGACCGCCTGTTGGCGGCGGTGCTGGGGCCACTGCGCCTCGTGATCGGCCTCCTCGCCTTTCATCTCGGAAGTCTTACGCTGAGTCTGAGCGTTCCCGCGCGACTCTTTTTCAGCGGGATGGCGACGGCGCTCGCCCTCCTGGCCCTCACCTGGCTGGTCTTCCGCGTCATCGACATCTTCGGCAACGTCGTCGAGAAGCGCTTCAAGGATCAAGGCGTGGGCGGCTCCAACCGCTTCGTTCCCCTGGGCCGCAAGACCCTCAAGGCAACCCTGGGTGTCCTCGCCTTCCTTGTGTTCGTCGACAGCTTCACGCCCTTCGAAGTGACGGCCCTCATCGCGGGCCTCGGCGTGGGCGGGATCGCTGTCGCGCTGGCGGCGCAGAAGACCCTGGAGAACGTCTTCGGCTATCTTATGATCATCGCGGATCGTCCCGTGGCGGAAGGGGACTTCTGTCGCTTCGGCGATCAGATTGGAACCGTGGAGGAGTTTGGCCTGCGCTCGACAAAGATGCGCACACTCGACCGCACCGTCGTTACGATCCCCAACTCGGAGTTCTCGTCGATGAAGCTCGAGAACTTCGCCAAGCGCGATCGGATCCGCTTCCATACGATCCTGGGCCTGCGCTACGAGACAACGCCCGACCAGCTTCGCCACTTGCTGGTGGAAATCCGGCGGCTGCTGCTGTCTCACGCGAAGGTGCATCCGGACCCGGCGCGGGTACGCTTCGTGGGCTTCGGGGCGTACTCCCTCGACGTCGAGATCAGCGCGTACGTGTGCACCTCGGATTGGGCCGAGTTTCTCGGGGTTCGCGAGGATCTCCTGCTACGGCTGATGGACATCGTCGCGGCCAGCGGCTCCGGCTTTGCCTTCCCCTCGCACACGACCTACGTCGCTCGCGACGACGGTCTGGATGCCGAGAGAGTTCGCACCGCGGAGGAGAAGGTGCGTGCCTGGCGGGAGCGCGGCGAGCTGCCGCTGCCCGACTTCGCGGAGGAATCCAAGACCGCGCTCAATGACACCGTGCGCTACCCGCCGGAGGGCTCTGCCGCTTCCAGTGGATAGTAAGCGCTTGGAGGGGTTGGCAAGGATGACTCCTGACTCGACGGATGATTTCGGGTAGGGTAGGACCCGTTGGGAGAACGCGTGAGGAAGAGAGATCTCGAGCGATTCCGCGAGACCCTGCTCGAGCAGAAGATGCAAATCATCTCCCACGCCCGACAGATGCTGACCGGAGAAGCTCACGCCGACAGCGACGACCTTCCCGATGAGCTCGATAGCGCCGTCTCGGAGTCAAGCCTCTCGTTCACCGGGCGGATGCGCGAGCGCGAGCGCGGGCTCCTCGCGAAGATCGAGAGATCCCTCGAGAGAATTGAGCGGGGCAGCTACGGCCAATGCGAGAGCTGTGGAGAAGAGATCGGACTGGAACGTCTGCGAGCCCGTCCAGTGGCCGAGTTCTGCATCGACTGCAAGAACGAGCAGGAGCGGCTCGAGCGCCGGCCGGAGTGAGTTGGAGACACGACGTATCGAGCCGAGCGGACGACCTTGAGCCGCGGCGGGGCCTCGTAGTAGCGAATGCCCGAATAGCTCCCGGGCCCCCATGCTCCCAAGAGTGGTTCGTCTGGCAGCCGAGCAGCGAGATCGAAGCGGTCCAGCGGAGAAGCCAGGGCAAGCGCAAAGTGGCGCTCTCTGCTGCAAATGGGTGTTCATGACGCTGCGAGGCCGAACGGACCTGAGCGGCCCAGCGGACCCCCGCCATCAGGTTACCCCCGTCCTGGCAGCCATGGAGGGCCGGAGCGCCCGAGCCAGTGCTCCCCGAGGTCGGATCCCGCGTTTTGCGACCGCGCGCGTGTCGTTCGGAGCGACGCGGGAGCGGAGATCCAGAGACCGCTCGCACCGGAGTGCGCTGTGATCCCGGGCGAAGCCACCACACCCGCTGAGCTCGAGCTCCGGATCGCGTGCCAAGGTGGGGAGGAGCGGCTACGGCGGATCAACGCTACGCTCCGCACGGCGGAGGAGGACAGCGAACTCCCTCCTGTCCTATCTGAACACAGCGATCCACGAGGACCCCGATGAGGTCGGGAGAGTCTCGGGGCGCGCGGGCGTTCTGAGGCGGTGCACGGTCGGAATGACGAAGTTCTGGCGCAGCCGCAAGGATAACGGGCCGTATCGATTCCGGCGCAGCTCGGCTCGAGCGGAGATTCGATGAAAATCCGACGCAGCAGGCACGAGCATCGCAGCGCCCATGACCTGCCGATCGCCTTCGTCGGAACCTATGTCCCGCGCCGATGCGGGATCGCGACGTTCACACGCGACCTGAGCGACGCCGTGATCGCCGCGGACCGGCGCGTCCAGACGACAGTCCTGGCCGTGACTGACGCCCGCTGCACCTACGAGTACCCCGAACGCGTCCGGCTGGAGATTCGACAAGGGATCAAGGGAGACTACGCGCGGGCGGCGGAGTTCGTCAACTACAGCGACATCCGCCTGGTCTCGATTCAGCACGAGTACGGGATCTTCGGCGGCGACGACGGCGCGCACATCCTCGACTTCCTCTCCCTCCTGCGCCAGCGGGCCATCGTCACGCTCCACACCGTGCTCGAGCACCCGACAGTGTCACAGCGGGCGATCGTGCAGAGGATGAGCGAGCGGTGCGAGCGGTTGGTCGTGATGAGCCAGCTTGCCCTCGACCTGCTGGAGAAAGCGTACGACATCCCGCCCGACATCACGGAGCTGATCCCGCACGGGATTCCGGACCTACCGGTGGGCAAGCGAGATCGGCACAAGGCCTCCTTTGGCATCACCGGCCGGCGGGTGCTGCTCACGTTCGGGCTGCTGAGCCCCAAGAAGGGCATCGAGACCGTCCTGCGTGCACTCCCGAGTCTCGTCGGCCGCTTTCCCGGCCTGATCTACCTCGTCGTTGGTGTCACGCATCCGGAGATCAAGCGCCGCACCGGCGAGGAGTACCGCTACTCGCTGGAGCGCGAGGCCGAGTCGCTGGGCGTCCGCGACCACGTCGTCTTCCGCAACCAGTTCGTCGATCAGGGCGAGCTGTGCCGGTACTTGCAGGCGGCGGATGTTTACATCACGCCGTACCTTGGCGAAGCGCAGATCACAAGCGGTACGCTGGCTTACGCGATGGGGTCTGGTGCGGCGATCGTATCTACGCCTTACTGGTACGCGCAGGAGCTGCTCTCCGAGGGGCGCGGGCGGCTGTTCGGCTTCGGCGATGTGGACGAGCTGACCGGCATCCTCGAGACGCTTCTGGCCGACGAGGTGGAGAGGGCGCGCCTCCAGCGCTCCGCCTACGCGTACTCGCGGCAGATGACCTGGCCCGCCGTCGGAGAGGCCTACGTCCAACTGGCTTGGCGCGTGCTGGACAAAGCGGTGGCGCCCAAGCCCCGGATCGTGCCGGAGCCCGGCCTGCCCGAGCTTCGCCTCGAGCATCTGATCCGGATGACCGATGACACCGGACTGCTCCAGCACGCGATTCGCAGCGTGCCCAATCGCCGGCACGGCTACTGCGTGGATGACAACGCGCGCGGCCTGCTCGTCGCGCTGCGATCGGAGCGGGTGGCCCCCTCGCCCGAGACCCAGCGGCTCATCACGATCTACCTGAGCTACCTCCATCACTCGCAGCGGGAGGACGGGCACTTCCACAACTTCATGGACTACCGCCGGAACCTCCAGCTCGGGCGAAGCTCGGACGATTGCGTTGGCCGAGCGCTTTGGGCGCTTGGGGCAACCGTCCGATGGGCGCCCGACGAAGGCAGCCGGCTCCTTGCCCGAGAGATGTTCGACCGTGCCATGACCCTCCCACTGGGATTCAGCCCGCGCGGGTGCGCACTCGGGATTCTGGGGCTGCACTCCTATCTCCAGGCTGATCCGGGAAGCGACGTGGCCCGTTCCACGCTCGAGTCGCTCGGCGGCGCGCTGGTGCAGCTATACCAGCGGGAAGCGGGTCTGGAATGGCGGTGGTTTGAGCCAAGGCTGGTCTACGACAACGCGATGCTCCCGCTGGCGCTGTTTCAAGTCTCATCGGTCACGGGCGATCAGACGGCGCTGCGCGTCGCCCGCGAGAGCTTGGCGTTCCTCGAGTCCGTCTGCTTCGCGGAGGGACATCTCAACCTGATCGGGAACGCCGGCTGGTACCCCCGTGGAGGTAAGCGGGCAATTGTCGACGAGCAGCCGATCGACGCAGCCGCGTTAGTCCTGGCGTTCCACGGCGCCTACACCGCCACCGGCGAGTCCCAATACCTCGCGCGAATGCGCGAGTCCTTCGAGTGGTTCCTCGGGGCGAACCGTCTCGGACTGTCCTTGTATGACTTCTCGACGGCGGGCTGCCGGGATGGCCTCGGGGCGAGCGGGATGAACGAGAACCAGGGCGC
>SMWZ01000049.1 GCA_004356455.1 Deltaproteobacteria bacterium
ACAGGGCCAGTGTGAGCGAGGCCGAGAGCCACCTCCTATCCAAGACCACGTCCTTCGCTCAGTTATAGGGCTCGGAGATCGGAAGCTTTACCAGCTTCCCCGCGTGCAGCGGGCTCTCCGTCTCCAGAGCGTTCGCCACCGCAGCTTCGTCCGGGCCCCAGACGGACCCCGCCCTCTTTAAGAGCTGCTCGATGCTCTCATCTCCCCGGGCGGGGATCAAGCGCAGGCGGACGTCACGGATTTGAGCCCGCCGAGCAGCCGTGAGCGGCTCGAAGCTCCCCACGACCGATGCGAAGCGCTCGCCGTAGGTCTCGAAAGCGGATTCCGTGCAGATGCCGGTGATCTGGTAGATGTACCCGTCGTGCGGAAGCCAGCTCAGGTCGACCGCCTTGCCACGCAAGAGGCCGATGGCTCGCACCACCCTCTTTCCGCCTAGCAACAGCTCCTCGGGTTCTTTGGAGTAGCGGATATCCGCCTCCTCCCCGAGCTTGCGCGCGGCCTCCCATGGGTCATCCCCTCTCCCCACGATCTCGAGCACGGCGACTGCGTCTGCGCCAGGCGCAATCGCCGTAACCCGGCCGCGCGCGTTGTAGGTCTTCCAGCCTTCCGGAAAGCTCAAGCTGAAGCTCAAGTCGGGATGGAGGAACTGCCTCCCGATGAACTGACCCTCGGCCGGATTGGGACCCACACGTAGTCCTTCGAGACGCCCCAGGAAGTCGACATGACTGCTGGCGATGGGAGCGATCACAGAGCGCTCGAGCTCTCGCGCTCGCTCACCGGTCATCTGAAGCCGTTCGGGTGTAGAGGGATGAGAGTCGAGAAAGCGCATCCTCTTCGGTCCGCCCTGGCTCAGCGCCTCCTCCCGCTTCAGCGTGTGCAGGAACGAGGCCATCCCCCGAGGATCCCAGCCGGCAGCGGCGGCCAGCTCCTGACCGATCCGATCGGCCTCGCGCTCCTGCTCGCGGCTGTAGGGCGCCAGTAGCAGCCCGCCCTCGAGCCCACCGATCCCCTCCACCACCTGACCGAGTCGCTGGCTCACGAGCCCCGTGGCCCAGGCGCCCGGGTCGGTCGCGATCGCAACCGGCGCGTTTAGTGAAAACCGCTTGACCGCGTGGCGTGCCGCGACGTGACCGATCTCGTGGGCGAGCACGTTCGCCAGCTCGTCTTCGGAGTTCAGCAGCGCGAGCAAGCCGCGCGACACGAAGACATAGCCGCCGGACAGCGCGAAGGCGTTCGGCCCGAGCAGCTCGACTACGTAGAATTGGTACTGTACGTCCTGGCGCGGCGACTGCCGCGCGAGACGGCGTCCGATCGCCTGCACATAGCGCACAAACCTCTCTTCCTCGAGAAAGCCGACCTGCTCCTCGAGCTTGAGGGTTTCCTCGCGCCCGATCGTTCGCTCTTGCTCCATCGAGGTGGGCACGAGCTCGGGACGCCCGCTCACCGGCTTGACCGAGCAACCAACCGCAAGGGCAGCTATGAGGACCCAATGGACCACGCGGATATGCATATTCCCGGCACCCAAAGACATACCGCAACTATCATAGCCCGGCCCCGATCTATATACCCGGCGGGCCAGCCTTCTACTCGAGCGTCGGTCCGTCCCTGAGCTGCTCGAGGCGGTCTCGGAACTTCTCACACGGGTCCAGATCGTCGACGCGTGGAGTGAACCACACATAGTCGAAGAGCTCCGGCTCTGCCACGTCGACGTACTCGATCGGAGTATTCACACCAGCCTCCACCTCGATCAGACCGAGACTGAGGATGTGTGCATCCGGCTGCACCCGAAGCAGGTACACGGGCACCCCCCGGTCGTGGCGTGCGTGACCCGCGCCTGCGACCAGGACCGCGCCATCGAGCTCGACGACCTCGCGCAGGACCGCCGCCATCCGTGCATCGCGAGCCCGCTGTACGTCGATCATTCCCGCGAGAGCGTCTTCGGGTGCGTATCCGCAATGCGCTCTTTGGATTTCCTCTACCAGCACTCTGTACCGGTCTTCGGGAAGAGCCTGGGCGAGGCCGAAGCGCTCAACGAAGCTCTTATCCAGCGACACGATTCCGTTCCGGCGGAGCCCGTCGAGCTCCATGCGCGAGAGATTCGCGGCTTGCAGCACGAGATCCGCAGACAAGGCCGCTTCCACCACGGGTTGATAGAGGGCGAACTCAGGCCAGCCGCTCTCTTCCCATCGGACCGCTCTTGCAAGGCCGATTGCGTCCCGGGGATGAGACGCGATCTGGCGCCGCATGGCGGGAACCTGGTCGGGCGAGAACATCTCGAACGCCACGACCGGCCTGCGTCCCGCTGCCACCAGGGCGCGAATGATCCACGCCTGGATGAGGTGGTGATCGGGATGGTCGTGCTTCTCACCGAGCAGCAGGAACCGAGACGTCTGTGCGCGCTCCATGAACTCTCGCGGCGTAAGAAATTCCCCGGCGTTTACATCCCAGATCCGTCCCGCGAGCACATGCTCGCGCCCGCTCGGGGCCTGCCAGGGAGGCCCGGGAGCGAGGCCGGCGGAGCCGGGGCCGACGCAGGATACGCTGGCGAGCAGAGTTCCAAGCCAGCTCGCGCAGCGCATGATTCCGGCGATCATCCGCCTGCGTCGAGGCTGAAGCGCAGCCCCGGAAAGAGGACCCACAGCACGCCCATGGCGAGGCACGTGCCCCCCGCAGCAACGAGGATCCAGCGGTAGGTGGACTCCTTGGCCGGTGCCACCAGCGCGAACAGGGACGCGAAGGCCACCATCCCCAGGATCGACCCGGCTCCAAAGCTCACCAGATAGGCGCCGGTGTAGACCCACGAGGGTTGAGCCATCGCGGGCAGCACTCCCAGCAGGTTGCCCGTCCCCGCCACCCCGTGGAGCGCTCCCACCAGGAAGGCCGCGCGCGTGTGCACGTGCCCCGGGATGGTCGCGTGCGCATGGCCGGCGTCCGGACGTGGCAAGCGCGCTCTGCGCAGGTGAGCAAGGGACCAGATCCCGATCGCGATCAGCACAAGTCCGACCAGACGTTCACTCAGGCCCGAGAGGAGCTCCACGTCCAGCCAGTCGATGACCGCGTAGCCCACCAGCCCTACGACGATGATCCCCAGCGCGTGACCCACCCCCCAGCGCAGACCGATCAGCCACGCCTTGCCGCGTGCCTCTACCGCGAAGGGCGCCAACGCGGCCAGGTGATCCGGTCCCAGGAGCACGTGTGTCACTCCTACGAGGACCCCCGCCAGAATGAGAGAGATGTCCGACACGCTATCGAGACCTTCGAGCTTGGGTTCGCGGCGCGGCAATATAACGCGGGTCCCGAGTGGATGTCGCCTATGGCTCCCCTCGTCCTCCCCTGCCCGGTGTGGGCATATGCCAGGGGGATGGCGGTTCGCGACGCCACGAGTTGTGCTCCAACCTTGGGCGATGGACGTTCACTTCGCCCGCGGGCGCCGGGAAGAGCAGAACGATCACGATTCGAAGCCGGGGAGTAACTCCGAGGAGACTTTGGCATGAACACGCGGCAGGACATCATCCAACGAGGTCTCGGGGCAGTCTTGACGCACTCGAGCTCAGGCCGAGTCAATGCGCTGGAGATCGGCTGCATGTTTCGTAAGGCCGAGGGCCTCTCGACGCTGGAGATTTCGCGCTTTGTAAGGAAGGAGGCGGTTTCCGGACGGTTCTGTTCCATCGAATACGATCCAGAGCACGTGCAGGCGGCGACCGAGCTGCTGCGGGAGCTGGATCCCGCAGCGCTCGGCTTCGTGGAGTTCATGCGCGGCCACTCGCTGGCCACGCTTCCGATAGCGCTCGAACGACTCGCGGAGGTCGACTTCGTGTTTCTAGATGGTGGAGCCCATCCCGAGGTCTGTCTACGAGAGCTCGAGCTGGTTCTGCCTCGCCTCTCGCGCCGAGGGCTGATCGTCGTAGACGACTTGCAGGAGATCGCCCCGTCGGCCGCGTACCCGCTGCCGCGTCCTTTCGGCAAGGGAACTCTGATCCTGCCGTTCCTCGTCATCCACGAATACCTGCGCAGCCGGGAGCTCTACCAGGACCGCAACAATCAGTTTTCCGAAGGCCGCGAGAGCGTACCCGATTCCGAGCTGATCGGAGCCTTCGGCAACGGGATGGACCGCTTGCTGGGCTCGCTCGCGTACCGCCTCGTTACATGCGGCGGGCACCGCATGCTGCTCATTGGAAGGGAGGAGCTGCTGGATACCGCCCTGCTGACGCCGGAAGTAGGGTCGGCGCGGGAGAAGCCGCACCCACACGCCGCGATCCGCGAGCATACGCCCCAGTTCGTAGAGAGCGACGTAGGCCGAGCGGCAGACCCAGAGGAAGATCAGCCCGCGCCCGATATGACGAGGCCCCGCCTAAGCGTCCTGGCCCTGGTCGAGGATGAGCACCAGGAGATGGACGTTTTCATGCGCTCGCTGCGCGATCAAACGTATCGGGATTTCGAGCTGATCGTGCTCTGGCCCGGGGAGACGCCCAGCGGCTTGAAGCTCTTCACCCCCGACCCGCGTGTAAGAACGAATGTCTGCGCCGAGCCCCGGCCGGGGGGTCTATGGAAGGCACTCAATCGCGGACTGGCGCTCGCGACGGGCGAGCTCGTCGCGCTCGTGAATGCCAGCGATGTACTCGAGCCCGGAAAGCTGGAGCGCCAGATCACGAGCTTCGATGAGGGAGATGAGGTCGACGTGAGCTTCCACGGACGACCGGGGGTTCCGACCGTCGATCCGGGTCTGCTGCAAGGGAGAAGCCTCGTCTCCGCGCTCTTCGAAGCCAACCCGGTCCCGCACGGAACCGCCGTGTTCCGGCGCGAGATGCTGCGAGCCACGGGTGTCTTCGAGCCGAGCGCAGATCCCGAGCACCAGCTATGGCTCAAGGCCGCCGTAACCGGCTTCCGCTTCAAGTGCATCGAGGACGAGCTCGTCTGGAGCTCGCAGCCTGGTCCCGCCCCCGACTCAAGCTCCGTCGCTCAGGTGCTGCAGTCCATGCGTAATCGTTACACGAATGAGGATCTGCTTCCGCCCGATTCGCATCCCCATGTACCGGACGAGCCTGCTTATGTGGCGTGTTTCACGTCCCATACGGAGGCGAAGACGGTGGAGCTCGAGCTCCAGGGCTATCTCCGCTCGGCCCCTCCGGAAGAGGGTCGTAGCTTCCTGTGGCTGACGGACAGTCCTGAGTCCACGCGGCGCTTTGCCGAGCTCTACGAGTCGGTATGTGATCAAATAAACGTCGTTCCGGAGACGGCGCCGCCGATCGACGTCTATCAGGTCCGGCAGCAGGAGCTCCTCTCCGTCTTCCAGGCACAGCTTCTCTGGGCAAAGGGATCGTTCTCATCGGCGGGGTCGGCGGCCCTGCGCCCCTTCGCCGTCGAGAGTCGCCCGCGCGTGGAGCAGAGACGGGAGGCGCATGCATTCCCCAGCCTCAGTCCCATTCAGAAGGAACGACTGGCCAGGCGTTCCATCCCCTTTCAGGGCGATTTCCTCACAACCTGCATGCCCGAGCTGCCGAGTGTTCCCGGCATCATTACGCCCGAGGAGCAGCGGTATCTCTACTGGCTGACCGCAGAGGGCTTCACGGGAAGCGGAGCCGTGGTCGAGGTTGGCACATGGCTAGGCCGAAGCACGGTCCACCTGGGGGCGGGGCTGCTCGTCAACGGGTACTCCTCCCACCTGCATTGCTTCGACAAGTACACCTGGACCAAGGCCTATGACGCACCGCGCTTGAACGCGGGCTTCACGCTCCCGGAAGGCGAAGACTTCAAACCCTACTTTGAGAAGAACGTCCGCCCCGTGTACCCGAACGTAAAGGTGACCAAGGCTTCGCTCGACGAGCTGGAGTGGGATGGCGGCCCAATTGAAATCCTCTTACTCGATGCACCCAAATCCTTCCATGAGATCACCAGGGCGCTGCTCAAGTTCGGCTCCCATCTGATTCCCGGCTTGAGCGTGATCGTGTTCCAGCACTACTTCCATGCCCCCTCGTATCCCATCGCCACGGTAGTCAGCGTCATTCCTCAGCTTCAGCTGCTGCACGTCGTGCCCAGTAGCAGCAGCGCCGCGTTCGCGGTGCGGGGACCGATCACCTTCGAGAAACCGCCACTCGAGTGGCACTACACCCAGTGGACCACCGACGAGCTCTGCTCCAACTGGAAGAAGATCCTCGACCCACTGAGCCCCCAACCCAGAAGCTTCATCGAGCCGGGCTTGTGCCTGCTCCTGTTCGATCTCGGCCGAAAGCAGGAGGCCGTGGATTATCTGAGGGAGATTTCGTTCCATCGGGAAGGTCTCGAGCGCTGGCGCTTCCTCGCCAGCGTCCCGTCCTACGCCAGATACAAGGAGCTCCTCCGGGCGGGTCCCTGAGGCTAGCGGGGCTCAGTCCTGGGACGCGCCCAGCTTCCCCCTCAGATCGCTCAGGCCGGAGCGGCAGGCTCGCGCGAGCATCGTAATATCGAGGCTGTAGCGATCATCCGATACCCCTCGTGGAAGCAGGTCAGCGCCTCCTCGACGTCCGACTGGACCACATGGATCCCCGGCACCACGTCGTGTTCATCCCATGCGTCAAGCACCCGATCCAGGGCCTCGCGCATCTCACGCCGCTCGAATTTAGACAGCGCTCCCATCGGAATTTTGGCACCCGGGGTTGCACGCAACGTCGCCATTGAATGTCACCAAGCCAAACATGGGACCAACGAGCGACATTACGGACATGCCTGCTCGACGGAATGGTAGTTGCACCCCTTTTGAGCACCACGTGGCGAGGCGTGTGGATGAGCATGCAAATTCCGCACTACCAAGAGCAGGCTCGTCGGACCAGCGCGCAGGCGCAGGTCAGCCCCCACGAGGCCATACAGGGAATGCGAAGCTCACAAGCCGAGATGCGGTCAGCCATCGACGGCGGCGCCTGGCGGACGACGCGCTGGCACGAATCCTTCACGGACTCCTTCGTCGAAGAGGTCCGGGATGCACGCGTGTTCGTCGATGTCGGCGCGGAGCTCGGATTCTACTCCTACCTGGCCCTCAAGCAC
>SMWZ01000050.1 GCA_004356455.1 Deltaproteobacteria bacterium
CCTTCGAGGATGCGGTGAACGTGATGCGCTTCGGACATGCGCTCGAGAACGCCAATGGGGCGACCCTCGTCGCCGTGGTGATCGCGCTGCAGCTCAAGCACATGGGCCTCGAAGGTATACGCGAGCTCACCCGGTCCGAGGGGCTCTCGACGGATGCAGCCGGCCGCTTCGTGCAGACGCTCGAGAATTTGCGGCCAGATCCGGACGCGTGGCAGCGGATGTGGGCTGCCGAGTACCAGTATCTACGGACTCATGCGCTCAACGAGCTCAAGCCGAAGGCCACCACCACGCCGCAAGCTCCCTGGGCGCTGCGGTCCCTGGTCCCGGAGACTTATCTCTACCAGCACAACCGCACCGTTAACGGCTTCGCCGACCTCTACCGGAAGTTTCAGCGAGAATCGTCGATGCCGTGCTCGCAGCTCGAGCCGCCCGCAGCCATCTCTCCCAAATCCGGAGCCCGGACGCTCAAGCTGCTTGCCGCACCCAACATGGTCGGCAAGATCCTGCTGGAAGTCGGCACGCCGAACTTCCAGCGCTTCCAGCTAAAGCGCTGCCAGCTCGAGAGTCAGATCTCCACAGTCCAGGCGCTGCTGGCCCTCAAAGCACACCGAAACCAGCCCAGCCCCCGGCCCAAATTCTCGCTGTAAAGACCAACTGCCCTCGGGGGGCAGTTGAAGCTGTGAGCTTCCCCACTGCGCTGAGCTTCAGGTCAGGGTTCGGTAGACGGCTCGAAGGTAGACCAGGGGCGGGCGGTCCGTGAACTTGGCAGCGCGCACCTCTCCGATGTAGATCACGTGGTCCCCAGCATCCAGCGTATCCAGCACGCGACAGTCCATCGTGCTCACGGCACCGGGAATATGCGGGCAGCCGTTGGTTCCCTGCTCGCAATTCAGGCCTTCGAAGCGCACGTCCTCGTGCTCTTTGCTCGCGAAGCGCTGCGAGAGCTCCTCCTGTCCCTGCGCCAGCACGTTCACGCTGAAGACCTTGGCCGCCTCGACCAGCTTCAGCGTATTCGACACCTTGTCGAGACAGACCATCACCAGCGGGGGGCTGAGGCTCACCGAGCTGAAAGCCGAGACCGTCATGCCATGCACGTGATCCGCGTGCCGCGAGGTGATGATGGTGACGCCACTCACCCAGCTCGCGAGCGCCTGCTTGAAACTTTCGGCATCGACGGGCATCAACGTTCCCCCGGAAATCACGTTTCGGGCGGGCCCATCCTAACGCATTGCGCCACTATCCCGACATCGGATTCGCACCAGGGCGAGATCCGTAACGTTCGTGTGCGTGGGCCCGGTCACGAAGAGATCCCCCGTGCGCTCCAGCAGCGGGTAGGCGTCATTGCGCTCAAGGTACGCTCTTATGTCGAGTCCGAGCGCTTCGGCGCGCGAAAGCGTGCCCTCGTCGACCAATCCCCCCGCGGCATCGGTGGGGCCATCCGTTCCATCGGTCCCCGCGAAGAGCGCCGTAACGCCGCACACACCCCGCAGCTCCAGCGCAAAGGCCAGGGCCAGCTCCTGCGCGCGCCCTCCCCTGCCGTCACCGCGCACACGTACGGTGGGCTCCCCACCGCCGACGAGGAGCTCCCAGCCTTCATCGAGGGCCTCGCGCGCCTTCCGCCCCATGGCCCGTGCCAGCTCGCGTGACTCGCCGTAGAGCATGGGCCCCAGCCTGCGCACCCGCAGGCCCTGCTCCTCGGCGCTCGCCGCCGCCGCCTCCAGCGCATCGCCGAGCGATGCCACGAGGCGATACTCGACTCGCTCCAGCAGCGGGTCCCCGGGCTTCACCGTCTCGGGCCGCGCTCCCGTCGCACCGGCCTCCAGATGCGCTCGCACCGACGCAGGGACCTCGCGCTCGACTCCGCTAGCCCGCAGCAGGGCCAGTGCCTCTGTGTACGTACTCGGGTCGGCCACACTGGGGCCCGAGCCGATCAAGTCGGGGGTACCATCCGCAACGTCCGAAAGCGCCAGCGTGAGGATCCGCGCCGACGACGCGGCCCTCAGCAGGCCGCCGCCCTTGATGCGCGAGAGATGCTTGCGAACCGTGTTGAGCGTACGGATACCCGCCCCAGCCCGCAGCAGCAGATCGCTCGTACGACGCTTGTCCTCAAGCGTGAGCCCGGACGCGGGTGCGGTCCAGAGCGCGGAAGCCCCGCCCGAGAGCAGTACCAGGAGCGGCTGTGAGGCGTCGCAGGCGCGCACCCGCTCGAGGGCCCCTTCGGCCGCCGCCACGCTGCACTCGTCGGGCAGCGGGTGACCGGCCTCGCGCACCTCGAGTCCATCCAAGCTCAGCGCGTGGCCGTGCTTGGTCGTGACCGCACCGCCGCCGATGCGCCCACCCAGCACCGACTGTGCCCCGCGCGCCATAGCGCACGCGGCCTTGCCCGCGCCGAGCAGCAGGAACGGTCCCGGGCCGGGATCGTCCTGCTCGAGCGAGCGCCGCACGGCGGACTCGGCGTCAACCGCCGCAATGGCCCGGCGGTACAGGTCGACCAGAAGCTCGCGGTCCGTCAATCCGTGGCGTCGGGCAGGAGCACGATCTCGATCCGGCGATTGCGTGCACGCCCCTTCCGCGTCGCATTGTCCGCGATGGGCTGATACGGACCGAAGCCCGCGGCCGAGAGCTGCCTCGGATCCAACCCCTGGTCGACCAGGAAGCGCACCACGACTGCAGCGCGCGCGCCGGACAGCTCCCAGTTCGACGGGTAGCGCGGCTTCGAGATCGGCAGGCTATCGGTGTGGCCTTCGACCCGGATCCGGTGGCCGGAGAGATTCTTGAGCTGTGCGGCCACCTTACCGAGCACCTCCCGGCCCTCGGCCTTAATGCTGGTGCTACCGGAGCCAAAGAGGATCTGATCGAGCGCGCGCACCTGAAGCCGGCCACGTAAGCGATGGATCTCGAGCTGACCGCTCTCGAGCTCTCCCTCCAAGTGCTCGACCAGGTTCTGGTAGGTACCCGCGATCTCCGCGATCTCCGCCTCGCGGCTCATGCGCACCTTACGCTCCTGATCCACCTCGCTGCGCAGCGCTTTGTTGCCCTCGCGCAGATCCTCGAGCTGGTTGATCAATATGATGCGTTCTTCGGAGAGGGACCCGTGCTCCAGTCTGAGCGTCTCCCGAACCTTCTCAAGATCGCGAATACGCTGCTCACGGTCACGAATGCCCTCTTCGCTCTGCTCGAGCTGCTGCGACAGACCCTGCGCTCGCTGCACCTCCGCCTGGTAGGTGGCGGCGCGCACGACGCATCCCGCGAGTCCGAGCAGCAGCAGAGCAAGCCAACCCCGGACGCTCATACGAACACATCCTTTCCAAACACGATGCTCAGCACCTCTTCAATCCGTTCGATGCGGTCGATCTTCATATCGGCCAGGCGATCGCCCGGGATCTCGACCAGGTCCTTCTCGTTCTGCGCGGGGAGCAGCACATGGGTAATCCCAGCGCGCTTCGCAGCCAGTGTTTTTTCCTTGATCCCACCGACGGCCAGCACCTTGCCCCGCAGCGTGATCTCGCCCGTCATCGCCAGATTCGGCGGCACCGGTCGGTCCAGCAGCACACTGGTCAGTGCCACCACGATGGCTATACCCGCGCTTGGCCCGTCCTTGGGCGTGGCACCCGCTGGAACGTGGATGTGGAGATTGCTCTTCAAGAAGAGCGCCGGATCGATCCCGAGCTCACGCGCCCGTGAGCGCACGAGCGCGACCGCCGTCTGGGCCGACTCGCGCATCACGTCCCCGATCGAGCCCGTGATCTTGAGCTGACCCTTGCCCGGCATGCGGCTGGCCTCGACAAAGAGGATCTCCCCACCCGCACCCGTCACGGCCAACCCCACGCATACGCCCGGGATCTGCAGCCGTCCCGTCACCTCCGGCTCGAAGCGTACCGGCCCGAGCAGGTCATGCAGATCCTGGGAGCTGATGCTATCGGGAAGCTTTTCGTCCTCGACCACACGGCGCGCCAGCTTGCGCGCGATCTTGCCCAGCTCACGCTCCAGATTACGCAGGCCGGCTTCGCGAGTGTAGCGGCTGATCACCATCTGCAGCGCCTCGTCCGTGACTTCCAGCTTGCGATCCGCAAGCCCGTTTCGTTCGAGCTGCCGGGGCAGCAGATAACGCTTGGCGATCTCGAGCTTGTCCTCCTCGGTGTAGCCGATGATCTCGATCACCTCCATGCGATCGCGCAGGGCAGGCGGGATCGGCTCGAGCAGGTTGGCCGTAGCGATGAAGAGGACCTTCGAGAGGTCGAACGGGACCTCAAGATAGTGGTCGCTGAAGCTGTGGTTCTGCTCGGAATCCAGGACCTCGAGTAGCGCCGAGGACGGGTCGCCTCTGAAGTCGGTGCCGAGCTTGTCGATCTCGTCCAGCATGAAGACAGGGTTCTTGCTGCCCACGCGCCGCAGCGTCTGGATGATGCGCCCCGGCTGAGAGGCAACGTACGTACGTCGATGGCCTCGGATCTCCGCCTCATCATGCAGCCCCCCGAGCGAGATGCGAGCAAACTCGCGCCCCATGGCGCGCGCGATGGAGCGACCGAGCGAGGTCTTGCCGGTTCCCGGTGGACCCACGAAGCACAAGATCGGGCCCCGCATGTCGCGTTTCAGCTTCAGAACCGCGATGAACTCGAGGATACGCTCCTTGACCTTCTCGATGTCGTAGTGGTCTTCGTCGAGGATTTCGCGCGCATGCGCCACGTCCAGCGAGTCCTCGGACTCCGTGCTCCAGGGCAGATCCACGATCCACTCCAGGTAGGTGCGCAGCGTTCCCGCCTCGACCGCGCCCGGGGGCAGTGCGGCCAGGCGGTCGAGCTCACGCTCGGCCTGCTGGCGGACCTCGTCCGGCAGCGTCAGCGCGTCCAGCCGGCGGCGCAGCTCGTCCACCAGCTCCGCCGGGCTCTCGCTTTCGCCGAGCTGGCGCCGGATCGCGCGGGCCTGCTCCCGCAGCACGTATTCGCGCTGACTGCGCGAGAGCTCCTCCTGCACCTCGCCGCGAATCTCCTCCTCCAGCCGGCGCACCTCCTGTTCACGCGCGAGATGCGCCGATACACGCTCCAGCCGCTCGCGCACGCGCACCATCTCGAGCAGCTCCTGTCGATCCGGAACCGAGAGGCCCAGGTTCGCGGCCACCACATCGCACAGCGCGGAGGTGTCCTCCAGACCCATGACCAGCGCGCGCACCGCCTCGGGAATATTGGACAAACCCTCGGCGATCTGGTTGAACTGCGTGCTCACGTTACGCTGGAGCGCTTCCACCTCCAGCCCACGTCCTTCCTGCTCCTCGAGCACCTCCACGCGCGCGCGCATGTACGGCTCACTCGATTCGTACTCAAGGATCTTGACCCGGAGCAGCCCCTGCACCCAGAGGCGCTGCGTGCCCTCTTCCGTTTTGATCATGCGCAGAATGCGGACCACGGTGCCGACGTCGTAGAGGTCCGCGTGGCCGGGCTCGTCGATCTCGGGATCCTTCGCGGCCACGGCCACCAGCAGCCGGTCTCCGGCCAGGGCGTCGTCGATCAGACGCTGGGCGCGTTCGGTCGTTGCCACCATGGGCGTCACCAGCGACGGGAATAGAACCGTGTTTCGCAGCGGGAGCACGGGCAACACCGGGGGCAGCGATTCGATCTGCGCCTGCCCCTGCGCCACCTGCGCCTCGAACTCGGTCTCCGGCTCCTCGCTGGTGGGCTCTTCGGGCGTCATGCCGGCCGCACCGGAATCTTGCGCGTCTCCGAGCGCAGGTTCGGAAGCTCGACGGTCAGGATGCCTGCCTCCAGCACGGCACTGACGCGCTCGGGATCGTAGGGATGAGGTAGGCGGATCACGCGCTCGAAGCTCCCGCGCGGGATCTCCATCTGAAGATGATGCTCGGGCGGTCGTTCGTAGGTCGCGCTGCGCCGACCGCTGATCTGCAGGTACTCGCCGTCAACGATCAGGCGGATGTCCTCGCTCTCAACTCCGGCCAGGTCCACCTGCACCACCGTGCCCTCTTTGGTCTCGAAGGCATCGATCGTGGGGCGGAACGATCCGACCCGTCCCGCGAGCCGCATGGTCGAGCCGAGCGCACGTTCGAAGACGTGATCGAGCTGCCGCTCGAGGGCGGCCAGCTCACGTGCCACTTTCCCGATCCGGACGTCCAACGGACGGCTTACTTCTCTTCGGTGAACTCGGCGTCCACGACCTCGCCTTCGCCATTCCCGCTCTGCGCGGGCGACCCATCGGAAGCGCCACCGGCGGCCGACTCCTGCGTCTCCTTCTGGTAGAGTGCCTGGCTCGCCTTATGCAGCGCACCCTGGAGCTGCTCCATCTGGCTCTTGAGATCGGCCATGGGCGCGTCCTCCTTCTCGAGCAAGGCCTTCGCGCTCGCGATCACGGACTCCACGGCATTCAGATCGGAGACGGGGATCTTCTCGCGGTGCTCGTTCAGCATCTTCCCAGCCTCGTAGAGCATGCTGTCAAGGGAGTTGTGCACGTCGATCCGCTCACGCCGCTGCGCGTCCTCGCTACTATGCGCCTCTGCGTCCTTGACCATGTGCTCGATCTCGCCCTTGTCGAGGCCACTCGAGCCCTCGATCCGAATCGACTGCTCCTTCTGGCTGGCCTTGTCCTTGGCCGCTACCGACACGATCCCGTTCGCGTCGATATCGAAGGTCACCTCGATCTGCGGCACCCCCCGGGGCGCCGGCGGAACCCCGTTCAAAATAAAGCGGCCTAGACTCCGGTTGTCCGTCGCCATCTCGCGCTCACCCTGGAGCACGTGGATCTCCACCTGCGGCTGGTTGTCGGCCGCGGTCGAGAAGACCTGGCTGCGCTTGGTGGGAATGGTCGTGTTCCGCTCGATCAGCTTGGTGGTGACACCTCCCAGGGTCTCGATCCCGAGCGAAAGCGGCGTCACGTCGAGCAGCAGCACGTCTTTCACGTCACCGGCCAGCACTCCGGCCTGAATCGCCGCACCGATCCCCACCACCTCGTCGGGGTTCACGCCACGATGAGGCTCCTTGCCGAAGAAGCCCTTCACCAGCTCCTGCACCCTGGGAATCCGTGTGGAGCCACCCACGAGCACGACCTCATCGATCTGGCTGGGCTCGACGCCCGCGTCGCGGCAGACCTGCTCGACCGGCCCCAGCGTGCGCTGCAGAAGGTCGTCGATCAGCTGCTCGAGCTTGGCCCGCGTGAGACGCACGTTCAAGTGCTTGGGGCCATTCTGGTCGGCCGTGACGTAAGGCAGGTTGATCTCGGTCTCGCTCACGCTCGAGAGCTCGATCTTGGCCTTCTCGGCGGCCTCCTTCAGACGCTGCATGGCCATCGGGTCCTTGCTCAGGTCGATGCCCTGGTCCTTCTTGAACTCGTCCACCAAGAACTGGATCACCCGGTCATCGAAGTCGTCGCCGCCCAGGTGCGTATCGCCGCTGGTGGCCATGACCTCGACCGTGTTCCCACCGACCTCGAGCAGCGAGATGTCGAAAGTTCCGCCACCGAGGTCATAGACGGCGATCCGCTCATCCTCCTTCTTCTCCAACGAGTAGACGAGCGAGGCGGCAGTGGGCTCGTTGACCAGCCGCAGCACCTCCAGCCCGGCGATCACGCCGGCGTCCTTTGTCGCCTGGCGCTGAGAGTCGTTGAAGTAGGCCGGCACCGTGATGACCGCCTGCTTGACCTCCTCTCCCAGGTAGGCCTCGGCGGCGCTCTTGAGCTTCTGCAGCACAATCGCCGAGATCTCCGGCGGCGAGTACTGCTTGCCCTGCGCCTGCACCACCGCCATGCCATTCTTGCCCTTGACGACCTTGTAGGGAACGAGCTTGAGCTCTGCCGTCACCTCCTCGTAGCGCCGGCCCATCAGGCGCTTGATCGAAAAGATCGTGTGCTCCGGGTTGGTGATCGCCTGACGACGGGCGATCTGGCCCACCAGGCGCTGCCCGTCTTTGGTGAACGCCACCACCGACGGCGTCGTACGCGCGCCCTCCTCGTTCGCGATCACCTTGGCCTCGCCGCCCTCCATCACGGCCACCACCGAGTTGGTCGTTCCCAGGTCGATTCCAATCACTTTCGGCATGACGTGCCTACCCCCAAAAGCTAAAAACTCTTTATTTTCAGGCGCTTAGGCGACCAGCGCTCACGGTTGCAAGCTATGGTCAAAGGCCTCCCTGTCAAGCCGCCTCCCGCACTCTCGTCCCCTCTGCTCGCTCCATCGTCGGCAACGACTGGACCCGGAAGGTCAGCTCGCGCGCGTCCTCGAGGCAGCGACCCGGCCACCCGCCACGTCCGAAGATCTCCACCCGCAGCCGGTTCTCGCCCTCGAGCAGGCCCCGAAGCGAGCCGCCCGCGCCGCGTTGCGCCCCAATGTCAGCTGCGGGGTCACCTCCGGGTCGTTCAGCAGGCAACGAAAGGTCTCGACCCCAACACGCTCCGCCGCCGGAAAGCCGATGCTGACTTCGATCCTCCCCACGAGCACCACCTGACCCGCCTTGGGGGCGCGGAACTCGAGCAGCGGACGGCCCAGGAGCAGCCAGCGCTCGGCGGCCCCAAGCCCCGCGCCCGCTCCGGTCAGCGCCAGAGCAGCCAGCGCGCCCAGGCCCAGCAGAGAGACCCCGAATATCCGCACACGTTGCGCCATCCCACACCTAAATCGGCAGCTTAGATTGACCGATTTACAATGCGAAGGGGCACATGGGAGCCGCGTTGCGGCCCTCCGGGGCCCCGCGTAGACTGGACGGAATCATTTAGGACTTTCGCAGGGAGCGCCAGATCCGCAATCCCGGCGTGCGAGGGCCGCGTGTTTCTCCGATACGGACTGAGGGCTTTTCACATCACACTGGCAGCAGGGTGCCTCTACCTGATCTACAGCATGGTGACCTCCTTTCTCAGCCCAACCGAGCTGGCTGAGCTGCGTATCCCCAGCGTCGAGGAGCTGCCGCCGTCGCAGCCCTCCTTTGCACGCTACGAGATCGTGGGGGAGCGCAATCTGTTCGAGCGTCGCGAGACTGCGCCGCCAGCCGCACCGCCGCCTCCGCCCGAGGAGGAGCTCGAGGAGAGCCAGCTCCGGCTGCGCTTGCTCGGAACCATCGCGGGGCCGGACCATCTGTCGGTGGCCACCGTGGAGGACGAAACCTCGCGCGAGCACCTCCACCTGCGGGTAAATGATCAGGTCGGTGAGCACGAGAACGTCACCGTCGCACGCATCGAGCGCATGAGGCTCGTGCTCAACAACAACGGCAAGCTCGAGGCGATCACCATGGAGGAGCCCGAGACCACGACGCGTCCGAAGCAGAAAGACAAACGGCGCGAGCAAACGAGCAGCAACCGACGTGGCCGCGCTCGTGGGGCCCGGAACGCGGACCGTGCCGCCAGCCAGCGCGAGCGTCTCATGGAGCGAGTGAATCGCCTCAAAAGTCAGAAGCGCCAGCTGCGCCGCTCGCGCCCGCCCACCAGCGGACAGGCGGCCGTTGCGCACGCCAAGAACCTGCTCGCGCAGGTGCGCTTCGCGCCCGCCTTCGACAGCGACGGGAACCTCGATGGGATTCAGGTGACCGAGGTGCTGCCCGGCCCGCTCCAGGAGTCGGGGCTCCAGTCCGGGGACGTGATCGTAGCCGTCAACGGCGTGGCCATCAGCGGACCGAACGATCTGCCCAAGATTCTGCCCTCACTGGCCGAGGGTCGGAGAAGCTGTCTTAATACCAAGGCCCCCGACGGGACGCAGGCAACGCATTGCTGGGACAACTGATGCTCCGCCCGGCCGCCCTCATCGCATGGCTGCTACTCAGCCTGGTCGGCCCCGGAGCGGCCTGGGCGCAGGGCCAGTTCGGCGATAGCGAGGAGCGCCTCTCGCTCGATTTCCAGGACACCGAGCTGGCCGACGTGATCCACATGATCTCGCGCCTCACGGGGAAGAACTTCCTGTTTGACGATCGCGTGCGTGGCCGGGTGACGGTGGTCTCGCCCACTCCCGTGACGCCCGACGAGGCCTATCGCGTGTTCGAGGCCATCCTCCAGGTCAAGGGCTTCACGACCGTGCCCGGGCCCGGCGGGATTCTCAAGATCGTGCCCGTGCGCCAGGCCAAGGAGTCACCGATCGCGATCGTGCGCGGCGACCAGGCCATCCCTAACCGCGATCTCTACATCACGCGCTTGCTTCCCCTGAACTACGTGAAGGCCGAGACCATCATCTCGACCTTTCGTCCTCTGATCTCGAACGACGCGAACCTGATCGCCTACGCACCCACCAACACGCTCATCATTACCGATACGTCCGCCAACATCCGGCGCCTGCTCACCATCGTTGCCGAGATCGACATCGAGACCTACCAGGAGCAGATTAAGGTGCTGCCGATCGAGTACGCCGACGCGGCCGGGCTCACGGCACAGCTACGCGAGATTTTCTCGGAGCCGGCCGCGACAGCACGCGGGAAGACGCCCGCCGCACCCCGAACCAGCCGCCGCACCCGTGGACGAGGCGCGGCGGGGGCCAAGACGGGCGCGGCCGCAGACACCGTAGTGGGACACGCCGGAGCGCCCCGTTTCATCACGGACGAGCGCACGAACTCGATCATCGTGCTGGCCCCCCAGGCCACGATCAACGAGGTGGAGCGGCTCGTGGCTTTGCTGGACTACGAGCGCAAGGGGACGGGCAGGATTCACGTCTACCGCCTGCAGAACGCCGACGCCGAGGAGTTGGCGCAGACGCTGGCCAGCCTGGTGCAGGCCGGGGGGTCCGGGCGCCGGCCAGCGGGCCAGGCCCCGGGGCAGGCCGCAGCCGTGGTGGCGCAGCTCGGGGAGGGGATCCGCGTCACGGCCGATGCCCCGACCAACTCCCTGATCATCCAGGCCAGCCCCGAGGGCTTTGCCGCGCTGCAGGAGGTGATCCAGGCGCTCGACGTGCGTCGACCCCAGGTCATGGTGGAGGCTCTGATCCTGGAGGTGGACGTCACTTCCGGCGAGGATTTTGGCCTGGCTTGGTTATATCAGAACAACCTCGGAGATGGCGGCGAATCGCGCATCATTACGGGCAGTGCTTCGGGCACTACTGCATTGACGAGTCTCCCTGCTTTTCTGGACACTGATGCGGGCATTATTCCGACGGCCTTCAGTAACTTCACCACAGCCATTCTGGGCAGGACTGTGACTGTCGTGGACCGCGAGGGTAACGCCACCGAGGTCCCGATTATCCAGGCGATCATCAGCGCTCAAGCCTCCAACTCCAACATCAACATCATCTCCGCGCCCATCATTCTCACCGCGGACAACGAAGAGGCGCAGATCAACGTCGGGGAAAACATCCCCATCCCCACCACACGGCTCCAGACAGCGGACCCCGGCGTGGGGGCCGGTTTCCAAACCTCCTCGAACATCGAGCGTCAGGACGTTGGCGTTGAGCTACGCGTGACACCACAAATCAGCGAAGGAGACACGATTCGCCTGCAGATCTTCCAGGAGATCAGCCAGGTACAAGAAGACAAAGCTTCCGACCTGGGGCCGACCCTCACCCAGCGTACGATCGAGAACACGGTCTACGTGCGGGACGGTGAGGCCGTCATGATTGGTGGCATTCTCCAGGAAACGGAAACCAACAGCGTGTCCAAGGTCCCCTTCCTGGGCGACATCCCCATCCTGGGCTGGGCCTTCAGGAGCACATCGACCTCAATACGCAAGACGAACCTGATGGTGATCCTGACCCCGCACATCGTGCGCAACCCGGACGACCTCAACCGTCTGACCGTTGAACACCGCGAGCGGTTCCGCAACTCCGCGGCTGAGTCCATGGAGTTCAGCGAAGAGCAGGAGCTGCAGCGGGCCAGAGCCGTAGCCGCGGGGGTGGAACTGGCGCGCGACACGAACCCGGTGCGGCGCCAGCTCGAGCTGCACGAACGGCGGTACCCGGTCGAGGAGCTGCCGCGCCTGCGCCGGGAGGGACGGAAGCGCGAGGGGCAACGTCTGCGTGAGATCGAGGCGCTCAAGGCGGACGAGGCTACCGGGCATTACGTGCTGCAGGTGGCCCACTTCCGCGACCCGGCAGAGGCGGTCGCGCTGCTGAATACGCTCATCTCCTCGGGCTACGACGGCACGGTGCTCTCGCGCAGCGATCGCGGCAAGCCGCTGCACGTCGTGCAGATCGGACCCTATGCGTCCGACGACCGCGCGCAGCATATCGCACGCGAGATCCGGGCTGCTACGGGCCTCCACGTGCTGGTGACCGTAGAGCCTTAGGGGACGCGCATGCAGACGCCGTTGCAGCTAAACGAGGCTCTGATCATGAGGACGTCCCTCACGGAGGAAGGACTCGCCGAGGCGCGGCGCAAGCAGCAGGAGTCGGGTAGACGCCTCACCGATCTTCTGCTCGAGCTCGAGCTCGTGCCGGAGGAGGAGCTGCTGGCTGCACTCGCGCAGCTGTATGCGCTCCCGGTGCACGAGTCGCTCTCACCCGATGCGGTGGATCCGGAGGTGGCCACGCAGATCCCGATCTCCTTCGCCAAGGCCCACCACCTGCTGCCGCTGCGACGTGATGGCGACCGCATCGAGGTCGCGATCGCCGATCCTTTACTCACTGATCCGCTCGACGACCTGCGTCTGGTCTATCCAGGCACGCGCTGCGAGCTCGTGCTCGCCACCCGGAGAGACATCTTGAGCTGCATCAATCAGGTATTCGATCGCGCGCACTCCGCCGAGGATGTGGCCGAAGGTTTCAGCGAGGAAGACCTGCAGGATCTGGCCTCGGAAATCATTCACGAGCCCGAGGACCTGCTCGACTCGAACGAGGAAGGCGCTCCCATCATCCGGCTCGTCAACTCTTTGCTGCAACAGGCGGTCAAGGCGCGCGCCAGTGACATTCACATCGAGCCGCGCGAGCAGGACGTAGCCGTGCGGTTCCGCACGGACGACATCTTGTACGAGCCGATCCGACCGCTGCCGCGACGTCTACAGCAGGCGGTGACCTCGCGCATCAAAGTCATGGGCAAGCTCGACATCGCCGAAAAGCGGCTGCCCCAGGATGGACGCATCGTGCTCAAGATCGCGGGCAAGGACTACGACGTGCGGCTCTCGACGATTCCCACGCAGTACGGGGAGCGTTGCGTGCTTCGGCTTCTGCCACGAACCCAGGAGCTGCTGAGCATCGAGCGGATCGGATTCGACGAGCGAAGCCAGGGCTTGCTGCGGCGCCTGATTCGGCGCAGCAACGGCATCATTCTGGTGACGGGCCCCACCGGCTCCGGGAAGACGACCACACTCTACGCCGCGCTCTCGGACATCAACGATCCGGACAAGAACATCATCACCATTGAAGACCCGGTGGAAATCCGGCTCGCTGGAATCGGCCAGATCGAGATCAAGCCGCAGATCGGCCTCACGTTTGCCGCGGGGCTGCGCTCGATCCTGCGCCAGGATCCCAACGTGATCCTGGTGGGAGAGATCCGCGACCTCGAGACCGCCGAGATCGCCATCCAGGCTAGCCTCACAGGCCACCTGGTCTTCTCGACCCTGCATACCAACAACTCGGCGGGAGCCATCACGCGCCTGATCGACATGGGTGTGGAGCCCTTCCTGATCAGCTCCTCGCTGGCGGCGTCACTGGCCCAGAGGCTCGTGCGCGTGCTCTGCACCGACTGCCGTGAAGCGTACGAGCCCACGTACGAGGAGCTGGACGAGATCGGGCTCAAGCCCGAGTCCATGGCTCAGCAGCAGATCTATCGCCCGCAGGGCTGTGCCAGCTGCAACCACAGTGGCTATCGGGGCCGGGTCGCGATATTCGAGATCCTGGTCGTGGACGACACCATCCGTAACCTGATCACGCGCGGGATCGACTCCAAGACGATCCAGGATCAGGCGATCAACCAGGGCATGGTGACGATGCGCATGTTTGGGGCGCAGCAGGTCCTCAAGGGAGTGACCTCCGTGGCCGAGATTCTACGGCAGACCGATGAGCAGGCGGTGGCGTCCCTGGAACCCGCTCCCAACTAGTGTCCTATGCCGGGAGTTCCGACACAATGCTCGCGGCCGGGGCACCGCCTTCGCAAGGCGCGCGAGTGAGGCGACTGCGTAGATTCCCCAAACGAGTACAACACCGCGAGCAAGGATGCATCGGTCGCCGAGAATACAAGCGAGCTTCCGGAACAGGACACTAGCCTCACATGCCGGTCTTCGAGTACAAGGGTCTGATCTCGGGCAACCGCAGCACCCGCGGGATGGTGGATGCGGACAGCGTGCGCGCCGCGCAGGTCAAGCTCCGCGCCCAGGGGATCTACCCCACGCATCTCGCCGAAAGCAGGACGCGATCCGCCGTATCGGAGGCGCTCTCCCGCCTCAAGCTGCCCGTGCGTCGCGTCCCGGGACTCGATCTTTCGCTCTTCACCAATCAGTTATCGACACTGATCGGTGCCGGAATTCCCCTGGTCGAATCGCTCTCCGCCCTGACCGAGCAGATCGAGAACGGACAGCTCAAGGCCGTCATCGGACGTGTGCGCGAGTCGGTCAATCACGGGAGCACGCTGGCAGACGCAATGGCCGAGCACCCGCAGGTCTTCAACGAGCTTTATCGGGCCATGGTGCGGGCCGGCGAGTCGGCCGGCGCGCTCGAACTCGTGCTCACCCGTCTCTCCAAGTACATCGAGGGCCAGATGGAGCTGCGCAACAAGGTCATCAGCGCGATGATGTACCCGCTGATCATGATGGGCATGAGCCTGGTGGTCATGGGCGTCCTGCTCGTCAAGGTCATTCCCACCATCGCGGGCCTGCTCGACGA
>SMWZ01000004.1 GCA_004356455.1 Deltaproteobacteria bacterium
CCGCTCCCGCTCCTCCGGAGCCTTGTCGATCGCGTCGAATGGCGTGAACTCCGCCAGACCTAACTGCGACTGACGCTGCGTGATCGCCGCCGTCAAAGTCGTCTTGCCATGGTCCACGTGCCCAATCGTACCCACGTTCACGTGCGGCTTCGTACGTTTGAACTTCTCCTTCGCCATGCTTTCCTTTCTATGGAGACTGACTTCGCTGGAGCCCACGGGCGGATTTGAACCGCCGACCTCATCCTTACCAAGGATGCGCTCTACCGACTGAGCTACGTGGGCCTGACCCCCAGCCACAAACCTGGAGCGGGAAACGGGATTCGAACCCGCGACCCCAAGCTTGGAAGGCTTGTGCTCTAGCCAACTGAGCTATTCCCGCCTTAGTGACCTCACTCTTGTATCACTCTCGAAGAGCCCGTTGACCACAGTCGGTGGAGAGGGGAGGATTCGAACCTCCGTAGCCCGAAGGCAACAGGTTTACAGCCTGCCCCGTTTGACCGCTTCGGTACCTCTCCGAGAGCTCGAACTCCGCCCAACGTGACCTAGGATTCAACCCACAAAGAACAGAGTCCCCTCAACCTCATGACAAGCTGCCCGCTCGCCCCAAGGAGCCTCTGACCCCACCTGGTTTATTTTTTCTGGTTCGCAGGAACCCCGCCGAGTTCTCGTGCCCCGCTCGCCGCCGCCCCGGACTCTCCGCCGGAGCTGGCGAGGGGACTCGAACCCACCAACCTGCTGATTACAAATCAGCTGCTCTACCGATTGAGCTACACCAGCGCAAGTGGCGAGTGTACCAACAGAATTTCGCCATGCCAGCGCCGCACACCCCTCCCCAGGGCGCACGTCCCACCCCAACTGCATAGGGAATTCCGTCTCCATTTGCCAGCCCGGAAAGCGCACCCGAAACGGAGCGGACTCAGGCCCCAAATGACGCGGTTCGGAGCAGCAGGTAGGCGGCGGCCGCGGCCACCCCCAGAGAAGCCAACTGGCCACGTAGCGGGATCGCTACAACCTCACTGGCCTGGGCGCGAACACGCGGCCGCACCCCGCGCTCTTCGCTGCCGAAGACCCAGACCCAGTCCCCTCGTAGCAGCTTCGGGTCGAGCGCCTCCAGCGGCCGCCCTCCCTCCCGCTCCGCGACCAGCACCACCAGGCCCTCACTGCGGGCAAGCTCCAGCGCCCGGACCAGATTGGGCGTGCGGCCCACGCGTAGGAACTCGAGGGCCCCGGCGCTGGCCCGCAGGGCCCCCGGTCCCAGCGGCGGCGCGCGCCGGTGCTCCAGCACGAGCCCGGTCACGCCAGCGGCCTCCGCCGTGCGTGCAATCGAGCCCAGATTGCCCACATCGGTGACGCGGTCCAGCGCCACCAGTCGACGTGGACCCTGCCCTAGCAAGAGCTCCTCAAAAGATTCCTCCGGGTAGGGCTCGGCCTGCGCCACCACCTCCCCTTTTCCGAGGTGAGTGGGGATGCCGTGCTCCCGCACGAGCGCCGCGAGCTCGCGCAAACCGGGCGTCCCGCCGTCGGCAGGTAACGTAATATGGTGTAGCTTTCGGCGACCGGCTCGGATCGCCTCGATCACGGGGCGCACGCCCTCGATCGTCGTCGCCCCTCCCCTTCGTCGGTCCACGACCCTACTCTAACCCGGCCATGCCGCAACTGATCCAGTACGAAATCCCGGCTGCCCAGCCACCGCACCGGCTCGTCGCTCGGCTGGGTCGGGGCGCACACGTGCTCGAGGCCCGCGGAACCCATGGCTGGGGCACCTCCGCTGGAGGCCGGGGCCCGGGACTGCATCTGCTGGCGCTCGATCCAGAGGTCGAGATGCGGGGAGGTCTGGAGGCGCTCGACGAGGCCCACCGCTGGCTCAACCCAGCGCCCGGAAAGGACTCGCTAGCGGCTCTGTTGATCGGCTGGCTCGCCTATGACCTTGGGCGGGCGTTTGAAACGCTCCCCGCGGCGTCCCGGGATGAGGTTCCGGTACCGCCCGTCTGCCTGGCCGGGTTCCGCGCGGTCTACCGCTACCACCCGGAGCGGGGCTGCGGCGCCGTGGTCGGCTCCGACCCACGCGCGGTCAGCCGGCTACTGGAGGCCATCCACGAGGCCACCGCGGGCGCTGGCTGCGCGCCCGGGCCACCCTTTCCCCTGCCTCAGCCCGTTGCCCGCAGCACGGATGACCAGTTCCGGGCGGGCGTCCGGGCTGTGCAGAGCTGGATTCGGTCCGGGGACGTCTATCAGGTGAACCTGTCGCGCCGGCTTGACCTGGCACCCGTCCCGGCCGTCACTCTTCCCGCCCTATACCAGCGGCTGACCGCACAGGCAGGCGCCCCCTTCTCGGCCTATCTGGACAGTGGCGATACGATCGTGCTCTCCAACTCCCCGGAGCGCTTCCTGCGAGTGGAGGGAGACCGGGTGGAGACCTGCCCCATCAAGGGCACCCGGCCCCGCGGACGCACCCCGGAGGAGGATGCCTGGCTGGCCAAGGACCTGCTCCACGCTGACAAGGACCGCGCCGAGCATCTCATGATCGTGGATCTCGAGCGCAACGACCTGGGTCGCATCTGTCGCACGGGCTCGGTCGAGGTCCAGCGCATGGCGGAGCTGCGGCGCTTTCCGACCGTGTTCCATCTGGTCTCCTCCGTGCGGGGACGGCTGCGCGAGCCCCAGAACTGGCGCGAGATCTTGCGTGCGACTTTCCCGGGCGGATCCATTACCGGCGCTCCCAAGCTGCGCGCGATGGAGATCATCGAGGCGCTCGAGCCGGTGCGGCGCGGCATTTACACCGGCGCGCTCGGCTACTTTGATGCCGCCGGGGGCATGGATCTCTCGCTCGCCATCCGTACGGCCGTGGCTCAGAGGGACGCCCTGCACCTGCACCTTGGCGGCGGAATCGTGGCCGATTCAGACCCGCAGGCGGAGCTCGAGGAGACCCGGGACAAGGGCCGCGCCTTCTTCGAGCTCTGGGGCCGCGACGCTTGAGCGCACCCCGCCAGCGCACCGTGTGGCTCTCGGGTCGCTTTCTGTCCGAGGCGCGCGCACACGTACCCACGAACTGCCTCACCCTCAGCTTCGGGGTCGGCCTCTACGAAACGCTGCGGCTCGTCCACGGCGTCGCTCCGCTGCTGGAGCTGCATCTGACTCGACTGCGCGACGCCTGCAGCAGGCTCGGCCTGCGCCTGAAGCAGCGCGACTGGGCGGAAGTCCTGGCCGAGCTGGCCACGCGCAACCGCATCCGGAACGGCCGGGCCAAGATCCTCATCGGGGACGGCTTCGAGCTGGCGACCTGTACGCAACTCCCCCGAGGTCTGGCCGACGAGCGAAGAAAAGGGATCTCCCTCATGAGCGCACCGCTCGAGCGTAACCTCGCTCAGTTCAAAGATACCTCACGCCTTGCGCTATGGGCCGCGGAGCGCTCCCTCGGCGCCGAGGTCTTGCTGGTCTCCGCCAGGCGACAGCTGCTCGAGACCACGCGCGCCAACCTCTTTGTGGTCAGTGAGCGCGGTCTCGAGACCGCGCCCGCTACCCGGGTGCTGCCGGGGGTGGCGCGCGGCCTCATACTGGAGCTCGCGCGGGGCATGGGCGTGACGGTTCAGCTGCGCGCGCCGTCGCTGCGGCAGCGCGCTCGCTGGCTGGAGGTCTTCGTCTCGAACGCGCTGCGCGGCATCCGACCCGTGCGCCGAATCGATGCGCTGACGTTCGCAGCTCCGTCCGCCTCCTCCCTGACCCGCCGCCTGCAGCGCGGGCTGGACGAGCGTATGGGCCTGAGCTGAGTGGGTTCTCAAGGCCCCGCCCTCTTGTCCGAAGAGGCGAGAAGCCGTAGGGAGGGGCACGATGAAGGATCCGAAAGCCAGACCCGAGACGCAGCTGTCTGAGGGACATCATCCCTCTACCGAACCGTCCCCAATGACGAGTAGCGGGCACAGCAGTCTCTTTGGAGACGCCTCCGAAAGGATAGGAACGGCCGCAGAAGCGATTGGCCCGAACGCCGACCCCGGCATTGCGCGCGACCAGCGGCGCGATCCGCGGACGTCGACATTTCTGAGCGTGAGCACCACCACTGTCGATCCGGTGCGCAATCAGAGGACGGGTGAGGTTCACTACGAGACCTACGAGGCCGAGCTGATCACGAATCTCTCGCGGCGAGGCTTGGGCCTACGCTGCGCGCGGCCGCCGACCGTGGGCAGCCGCCTGCTGCTCCAGATCCGCATCTACGATGAGCCTGAGCCCATCGAGCTGATCGGTCGGACCTGCTGGACCCGCGTCGAGATTCTGCGGGGCGTCCGAGGGCGGAAGCGGGCCGTGGCGGCGGTCGGGCTCGAGCTGCTGGGAGGCTCGCGGGGCGCTCTGGAGCGCTACGATCGCGCGCTCGCCAGGATCGGGGCCTCCAAAAAGTTGTCGGTTGCGACTCCGGCGGGCCTCAGATAGGATGCGAGGTTGGAATCCATCACATGGCAATGGAACGCATACCTGGAAGCTTTCGACACACGAACCAGACACGTGAGTTCGAACTCTACGTCGATCCCATAAGCCATAGCGAACGGCGCGTGCGCCGCATACTCGCTTCCATCCAGCAAGACATCGATGAAGGCTGCACCGCTCTGGTACGACAGATTCTGTACCAGCCCCGTGAGCTTTACCGACTGGAGCTGGAGCGCCCGGACCTCTCTTATCAGCGCACCACGATTCTCGATCGCGATACGCTGACCACACTGCTCGAGCAGACCTCGGAAGAGGCCTTACGCGAGCAGTTCAAGTTTCGGGAGTAGACGGTACTAGCGCGTTATCGGCGAGCTCCGCTCGCCTGCGCGCGCTTCGCTCGGCTATGCCTCGCTGCGCGGCCCTGCGGGCCTTGCAGACACGGGGAGTTAGCGCGCTTGGACGGTAGCGGCGAGCTGAGCTCGTCGGCGCCCCGTAGGCTCTGGGGCGAGCTATGCGGAGTGTGAACCCGTATAATTCTGAGCGGTGCCCGGATGGTGGAATGGGTAGACACAGGGGACTCAAGGGTGGGTCTCCCGCGTGGCAACACGCGGGTTAAAAACCGGGTGAATTCAGGGAAGCCTAAGCCGCCCCGGGTGGAGCGGTATGGTAATCCTGAGCCAAGCCGCGGAGGGCGATGGTTCCGCGGAAGGTGCAGAGACTAGCGAGGTGAGTCCCAACAATAACCCTCGCCGAAGAGCGCCCGGCACCCCATGCGGGTGAAGAGATAGTCCGCGCCGGGGGGAAACTCCCGGGGAAGCGTAAAATCCCTCGGGGCGAAAGCTCCATGCAGGTTCGAATCCTGCTCCGGGCACCACCCGCAACTCCTCCCCCTGTGCATGCGATAACGGCCGCGATGGCTGAATCCGAGGCTCGAGCGCGCTTGTTCGACGGGGATGCGTCCCAGGTCATGGCGTGGCTCCGCGCGCACCAGGTGGAGCTGGTCCGGGTCGAGATCTGTGACCTGGCTGGGATCGCACACGGTAAGGCGGTGACCCTGCCCCACTTCGAGCGCGTCCTCGCCCAGGGCCCGCCTATGTGCGCGGCCAGCTGCGCCGCGGACGTGGAGCTGACCGTAGTGCGCGACACGTCCTACGCGGGGTCCATCGGCTTCGCCGACTTCATCGCACGATCTAATCTCAGCTCGCTGCGGCTGCTGCGCCACCAGCCCCATACGGCGCTCGTTCTGTGTGACGCGTGCTGGCGCGCGCGCTGGACCAGGACAGCTCGAACGCGTTGGCGGCTCCGGACGCGCCGGACCGCATCAGCACGACCTGCCGGCACTTCATGAGCGGTGTGCTCACGCATCTGGACGAGCTGGTGGCGATCTTCCTGCCCAACGCCAACTCCTACCGCCGGATCGTCCCGGGTGCCTCCGCGCCCTTCTCCCGTGCCCGGGGGATCGACAATCGCACCG
>SMWZ01000051.1 GCA_004356455.1 Deltaproteobacteria bacterium
CCTCAGATTCAGGGGATGGCGCCGGCGCTGCCATCAGACAGCCACGGCGAGACCCTGCGTCAGACCATGGCGCGCTTCGAGGCCTGGGTCCTGCGCTGTGCGCTCGACCGGCACGACGGTCGCCGCATAGCCACGGCGCGCAGTCTGGACATCACCCGCGAGTGCCTCTACAAGAAGCTCCGCCGCTACGGGATGCAGTAGGGCGGCCAACTTCCTGGACTCGTCCTTTGGCGAGAACCTAGACCGGGCCCGTCCTCGCCAAGGCTCGAAGACGTAGGACGCCGATGGCCAGGACACCGCCGCATGCGACGAGGAGCCAACCTCATCCCAGCGTCGGGACGAGGAGCGCACCCAACAGATCCAGAAATACGAAGGGGTTGGGCGCGAGCTCCGCGATCGGCACGAGAGGAAATGGGTCCTTGTCTGACTGACCGAGCTTGAGCGCAGCCACCAGACGCGCGCGGTATGCCGCCACGATGGTGTCGAGGTCAGAATCGAGCAGCTCGTGCTCATCCAGCAAGCCGTTACGGTTGGGATCCAAGGCTCCGATGATGACTGCGTGCGAGTTCGAGTCCTCTGCGATCGCGTTCGTGAAGCCCAACACCTGCTCCAAACCGGATGCCACGAGATCGTCCCAGGCCGCTACGAAATTCTCGCGCAGGGCCACGATCAGCCGAGCGCGTCCTGCGGCCGCGTTGGGATCGACCTGAATCAGGACAACCTCGCTCTGATCCATCGAGAAGCGATCGTTGCCCGTCACACCGGGAAAGAAGGGCCGGGCTGTTAGCACGTAGCTAGGCGGGAGCGTGTTGGAGTCGACTTCGAAGGAATAGCCCTGCGCGCTTGCGTCTGGGCAAAGTGTCCCGGTGATCAGACCCTCGAGGCATAGCTCGCCCAGGGTTGCGTAGTCATCGACACCGTCCTCGTCGAGATCGCCGTCGCGAAACGCCGTTTGGGCTGCGGCGATCGCCGCGAACCATTGCAGCGTGCCCTGGTGGTTCTGCGAGGTGCGCAGCTCAAGCGTCACCATCCGCTCGAAGCTCACAGCGACTGCGGCGAGCAAGAAGAGGATGGCGATCACGATGATGAGCGCGTTTCCGCGTTGGCACACGCCGCTGCTCCTCTGCGCCGGTCCTATCAGAGAGGAGGAGGGAAGTCCCAGGGGACGGCTGTCTCAGAGGACGGCTCAGCCCCCAGCGCTGGCTGCCAGCCGAGCGAGGTCGAACATCGCGACCAGGCTGACGGCGAAGGCCGCCGTCCGCAGATAGGGAATGCCGGCGATGTACGTAACGGCATGGGCGACTCGCGCCCAGAAGAACACCGTCACTCCCCAGACGGTATGCTCGCTGGAGACGCCGGCCACCTGCGCTGCCAGTACGATCGTTGCAAAGGGAGCGAGGTTCTCGAGCATGTTTCGGTGGGCGCGGATCGAGCGGATCGCCCACTTCGGAAGCGGTGCGGGCTTGTCGCGATTGCCGAGTACAGCGCGAATCCCCCAGTGGCGCAGCATGGCGATCGAGTAGGGAGCGATGAGAGCGACGGCCAGGATCGCCGTCGCAACGAGAGCCTGAGATGCGGTTGTCATGGGAACACTCCTATCCAGGGTCGAAGCGCCCGACAGCCCCTGTGGGGCACTCCGGCTTCCTCATCCTATCTCGTAAGAGCGGATCCCTCTACAGACAGCTCCGCCGCCACGGCATGCGCTGAGGACGGTGTAACGTGGAGCGCGCCCGGGGCATCTACTCTGCATGGCCCAGGTCTTCAGCGACATCGCGTTCACATCGGCCGTGAAGGACCAACAGACACGCCTCGGTTCGCGCGCGAGCTATGCACGCTGGGAGCAGAAGCGCGGCTTCGCGGATAGGATCACTCCGGAGCTGATCGACTTCATCGCTGAGCGCAACTCCTTCTATCTCGGAACCGCGAGCGCGGACGGCCGGCCCTACATTCAACACCGCGGGGGTCCACGGGGCTTCCTCAAGGTGCTCGACGAGCACACGCTGGGCTTCGCAGACCTCGGCGGCAACCGGCAGTACATCTCGCTCGGCAATCTCTGCGAGAACGACCGCTCCTTCATCTTCCTAATGGACTACGAGCAGCAGCAACGCATCAAGATCTGGGGACGGGCCCGGGTCGTGGAGGACGATCCCGAGCTGCTGGAGACGCTCACTGATCCCAGTGCGGGAGGCCGCGTAGAGCGCGCGATCCTCTTCCGAGTCGAGGCCTGGGACGCGAACTGTCGCCAGCACATCCCACGCCTGGGTCCAGTAGAGGACGCCGCCGCGCTGAGCCAGCTGCGCGCGCGCATTGTGGAGCTGGAGGCGGAGGTGCGGGAGCTAAGAGAAGAGCGCGCAGGCCCCGAGAACGCGCGCGCCGTCGCGTAGGCGGCTTCTGAGGCGTTGGCCTCTTGCTTCGGACAGGCGTATAAGCACTGGTGGGCTGCGAATCAGGAGAAACGTCATGGGTGATCCGAGAGAGGGTGGCTGCCAGTGCGGCGCGGTGAGGTATCGGCTGGAGGGCGAACCCGTTGCGCTGGTCGCCTGTCATTGCAGCGAGTGCCAGCGCCAGTCAGGGAGCGCCTTCGGCATGAGCTTGATCGTCCCCAAGGACGCCTTCCAGCTCCTCTCCGGCGAGCCGAAGCAGTTCGACAGAACCGCGGACAGCGGACGCTCGGTGGAGTGTGCGTTCTGTCCCGCCTGTGGAACCCGCATCTACCACGAGCCGACCTACCGAAAGGACACCCTGAACATCAAGCCCGGCACCCTCGATGATACCTCCTGGCTGAGTCCCGCTCTCCATGTATGGACCAAGAGCAAACAGCCCTGGGTTCTGATTCCCGAGGGAGTGCGATGCTTTGAGGGGCAGCCCTAGGCGAGGCGCAGTCCGCCTGAGGAGGTGGAAGGGCGGATGGGACTCAACGCGGCTGCTGCTCAGCCGGGGAAGCCGCCGTTGCCGCGCAAGAACTGGAAGAACTCGCGCCGGGTCTTCGGTCCATAGGTGCGAAAGCTCGGGAACGGCTGCTCGGCGTAGGCTGATCTCAGTCCGCTGATCTCGTCCGTTTGCGTCTGCTGGCCGAATCGAGCCAGGTCCACGCCGTAAGGAACCGCCGCGTTCAAGCCGAGGACCTTGGCCTTGAGCTCGGGCGTGAGCGCGGGATAGCCGTAGCGCTGCTGGAACGCCTCGGAGATCTCGAAGCTGCGAAAAGCTTGAATCTGATCCTGGGGTGAGCCGTACCAGATCGAGTCGGTGCCCCAGAGCACCCGATCTTCTCCCACGTACTTGAGTAGCTTTCCGAGCACATGGGCGGCTTGCGTCGGGTCGCGCATGACCTCGCGCCAGGTCGTGCCGAGCTCCGCGTAGACGTTGCGGTTGGGCGGGATCCCGTTCTCGTGCAGAGACCGGATGAGCGAGTTCGTGCCTGCGCTCGCGTCCTTGGGATCGTACGCGCCCTCCCGTCCTTCGTAGCCGGAGTGGTAGACGATGAAGGTGACGTCGGGAAACATCTTCGCCACCACTCCGATGTCGCGACAGTTGCGGCCCGTATCTGCCGAGCCAGGGATGGGCAGTCCCTTGTGCGTACAGATCAGCTTCACGCCGAGCTGGCGGGCCCGTTCGATGAAGGGCAGGCCGATCTGCGGGTCGTCCAGCCACCAGCCACGGCGCTCCGGACCCCATTGGGTGTAGGTCTTCCAGGCCTTCACGTCCCAGCTCTCGACGAGCTGTTGCATGCCATCGAGCTGCGCCTGGCGCGGGGCGACGTTCGGTACGACCATGCCGTGGATCTGGATGCGCGGCGAGCCGCGCATGCCCTCGGCCAGGCGTCGCGTCTCGGCGGCCTCTTCGATCAGCAGGGGCGGAGTGGGCAGCGGAGGCAGCGCGCTCAGCACGGCCATGCTGGTGTCGCTGTCCAGGAAGATCTCCTTGAGGTAGTGATCGACCGAGTAGCACTCGCTCCATGGCATCTCGCCGCAGCTCCCCTGTGGCCAGCTGCGGAGCAGCTGGGGCAGGCTGTCGGGCTCGAAGTAATCCTCGCGGCGCTCGGGAGCCCACTCGCCTCGTGGGTTCACGTGATGGGTCTGGACGTCGAAGATGAACTCGTTTCCCCCGAGCGAGGCCGCAGCCGCGTCCGCATCCAGTGCGGCCTCCGGCTCGACCCCGAAGCGGCCTCCGGCGCAGCCCGTCACCTCGTTTATGCACAGCAGTACCGTGGCCGCGCCACAGGAGCTGCGCAGAAACTCGCGCCGCGACTGACCCAGCCTGCGCGCGTTCTCGTCTACGCACTGAACGGCCCGCTGCATAACGCTGCGGATCTTACGGGTGGGAGGCGCCGGCGCGAACTCGCCGTTCGAAGTGGGACCGAGCTTGATGGGAAGACGCAGCTCGATCTCGGGCGCTGACTTCCGCATGCGCCCAGTTCAGCAGAGCGGATCTGGCTTGTAAAGCTAGCCGCGCCCAGCGCGCATGCGTACGCCGAGGTGATGCGAGACGCTGATCTCTAGGGCGGGCAGGCTTGGGGGGAAGCGCGCGCCGCTGATACGCGCGGCATGGATGCTGGCACCGTCAAGATCGGCGTGAAAGAGGTCGACACCGCGCAGGTCCGCGTTGCGGAGATAGGTATCGCGTAGATTGGCGTGCAGGAGATTGGCACCCCGCAGGTCCGCCGCTCGCAGATCCGTGCTCTCCAGGTTCGGCGGTTCCTCCTCCGCTTGACGATTGAACTCGTCGATCTTGCCTTCGATCAGCAGCATGCGAAGCTGCGAATCCCGAACTAGGCTCATGACTTCGCTCCCCCCGGATCTATCGGGGAGCGGGCTCGGTCGCTTGAGACGGCTCGCGGCCGCTGCGGCCGCGCGCTCCAAAGACGCAGGAGGAGCCTGGCCATCCCTCCTGACGCGGGAGGTCAGCAGCAGTACTGCTACGCTGTTGGTCTGGAAGGGGGCTGAGGAGGGTCCAATGCCGAGCCTGATCGACGAGCCCGCTCGGATCGCGGCGGAGGGGAACAAACCCAAGCGGATCGAGGAGTACATCGGGTACGTAAGCTCAGGGACGGACGCGGTCAGCATCGCCCGCGCAGGAGAGTGGGTCCAGTACAGCACGCCCGAGCTGGAGGGCGCCGTGTACGTGGCCGTCTGCCTCCCCGCCTTCTCGCCCCAGATCGTACACCGCGAGCGCTGAGGCATCAGCTGCCTCGGAGCAGGCGCGGAAGATCGCGCGCGATCGCGAGCGCCGCGTTGCGCCCGGGGGCGCCCATCACGCCGCCTCCGGGGTGGGTACCGGAGCCGCACAGATAAAGCCCGCGCACAGGCGTGCGGTAGCGCGACCAGCCGGGCAACGGACGCAGGAAGAGCAGCCGGTCGGGCGTCATGGCGCCGTGGAAGATGTTGCCCCCGGTGAGACCGAACACGTCCTCGAGTTCGGGCGCTGCAAGCACCTCGAGCGCTTCGATCGAGTCGGAGAAGCCCGGTGCGACCTCGTCCACGATGGCGAGCACGCGGTCACGCATCTGCTCGCGCAGCCGCGGCCAGGCGGCGTTATCGGAAGGTAACACCGGGGCGTACTGCGCGAAGATCGAGGCCACGTGACGCCCCGCGGGCGCCAGCGTGGGGTCGATCACCGAGGGCAGCGTGAGCTCCACCAGCGGACGAGAGGAGACCTTGCCGTTTTGCGCATCGTCGAACGCGTGCTCGATCTGATCCAGGTTCTGTGGCCCAAGATGGATCGTGCCCCCGAGCGGTGGTTCGGGGCGATCGTGTACCCGGAAGCGCGGCAGCTCACGCAGAGCGAGATTGAGCTTGACCACCGGGCTGCGGAAGTCGAGGCCGTCGAGCGCCCGGCGGAACTCGTCCGGGAGCAAGCCGGGGTTGTCGAGCGCTGCGAAGGTGCGTGCAGGGTCGACGGCGGACACAACCACCCCGGCATCGATCTCTTCGCCTCCGGCGAGCGCAACGCCGATGGCTCGATCCTGGCCGGTACGGATTCGATCCACCTCGGCGTTGGTGCGCAGGGAGACGCCCGCGGCGCGAGCGGCCGCCGCCAACGCCTCCGATAGCGCGCCCATCCCGCCGCGTACATAAGCCCAGATGCCTCGGTGTCCCGAGATCGAGCCCATCACGTGGTGAAAGAGCACGTATCCGGTACCCGGGGTCGAGGGGGCGGCGAAGGCGCCGATCACCGCGTCGCGGGCGAGTGTCGTGCGCAGAGGCTCGGAGTCGAACCATTCTTCCAGCAGGCTGCGCGCGGGTCCGAGCAGCAGCCGTGCGGCGCGCGGCAGGTCCCGGCCCAGCCGCGCCCCGGCGCGCAGCGCGAGCCACCACGCTAAGAAGTCTTGGGGATGTCGGGGCCAGGGCTCGGGTGGCGGCGCGTCCAGCGTGGGCTCGAGGGCGATGGCGATGCGCTCCAGCAGCGCTTCATAGGCGGGAAAGGCCCGTGCGTCGCGCGGCGAGAAGCGCTTGATCTCCGCTACGTTGGCCGCGCGGTCCGGGCCCAACACCAGCGAGCGGCCATCGGGCAGTGGGGTGAAGGAGGAGGGCGCGCGGGGCAGCAGCTGCAAACCGAAGCGCTCGAGCTCGAGCTCGCGCGCAATACGCGGACGCAGCAGCGAAAGCACGTACGCCGCACGGGATACGCGGTAGCCGGGCCAAAGCTCCTCGGTGACGCAGGCGCCCCCCAACAGCGCGCGTCGCTCCAACAGCGTGACCTGCGCTCCCGCCCGCGCCAGGTAGGCCGCGCACACCAGCCCGTTGTGCCCACCCCCGATGATCACCACGCGTGCAGATCCCACGAGGGAGCAGTGTAGCGATAGCCACGGTTGAACCGTGCCCATGGATCGCGTACATGGGGGTGTGGGCTTCGAGATGGTCGAGCATACCGGCGATCTGGCCGCGCGGCTGCGCGCCCCGGATCTAGCGGGTTTGATCGAGGTCGGGATCCAAGCGCTGCGCGCGCTCCTCTTCGAGGGCACGCCTCCGCCGGGTGCGCGCGCGGGTCGCGGGAAAGCCCACGTAAACGCGGTCGATCGCGAAGACCTGCTGGTGCAGAGCCTGGCGGAGGCGCTTCACCTGATGCAGGAGCAGGCGCTCTTCCCGTGTGAGATTCGGGTCGCGCTGACAGGGGAGCGGGAGGCTCAGCTCACGCTCACGGGGGTGCGTGCGGACGGGCACGAGCTGCGGCAGGTGGAGGAGATCAAGGCCGTGACCTACCACGCCGTTGAGATCCAAGAGCACGACGGCGAGCTCGAGACCCTGATCGTATTCGATGTGTAGGAAGCGCTACCCTGCTGCACCGTGAAGCCGATCTCGCTCTCGAGTATCCGGCCCGAGCGACTGGACGACTACCGCTGGCGCATTCCGCGCACCGGGCCCATGCGCGTGGATGGACTGGTCTATGCCGATGACGCGCTCTTCGCGGCGATTCGGAACGACCCTGCCCTGGTCCAGGTCTGCAACGTGGCCACGTTGCCGGGCATCGTCGGGCCCTCCATGGCTATGCCGGACATTCACTGGGGCTACGGATTTCCCATCGGGGGGGTGGCGGCGTTCGACGAGGATGAGGGTGTGATCTCTCCCGGTGGGGTGGGCTACGACATCTCCTGTGGCGTGCGTCTCCTGCGCACCACGCTGCCGGTTGAAGAGGTTCGGCATGAGCGTCGGCTTGGGCCGCTGGTCGACGCGCTCTTCCGGGAAATCCCGAGTGGCGTGGGTAAGACCACCCGCGGGCGCTTGAACCGGCGGGAGCTGAAGGGGGTCATGTTGCGCGGTGCGGGTTGGGCGGTCGAGCGGGGCTTCGGCCGCCCCGCCGACCTCGAGCAGATAGAGGACAGGGGTTGCATGCCGGGTGCGGACCCTGCCGCGGTGTCGGAGCGCGCGGTCGAGCGGGGAGCGGCGCAGCTCGGGACGCTGGGCTCGGGCAATCACTTTCTGGAGCTACAGCGGGTGGATCGTCTCTACGATGAAAAGGCGGCCGCGGTGCTGGGGCTGGTCAAGGGGCAGGTGACCGTCTCGATCCACACCGGGTCACGGGGCTTCGGCTACCAGATCTGCGAGGACCACCTGCGAAAGATGGTGAAGGCGGCCGCGCGCTACGGGATCGATCTGCCCGACCGCCAGCTTTGCTGCGCACCGCTGACCTCGCCCGAGGGTCGCGCCTACCTGGGTGCGATGGCGTGCGGCGCAAACTTCGCCTTTGCCAACCGCCAGGTCATCACGCAGCGCGTGCGCGACTGCTTCGGAAAGGTGTTCGGCGAGCAGGAGACCGGGGAGCGGATTGGCGTCGTGTACGACGTATGCCACAACTTGGCCAAGCTCGAGACCCACTCGCTGGGGGGCGAGAAGCGGCGGCTCTGCGTCCATCGCAAGGGCGCCACACGCTGCCTCGCCCCGGGTCATCCTGACCTGCCGGCGGCCTATCGCGCCATCGGTCAGCCGGTGCTCATCCCGGGGGACATGGGTCGCTACTCGTACGTGCTCTGCGGTGATCCCGGCGCCGAGCAGGCGACCTTCGCATCGAGCTGCCATGGTGCGGGGCGTGTGCTCTCGCGCAAGAAGGCCAGGGCACTCGCGCGTGGGCGCTCGCTGCTGGATGAGATGGCCGAGCGCGGGGTGCTGGTGCGCAGCCAGGGACGGGCGACAGTCGCGGAGGAGATGCCCGAGGCCTATAAGGACGTGGCCGAGGTTGTCGCCAGCGTCGAGGGCGCCGGCCTCGCGCGTCGCGTCGCGCGCCTCGTCCCCTTCGCCGTCATCAAGGGGTGACGCTTAGTCCAGTCGGGTGGGGCGGATGGAGCCGAATATTGCGTGCTGGGGGGCCATCTCTTCGGGTACGGTTCCCTCGCGGAACGGCTGGAAGACGGCCTTGTCGTCTCCGGGGTGGGCGAGCAATCCCGTCTTACGGTCGATGCGCGCGAACACCACACTCCGGGGTGCCGAGAAATCCAGAGGCGGTAGCTCCGCGAGAGCGGTGCGCATGTAATCGACGAAGATGGGGGCCGCCGCGCGGGATCCGGTCTCGTTCTTCCCCAGGTTCTGGGCAACGTCGTAACCTACCCATACTCCTGTCACCACCTGCGGCGTGTAGCCGACGAACCATGCGTCGTGCAGATTGTTTGTGGTGCCTGTCTTTCCCGCAACCGGACGGCGTAGCGCCTTGGCGCGCCAGCCGGTCCCCTCCTGGACCACCGCACGCAGGAGATCGGTCATGAGGTAGGCGATGACCGGATCGAGCATGTAACCGGGGGGCAGGGCGTCGGGGTCATCTTCACGATCCACGGTCGACCGGATCTCGGCTAGAAGCTGCTCTATGCTGAACTGATCCTGCTCGGCGGCTTCCTGATCCGCCGGAAGCAAGGGAACATTCTCCTCCAGCAACTTGCCCTCCCGATCGCGCACCTCGAGGATGAAGCGCGGTGTCACGCGACGACCCCCTGATGCGAAGGTCGCGTACGCGCGCACCAGCTCTGTCAGCGTGACCTCACTGGAGCCGAGCGCGAGTGAGAGATTGGCCTCGAGCGACGCTCGGATCCCGGTGGCGTGGGCCATCTCCAGCACCGGCGGGATGCCGATCGCCCGCAGCACTTTGATGGTCGCGACGTTCCGCGAGTGGGCCAGTGCGCTGCGCAAGGTGATAGGCCCGTAGAACTTATCGCTGTAGTTGCCGGGCTTCCAGGTGATGCCGCTCTCCGTGTCCTCGTACACGATCGGCGTGTCGTAAACGATTGTGGCCGGCGTGTATCCTTCCTTAAGAGCGGCCGCGTAGATGATAGGCTTGAAGGCCGAGCCCGGCTGCCGACGCGACTGCACCGCGCGGTTGAACTGGCTGCGATGGAAGCTGTAGCCACCGATGAGCGCACGCACGTTCCCAGTCTCGACGTCCATCGCTACCAGCGATCCCTCGACGTTGGGCGGCTGATACAGGGCGTAGACGGGGATCGGCTCCAGCTCGACGGCCCCCAGATTCGGATACCCCAGCACTATGGCCTCCAGGTTGGGATCCTCCAGCTCCACAGCCTCGGGTGGACGCTCCCCGACCTGCTCGAGCCAGACGAGGTAGCCGACCGCGAGCGCCTGGCTGACCTTCTTTACTCGCGGGACGGCTCCGTCGATCTCCTTGTCGGGCTCGCCCGCCCACTTGAGATCCTCGAGGCTCAGGAAGGTCTGTCGCTCGGGACCCAGGGCCAGGCGTACCTGCTGCGCCTTGTCGTCGACGTCCACCACCAACGCGGGCACGATCGTGAGACCGGGTTCGAGGGACGGGGATGCACCCTGCGCCAGCTCCTCGAGCAGTGCCGTCCATTGCATCCTCGGGATCGAGCGGATCGGTCCGCGGAACCCCTGCCGCCGATCCTGATCCCGCAGTCCTCGACGCACCGCCCGATAGGCATCGATCTGCCGCTCGATGTCGAGCGTGGTGCGCACGTTGAGGCCTCCCGTCAGCATCTCCTCCGATCCGTAGTGCCGCTCGAGGTAGCGCCGTACCTCCTCCACAAAATAGGCCGCGGCGGCTCGGGTCTCGTCCCACTCGACGGCCTCGAACTTCAGCTCCTGTTCGAGCGCCGACGTCCGTTGCTCGCTGCTGATGAATCGTTCCTCCTCCATACGCCGCAGTACGAACCGCTGGCGATTCTGAGCCGCAGCGGGATTGGCCCTCGGGCTATAGCGAGACGGAGCCGGCACCAGCCCCGCGATCAGCGCCGACTCGGCCAGCGAAAGACCGCTCACGGACTTACCAAAGTAGGTCTGGGCCGCCGACTCGACGCCGTAAGCTCCTGAGCCCAGATAGATCTGGTTCAGGTAGAGGTAGAGGATCTCGTTCTTGTTGAGGTACTTCTCGATCCGTTGCGCGAGGATCATGTCTTTCACCTTGCGCAGCCAGGTTCGGTCCGATGTGAGCAGTAAGGTCTTGGCGACCTGCTGGGTGATGGTGCTGCCGCCTTGGGTGATGCCGCCCGCTTTCAGGTTGGCGATCGCGGCGCGCAGGATGCCCGCATAGTCCAGCCCCTCGTGTTGGTAGAAAGCGCCGTCCTCTGCGGCGATGAACGCGTGCACGAGGTGGGTCGGGACGTTCTCGATGGGGACGATCTCGCGCCGCTCGCGATAGAAGCTCCCGATCTGGACCCCATCGTGCGAGTGCACCCGCGTCACCAGCTTGGGCGTGTAATCCTTGAGCGTGTAGATCTCGGGCAGCTCGCGCAGGATGAACGCGTAGAAGAGGGCTACCCCAGCCACGCAGAGCAGCGCTGCAAGCAGCCCGAGAGCAAGGAGAACCTGGATCAGGCGCTTCACGTTACGGGCTTCCTATGCGGAACTCTACAGAGGCCACGAGGCTAGCCTAGGGACCGAGGCGATTCAAACCCACTCGTTTGACAGTTTCCTACGCCCGACCCTACGATTCCACCTCATGCGACACCTATTCATCGTCGACCCGCTGCCGCTTCTCAATGTCGAGAAAGACACCACAATTGCGTTCATGCGCGCAGCCGCCCGGCGTGGCCACGAAGTTTTTAGCGTCGAGGTCGGCCAGCTCGATGTGGGCGAGGGTGGACGTCCAATAGGCGTAGCGGTACCCACCAAACTCCGCGAAGGAGAGCCCTGGTACGAGCTCGGGACGCCGCTCTTCATGCCTTTGCACGAGTTCGATGTGGTTTGGATGCGGAAAGATCCGCCCTACGACATCGACTACTTCTTCGTGACGCACGTGCTCAGCCTCGTCTCTCCTCCGACCCTGGTCGTCAACGACCCGCAGGGGCTGCGGGAGGTCTCCGAGAAGTTCTTCGCGCTTCGTTTCCCCGACATCTGCCCCGAGAGTCTCGTGAGCCGGCGCATCGATGAGCTGCTGGCCTTCCGCGACAAGCTCGGGGGTGAGATGGTGATCAAGCCCCTGGGGGGGGCCGGCGGAGACGGCGTCTTCCATCTGACCCCCAACGATCGCAACGTGCATGCGATCCTCGAGACCGCGACGCGGCAGGGCCGGGAGTACCAGCTGGCTCAGCGCTATATCCCCGAGATTCGCCAAGGGGACAAGCGCATCATTTTGCTCGAGGACCAGCCGATTGGGGCGGTCCTGAGGGTCCCTCATCACACGGAGACCCGCGCCAACCTGCACGTCGGGGGGGAGGCGGTCAAAACCGAGCTCACGCAGAGAGACCGTGAGATCTGTGCCCGCATCGGCCCCGCGCTCGTCGAGGCGGGGATCCTGTTCTCGGGTATCGACGTGATCGGGGATTGGCTGACCGAGGTGAATGTGACCAGCCCCACCGGTGTGCGCGAGATCAACGCGCTCGAAGGGGTGGCCCTCGAGGAGCTCGTACTGGATGCCGTGGAACGTCGCTGGCAGGAGCGGCGGGACCGCGACGCCTGAGGCAAACGCTTGTGTTCCCGCCGCGACCGGTTCAGACTGGCTAAGAATGGGGGTGGCGGGCTGATGGGAGTCGATCCGGTCCTACTGAGGGAGCAGTGCGGGAGGACCCTCGAGCGCACCGATTTCCCCGAGCTGGGGCAGCGCATCGAGGGTAAGGTCCGCGACAACTACCTGCGAGGCAGGGTGCGTACGATCGTGACCACCGATCGCATCAGCGCCTTTGACGTGGTCCTCGGGACGATCCCCTTCAAGGGCCAGGTCCTGAACCAGCTGGCGGCGTTCTGGTTCGAGGAGACGCGGGAGTTGGTGCCCAACCACCTGCTCGCGGTTCCCGATCCCTGCGTCTCGATCGTGAAGGAGTGCCGCCTGCTCCCGGTGGAGTTCGTCTATCGCGCCTATCTGACGGGAGTCTCTAAGACCTCGATCTGGTCCGCGTATGAGCAGGGGGTGCGCGTGTACTGCGGCCACCGACTCCCGGAGGGCCTGCACAAGCACGAGCGCCTGGCCGAGCCGCTCCTGACCCCGACGACCAAGGCCGAACGGGGCGCGCACGACATGCTCACGTCCCGAGAAGAGCTGATCGCGAGCGGCGTGATCTCCGAGGAGGACTATGACGCGGCCGCACGCCTGGGGGAGAAGCTCTTCGCCGAGGGCTCTCGCCGGGCCGCCGAGCGCGGACTGATCCTGGTGGATACCAAGTACGAGATGGGCATCGATTCCGACGGCCGAATCGTGGTGATCGACGAGATCCACACGCCCGACTCATCCCGCTACTGGCACCGCCACAGCTACGAGCAGGCCATGAGGGAGGGGCGGCGAGACCCCACCGCGCTCGACAAGGAGTACGTGCGGCGCTGGCTCGTCGAGCAGGGCTATAAGGGGGATGGCCCCCCACCCCAGCTGCCCGAAGATGTACGCTGTGAGGCCGCCCGACGGTACATCGAGGCCTACGAGGCCATCACCGGGCTCGCCTTCGAAGCCTCCACCGAGGAGCCGATGGCCCGGATTCGGCGGAATCTGAGGGATTTTTCCTCAGAAAAGTTTGACAACTCCGAAAGGAGTTGAATAACTTTCGTCTTGGCCCCGACTGGGGCCGTGTGTTCTCCGTCGAGAAGGGATTCAGCGGTCGTCATCAGTGCCGCCCCGCCGACGGAGAAAAAGGGGGGTAAGAAAAATGGCAAGTGTTGTAGCTCGAACCAGTATCCGGCGGGAGCCGGGTTTCCTGTACTACCTGGACAAGCAGGGGGACGTCTCGCGCGTCGGTATGGCACGCGGCGGCGGACAGCAGGCAAAGAAACGACCTCAAAAGGTGGCCAAGGCAGGCGTCAAGCGAGAATCTGGGTTTCTTTACTTCATCGACAAGAACGGCAACGTCTGCCAGACCGCGATGGCCCGACGTGGCGGCACCCGACGCAAGCGGAAGACAGCGAGCAAGCGCAAGGCCGCACCGCGCCGGAAGAAGGCAGCTAGTCGCAAGAAGACAGCGCGGAAGAAGGCTCGGAAGAAGGCAGCCCCGAAGAAGGCTCGGAAGAAGACCGGCCGCAAGAAGGCCACTCGCCGCAAGAAGGCCCGTCCGGCGCCCGCCAGCCGTAAGAAGAAGACGGCTCGTCGACGACGCTAGGTCTATCGGTACCAGAGGTTGGACGTAGAGACGCGGGGGCAGTCAGGCTGCCCCCGCGCCTCTGTCTTGAGCTACAAGAACCGCGCTGGATGAGATAGGCTCGGAGCATGGGTGAGGTTGTTGCCATCTCGGTGCTCGAGTCGCCGATCGGACGGCTGCGGGTGGCGGCGACCTCGGGAGGCATCGTCCTGATCGCCTTGCCCCGCTCGGGCGGGACCGGTTTCCGCGGCTGGCTCGAGCGCGTGCTTCCCGACGCCGAGCCCGTAGAAGGGCTGCCCACCCTGGAAGTGGCCTGCCGGGAGCTCCAGCAGTACTTCGCTGGCCGGCGTCAGGAGTTCACGGTTCCGCTGGACCTGCGGGGTACACGGTTCCAGCTCTCGGTTTGGCGGGCCATCGCGGAGGTTCCCTACGGGGAGACGCGAAGCTACGCCGAGCTCGCACGCCGGGTGAAGCGCCCCAGCGCGTATCGCGCTGTGGGCGCCGCCAACGGCGCGAACCCCGTTCCGGTGATCATCCCGTGTCACCGCGTCATCGCGAGCGATGGAAAGCTCGGGGGCTACGGGGGGGGCCTGGAGACCAAACGGCGCCTGCTCGCATTCGAGAAGACGGCGCCCGGCCAGGGCACCCTGCTCTAGCCTGGATTTCTCACCAGGGGGTCTACTGCGGCCGCCAACTGCACGCCAATACCGAGGCACACGCGCAGCCGTGTGCTGTGCCGGCAGGCGGGCTTGCCCGCCGATAACCGGCCAATTTCTCACCAGGGGGTCTACTGCGGCCGCCAACTGCACGCCAATACCGAGGCACACGCGCAGCCGTGTGCCGTGCCGGCAGGCGGGCTTGCCCGCCGATAACCGGCCAGTACGGCCAGCGGGTGAGAAATCCAGGCTAGCTACGCTCGAGCGCCTGCTCGATGTCGGCGATGAGGTCGGTGGCATCCTCGATGCCGCAGGCGTAGCGCACCAGGTTGTCGTGGATACCGATCTCGGCGCGGCGCTCCGGCGTCTGATCCCAGTAGGACATCACGGTGGGCTGCTCCACCAGTGACTCCACGCCCCCCAGGCTGGGCGCGATGTACGGGATCCGCAGCGCGTCGATGAACTTCGACGCGCCCTCCAGCCCTCCCGGGAGCTCGAAGCTCACGACCCCGCCGAAGCCGGACATCTGACTGCGCGCGACCTCGTGGTCGGCGTGGCTCTCGAGCCCCGGGTAGTACACGCGCTCGACCGCGGGATGCGACTCGAGGAAGCGCGCGATGGCGGTTGCGTTCGCATTGGCGCGCTCGACGCGCAAGCTGAGCGTTTTCATGCCCCGCAGCAGCAGGTAGGCCGCGTGCGGATCCAAGACCCCCCCGAGGATGGCGTGCAGGTCGCGAATGGGTCCGATCAGCGCCTCGCTCCCCACCAGGCCCCCGGCCATCACGTCGTTGTGGCCCGCCAGGTATTTTGTGCCCGAATGGAGGACCAGATCGGCCCCGAGCGCGAGGGCTCGCTGATTGATCGGGGTGGCGAACGTGGAGTCGATGACCACGATCGTCCCCCGGGCATGACACCGCTCCGCCACCCTGGGGATGTCCACCACGCACAGATAGGGGTTCGTGGGAGATTCCGAGAAGAAGAGAGTTACTGGCTGCTCGAGCGCACGGTCCAGCGCCTCCATGTCGGAGGGATCGATGACCGTGGTCTCCACCCCCATCTTCGGCAGAATGGTCGAGATGAACTGCCGGGTGCGCCGGTAGCAGTCGCGGGTGGTCACGATCCGGCCACCGGCTGGAACCAGGGCCAGCAGCAGCGTGGTGACCGAGTTCATGCCGGAAGCTGAAATTACACAGGCCTCCCCGCCCTCGAGCTCGCGCAGCTTCTCCTCGGCGGTGCGCGTGGTGGGATTTCCGTAGCGGCCGTACTCGAAGCTGGGGTGACGCCCCTCCTGGTAGTCGATCACCTCCTGGGTGTCGCGGAACCAGTAGGTGGAGGTCTGGACGATGGGCGTGGTCAGAGAGTCGGAGACGTTCGGACGCCCCTCGCGCTCGCCGCTGTGAACTGCGCTCGTAGACGCCTCGGGCTTGTCCCTACGTCGGCTCATCCAGGGCGCGCGAGGTTACCTGTGGGCTTCGGGGGGGTCAAATGGACTGCGGGGCGCGCCGCCGCTCGGCCAGGCGAGCCTGGATGGCGTCATAAAACCGACGCCCGAGCCGCAGGCGACCGCGCCCGCGGCCCAGCACGATCTCGCGTTGCTCGTCTCCATGAAAGTCACTGCCGCCGGTCTCCACCAGGTCATGAGCTCGGACCAGGCGGCGCAGGCGCTTCTCCTGACTTGGCTTGTGGCTCGGATGGTAGACCTCGAGCGCGTCGAGCCCGAGCCGGACCAGGCGTCCCACGAAGGTCTCGAGTCCACCCGCAGCGTCGACGCCCTGGGAACGCGGAGGGTGCGCCAGCGAGGCGATGCCACCGGCTGCGTGAATCAGCGAGATGGCGCCCTCTGCGTCCAGCCCGTCGCGTGCCACGTAGCCCGCGCGGCCGCGTCGAAGAAAGCGCGCAAAGGCCTCATTGACGCTGCCGCAGATGCCCGCTTCCACGAGCGCACGTGCCACGTGTGGGCGTCCCATCGCCCCACCCCTGGCGATCTCTCGAACCCGCTCGAAGCTGAGGCGGATGCCGTGCCGATTCAGCTGCTCGACGATGCGCGCGCCTCGCTCCAGCCGCGTCCGCCGAAACTCCACGACACGTTCGAGCAGCAGGGGTGCATCCGGGTCGATCCCGAGCCCCAGGATGTGCATCTGCCGCTCCCCCTTCTGCTCGCTCACCGAGAGCTCGATGCCCGGGAACAGCTCCAGGCCGAGCGCTTCCGCACGAGCGCGAGCTTCCGTGATGCCGGCCACGTCGTCGTGGTCCGTGAGCGCCAGCAAATCCACCCCGCTGTGGTGGGCCCGCTGTACCAGCTCGCCCGGTGTCAGCGTTCCGTCGGAGACCGTCGAATGAGTATGTAGGTCGCAAAGCCAGGACATTCAGTCAGTATCGACCTTACCAGACCAGGCGGCCAACCGGTCCAGGAAGAGCCTGCTCACATCGGGGCCACGGACCTCGACCGCGTAGTCGACCGCGGGGCTGCCAGCGGCCGCGTGCTCCAGCAGGCGCCCTCGCTCGCGTCCCTCTTCCACGCAGGTCTCGAGCGCCTTGCGCTCGTATCGAAAGCAGTTCGGGAAGATGGCGGCCACTACGGCGCAGGGATCGTGTGAGAGCGCACAGGGCTCACCTTGGAGTGGGTGCTCGAGCTCCATCAGGGCGCGCAGAGCCTGGTCGAGTACACGACCGGTTGGGCTCTCTCCGAACGGCGAGTCGGAGAGATCTTGGGCGCGCAGGCGTACGTGCCTCGTCACATCCAGCCCGATGACGCGGGTTCGGAGCCCGGATCGCAGCACGCGTGCGGCCGCCTCCGGATCCGCGTAGGCATTGAACTCCGCCAGCGGCGTCACGTTTCCCTCGGATAGCGTCCCGCCCATCCAAACGATCTCGACCTCCTCGAAGAGCTTCGGCTCTTCGGAGATGAGCTGCGCCAGGTTGGTGAGAGGGCCCAGCGCGATGATGCATTCCACGCGCCGTTCCCGCAGGTTGTGTGCGAGCAGGCTGCGCGCGCTCGGGAGGGGGACAGCATCGCGCACGGGCAGGGCGATTCCCTTGCGGCCGTTGGCCCCGTGGGCTGATTTCGCGTGGACGGAGATCAGAGAGAGGGGACCCGCGGCGCCGCGTGCGACCGGAATCTCCATCCCGGCCAGGGCCAGCAAGCGACAGGCATTTGCCGTGACCGCCTCAATGGATGCGTTTCACGCCACCGTGGTGATCGCCTCGAGCTTGACCTCGGGCGAGGCCAGCTTCAGGGCCAGTGCCAGCAAGTCGTCGAGGCCGGGATCCGTATCGATGTGTATTCGCCGGACGAGTGCCGAGTCACTCCCCGGGTTTGGTGTCATACCCGGCCTCTTCCAGACGGCCTTCGAGCACCAGCCTTCGCCTGCGTCGATACTCCGACTCCGAGATCAGCCCGGACCGGCGCGCCGCATCGATCTGATCCAGTGCTTGGAGTTGGGCATCGCGGAGAGCGGTGGACAGGGGTTTCAGAGCCTCCGGCTCGACGGGGAGCTCCTCCTCCATGAGAATCGTGCGCCGCTGCAGCTGCCCGTCCCGCAGGCGCAGGCTGGGGGGCCGGGCAAAGTACGAATTGCGCCACTCGACCCTGAGCACGCGGGGGCCTGCCCGCCTCTGCGCCTTGCTCGGGACCAGCCTGAAATCGGGCTTCCAGCTCGGCACCTCCTCGGGAATCTTGTACTCCGAGCCGCGCGGGCTCCCGCGCTCGATCAAGGCGTTGATGCTGTAGAACTGCAGCACCAGCTCGTCGTCTCGCATGTAGGCGCGAAATGCCGTAACCCGCTTTTGCTGGAAGACGCCCAGGCGTCGCTCGACCGTGAACACCGCGACCGCGATCTCGTCGTCGGGGCCGGCCTTGGCCAGGGCCTGCGCTACCCCCTCTCCCAGCGGGTACACGTGCTCCGAGCGGATGATGGGATGCTGGGCACCCTTCGCATCCTCGTAGTGGATCAGGGCGAGGATGTGGGCCACCCGCACGGCGGCCAGGGTCGCGGGATGCTCGTAGCCCCGGGCGATGGGCGACCCGCCTTTGACGCTGCGGCGCAGCTCGACGTGCACGCCATCGCGGTCGTAGACCGTCTCACGCACCAGCTTCGGCCCGCAGCCCGATCCAATGGCGAGCGCGAGGCCCGCCGAGAGCAGGGCCCGCCGAGGGTTCATGACGCGAGAGGGTAGTGGATGGCGGTTGAGCGTCTACTCGTACTCGCTCCGAAGCTGGCGCCGTGCGAGGTCCTGGACCGCCAGCTTCGGGTCCTTGCCCTCGTAGAGCACGGCGTAGGTCTCCTCGGTGATGGGCATCTCGACGCCAAGCTTGCGTGCGACCTCATACGTGGACTGCGTCGTCCGCACGCCCTCTGCCACCTGGGTCAGGCTGCCCAGCACCTCATCGACCTTCCTGCCGCGCCCGATCTCGAGGCCCACCTGCCGGTTGCGCGACAGGTCGCCGGTGCAGGTGAGCATGAGGTCGCCGATCCCCGAGAGCCCCAGGAACGTCAGCGGGTTGGCGCCCAGCCGCACTCCCAGGCGCGTAATCTCGGCCAGCCCCCGGGTCATCATGGTGGCCCGAGTGTTCAGTCCCAACTCCATTCCATCGCATACGCCAACGGCGATCGCGATCACGTTCTTGAGCGCCCCGCCAAGCTCCACGCCCAGCACATCGCTGTTGGTGTAGCAGCGGAAGCTGGGCGTCGAGAGGATCGATTGGGCGGCGATTGCAAAGCTCTCGTTGGCCGAGGCCAGCGAGATGCCGGTGGGACGATGCTCGGCCACCTCCTGCGCAAAGCTCGGTCCCGAGAGCGCGACGAGATGAGTGTGCTTCTCGGGGGGGAGCACTTCTTGCAGCACCTGGCTCATGAGCTTGCCGGTGCCTATCTCGATCCCCTTGGTGGCAGAGACGATCAGGGCGTCGGGTGGTAGATAAGGGGCGGCGCGCTCCCAGGTCTCACGCACGCTGTGGCTGGGAACCACCGACAGGATGAGGTCCTTCTCGCTTAGGGCTTCCTCGAAGGAGGAAGTGGCGTGGATGCACTCCGGGATGCGAAACTCCGTGAGGTAGCGCGGGTTTCGACGGTGACGGTTGATGGCGTCGGCGAGCTTCGGATCCCGGGCCCAGAGATCCACCGCGTACTCCCTTTCAGCGAGCAGCAGCGCCAGGCAGGTCCCGAAGCTTCCTGCTCCCAGTACGCCGCAGCGGACGGGATTCGCGGTGACCATTGGGAGAGCATAGAACGGGCCTCTGCTGGTTGACAGCCCCTCACCGGACTCCTAGCTTTCCGCCGCCTTTCTCCTGGAAATTCAAGCTCTTGCGCGGAAAGCCGGATGTCGGAGTATGCGGGTCTGGGCCTTTTTATTGCGCTTGGTACCGCGCTGGTGCTGATGTTTGTCCTGCTTACGACTTTGCTGGGGCCGCGGCTTCGGTTCGCAGAGAAACAGGAGCCCTTCGAGTGTGGTGAGCACCAGGTCGTCTCGCCCTACCAGCGCTTCAACGTCAAGTTCTACATGGTTGCCCTGTCCTTCATCATCTTCGACGTCGAGATGGTCTTCCTGTATCCGTGGGCGGTGGTCTTCAGGGACCTCGGCTGGTTCGGCTTCTTTGCAATGCTCATCTTCCTGTTTGTTCTGACGGTCGGACTCGCCTACGAGTGGCTGAAGGGCGGGTTGGATTGGAACTAGGCTCTTTGTCACCGGAGACCCAACGGAAGATCGAGGCGCTATTTCCCCGCTATCCGGAAAAGCGAGGGGCCCTTCTTCCCGCCATCTATCTGGTGCAGGCCGAGAAGGGCTACGTCGGCCCGCAGGATGCGCGCGCGCTTGCCGAGCTCTTTGGGCTCGAGCCGGTCGACGTATGGGAGGTTCTTACCTTCTACAACATGTTCTACACCTCGGCCCAGGGCCGCCATCATGTGTATGTTTGTACGAACCTGCCCTGCAGCCTGCGTGGCGCGCGCACCCTCTTGAAGGAATTGGAGTCACACCTCGGGATCCGCTGCGGACAGACCACGCCCGACGGCCGGGTGACCCTGGCGCATGAGGAATGCCTGGGATCGTGTGGCACCGCGCCGGTGATGCGCGTGGACGGCGAATACGTCGAGAATCTCGACCTGTCCGAGGCCAAGCGAGTCGTCGACAGCCTGGAGTAGCCCGTGATCACGCAACCATACATCACGAACTATCTCTCCGAGCATTATGCGGACGATGCCTATCGCGAGCTCTCGGGCTACGAAGCACGTGGCGGTTTCGAGGGCTTGCGCAAGGCGGTCCAGATGGAGCCCGCGGATCTCGTTGAGCTCGTCAAGTCATCAGGGCTGCGCGGACGCGGCGGCGCCGGCTTCTCGACGGGTCTGAAATGGAGCTTCATGCCAAGCGGCAACGATCGCCCCAAGCTCTTCGTCTGCAATGCGGACGAGTCCGAGCCCGGGTCTTTCAAAGACCGACTGATCATGGAACGGGGACCCCATCAGATGCTGGAGGGGATCCTGATCGGAGCCTGGGCGGTGGGTGCATCCAAGACCTACATCTACATCCGGGGTGAGTACAAGGTCCCCACGCGCCGCGTCGAGCAGGCGGTCAAGGAGCTTTACGAGCGGGGCTATCTGGGGCAGAAGATTCTCGGCAAGAAAGGCTTCGACCACGACATCGTGGTTCACAGCGGAGCCGGTGCGTATATCTGCGGTGAGGAGACGGGGCTGCTCGAATCGCTCGAGGGGAAGAAGGGACAGCCTCGCAAGAAGCCGCCGTTTCCGGCCCAGTACGGAGCCTTCGGGCTTCCCACGACCGTCAACAACGTCGAGACGTTCGCCCACGTTCCCTTCATTGTGGCGCGTGGCCTCGATTGGTTCCTCGCAATCGGTACCGAAAAGAGCCCGGGCACGACGCTCTTCGGTGTGTCGGGACAAGTGGAGCGTCCGGGGCTCTTCGAGCTTCCGCTGGGTACGCCGCTGGGAGAGATCATCGATCACGCCGGCGGCGTGCGCGGCGGGCGGGCGCTCAAGGGCGTCATACCCGGTGGCATGTCCATGCCGATCCTGCTCCCTGAGGACCTGGATGTGCGCATGGCCGAGGAGTTCCTCTCCGAGCGCGGCACTCATCTCGGAACCGGCGGGATCATGGTGATGGATGAGACGACCTGCATGGTGCGGGTTGCGGCCGTCACCAGCTATTTCTTCCGCGATGAGTCGTGTGGGCAGTGCACGCAGTGTCGCGAGGGAACGGGCTGGATCCACAAGATCTGTGAGCGTGTAGAGGCGGGACGCGGAAGCCCCGCGGACCTGGAGCTGCTCGACGATCTGCCCGGACTCATGGAGGGGCAGACGATCTGTGCCTTCGCCGACGCCGCGGCCTGGCCTATTCAGGGGCTGCTGCGACATTTTCGCGCTGATTTCGAGGCGCATATCGCTGCCCAGAGGTGCCCCTTCCCCGAAAGCTTCGAGCTCTAGCGATGCCGACGCTCACCATCGACGGCACAGAGTACGAGGTGGCCGAGGGACGCATGATCCTGCAGGCGATCGATGATCTGGGCCTGCTCATGTCTGGAGTCGATATCCCCCATTACTGCTGGCATCCCAAGCTTTCGATCGATGGCTCCTGCCGCATGTGCCAGGTCGAGGTGGAGGGGATGCCCAAGCTCCAGATCGCCTGCAACACCCTGGTTACGGATGGCATGGTCGTTCGCACCGATGTGGAGCGTGTGAAGAAGGCCCAGCGCGGCGTTATGGAGCTCCTGCTCATCAATCACCCGTTGGATTGTCCCATCTGTGACCAGGCGGGCGAGTGCACGCTCCAGGATTACGCCTTCGACTATGGGATGCCGGGCGCGCGCACTGAGGAGCCGCGTCGACCCGCCAAGAAGGCTATGGACCTCGGGCCCACGATCGTGTTCGACCAGGAGCGCTGCATCCTCTGTCGACGTTGTGTGCGATTCTGTCGAGAGATCCCCAAGACCGGGGAACTGGGTGTCTTTGCTCGCGGTGATCACTCTTTGCTCGAGCTCTTTCCGGGAACCGAGCTCGACAATCCGTATTCGATGAATGTGGCCGATATCTGCCCGGTTGGCGCGCTGACCACGAAGGACTTTCGTTTCAAGATCCGCGTCTGGTTCCTGGATGACGTCGAGAGCATCTGCAACCAGTGCTCTAACGGCTGTAATATATATGCGTCACGATCCAATAACCGCATCTATCGTTACCTGCCGCGTCGCAACGATTCCGTGAACGATACCTGGATCTGTGACCACGGCCGCCTTTCTTATCAGCTGATCATGGAGAATCGGCTCACGGAGCCTCGCGTATCGCGCCGGGGCACCAGCTACGCTGACGCGGTCCGCGCTGCCGGGGATGCCGTGCGTGCGGCGCGGGAGTCGGGCGGCAGCATCGTCGGCGTCGCATCGCCCTTCGTGGGCAACGAGGATCTCTTCGTGCTGAAGCAGCTGCTGGAGGCCGTCGGCGCCCCAGCTGCGACCTTTGCTGTGCCGCGCGGTGAGAGCGACGAGCTTCTGGTCAAGACCGAGAAAGCGCCCAACGCAAGCGGCGCGCGAGCCCTCGGCTTCGAGGAGTCCGACGCCTCCCCGGGAGCCGTGGCGGTGGCACTGGTCCTCGGACACACGCTTGCGGAGGAGTGCCTCAAGGGCGTCGAGACGTTGATTCTCCTGGATACGGAGAACTGCTCGCTCGCAGAGAGGGCCGACATCGTGCTACCCGCGCGCTCCTTCGCAGAGAAGGAGGGCAGCTTCACCAACCACGCGAAGCGAGTTCAGCGTTTTCGTCCGATCCTGGAGCCTACCTTCGAGGCGTTATCCGAGGGTGAGATCCTGCAGCGCATTGGCGCCGCCGCCGGCCTGACGGGCTGGACGGCAAGCTATGACGTGCACGAGGTGTCGAAACGCCTTTCTGAAACCGTGGCGGGCTTCGACGGCATCAACCTCGACTCCCTCGATGACCAGGGGTGCGAGCTCGCCTAGATGGAAGTGGGAGCGTACGTCCCAGTCGCGCTTTTTCTGTTTGCGGTGATCGCGCTCGTGTTTGCACCCCTCATGACCTGGGTCGAGCGTAAGCAGAGCGCGCTGATGCAGGATCGCATCGGTGCCAACCGGGCGGACATCCTCGGGATCAAGGCGATCGGACTGCTCCACCCTATCGCCGACGCGATCAAGATGATCACGAAAGAGGACACGGTCCCCGACGGAGGGGATCGTCTGCTGCATACCCTGGCGCCCATAATCGCCACCGTCCCGGCCATGATCAGCTTTGCGGTGATCCCCTACGGCGGCAGCTACCAGGCCTGGGGGGCGGAGTGGGACCTCGTCGTAGCCGACCTCGACTACGGCGTGCTGTATATCTTTGCCGTTGCGTCCCTGGCTACGTACGGGAACGTGCTGGCGGGTTGGGCCAGCAACAACAATTGGGGCATGCTCGGCGGGATCCGTGTAGCGGCGCAAATGATCTCCTACGAGGTCGCCATGGGTGTGTCGGCGGTTGGAGTCTTCATGATCTTCGGCACGCTTAGGCTCACCGATATGGGATTCGCTCAGCAAGAGACCTTTCGCCTGCTGGGCTTCGTCGAGCATCTCGGCTGGGTCGGTGCAGGCACATGGTGGGTGGAACTCATCAAGATCCCCATGTGGGGCATCTTCCTGCAGCCCCTGGCATTCTTTCTCTTCTTGACCGCGCTCATGGCCGAGAATAAGCGCGCCCCCTTTGACATCCCCGAGGGCGAATCGGAGATCATCGCGGGCTACTTCATCGAGTACAGCGGGATGAAGTTCGGCCTCTTCTATATGGGGGAATGGGTGGAGGTCGTCGTGATCTCTGGCCTGATGACGGCCATGTTCCTGGGCGGCTGGTCGATCCCCTATCTACCGGATGACGTGCTGGTCGAGTTCCTGCGGCACGGCGTCGGTTTGAACATGGCGAATGTACTCGCCATGATCGCGCACGTAGCGACATTCTTCCTGAAGGTAATCGTGTTGATCTGGTTCCAGCAGCTCATCCGCTGGAGCGTGCCACGCTTCCGCTATGACCAGGTCATGAACCTGGGGTGGAAGATCCTGCTTCCACTCTCTCTGGCCAATATCGTGATCACGGGGCTCGGAATTCTGATCATCGGGGAGATTATGAATTGACCGAGCAGGTGATCTTCTACGTCTCTGCCTTCGTCGCGCTCATATCCGCCGCGGGGGTCGTCTTGAACGTTCGCAACACCTTGTATGCGGCGCTATGTCTCGTCATCACGATGCTCTCACTAGCGGTCCTCTTCATCCTGCTCAACGCCGAGTTCATCGGCGTTTTGCAGGTTATGGTCTACGCCGGCGCGATCGTGGTCCTCTTCCTCTTCGTGATCATGCTGCTCAACATCAGAGGTGGAGACATGGGCGCGGACAGGCAGCCCGTGCTGAAGGTCATCGGCACCCTCTTGATTGTGGGCGCCAGCGTGAAGCTGGTGCCGCTTCTCAGCGAGTCGCGGCGGGCCTGGCCCGAGGTGGGGCCCGAGTTTGGCACGGTGAGGGCGATCGGCGGGACTCTCTACACGGACTACCTGCTCGCCTTCGAGATCGCCGGTGTCTTGCTGCTGGCGGGGATCGTGGGCGCGGTGGTGATGGGCAAGCAGAGGATCGACTGATGATCGAGGCTTGGGAATACCAGGTTGTAGCCGGCCTTCTGTTCATGATCGGCACGCTCGGCGTCCTGGTTCGCCGGAACGTGATCGTCATTGTTATGTGCATCGAGCTCATGCTCAACGCTGCGAACCTGTCTTTGATTGCCTTCAGCCGCCAATGGGGAAACCACGATGGTCAGATTTTCGTCTTCATGGTCATCGTAGTTGCAGCTGTGGAGGTGGCCGTGGGTCTGGCCATCATTCTCAGATTGGTGAGCAACCGTGACACCGTGAACATCGAAGACACGAGCCTGCTCAAGTGGTAGAGGACGGCCCTTGCTAGAACATGTGAACGAGACGATCCGCTGGATTCCACTGCTTCCGCTTATGGGCGCGTTGGTGAGCGGGCTCTGGCTGATCTTCGCCCGCCAGGAGCTTCCGCGGCCCCTCGTGATCGGTCTTGGCTGCGGGGCGCCCATGCTGTCGTTCGCGCTCTCGGTGCGGGAGGTCTTCCGGCTGGCGACCGCGTTCCCCGCGGGGGAGCGCTTCTTCATCGACAATCTCTACACCTGGATCAGCGCGGGTGATTTCCACGCCGAGCTCTCATTCCTGCTGGATCCACTCTCGGCGGTCATGATCCTGGTGGTTACCGGCGTGGGCTCGCTCATTCATATCTATTCCGTCGGCTACATGAGGGAAGACCATCGGGACGACCGCGGATTCCAGCGCTTTTTCTGCTACCTGAACCTCTTTACGTTCGCGATGCTGGTGCTGGTCCTGGGCGACAACCTGCTCGTCCTCTTCGTGGGGTGGGAGGGAGTCGGTCTTTGTTCGTACCTGCTGATCGGCTTCTGGTACCTGGATGACCACAACGCCATGTGCGGGCAGAAGGCTTTTATTGTCAATCGCATTGGCGACTTTGGCTTCCTGCTCGGCATCTTCCTGCTGTTTTGGGCGTTCTTCGAGGCGGGCCATCCCACCATTGAGTTTTACGCGATGAGGGAGCACGTAGGGCTCGTGGCAGAACGCACGGTGACCCTTCCCGCCTGGCTCGGCTTCCTGCCCGGCTTTCCGACCTGGACGCTTCTGACGTTGGCGGGGCTCTGCCTTTTCGTCGGTGCGTGCGGAAAGTCCGCACAGCTCCCGCTCTATGTGTGGCTCCCAGACGCGATGGCGGGCCCCACCCCGGTCTCGGCGTTGATTCACGCCGCCACAATGGTGACGGCGGGCGTCTACATGGTGTGCCGGCTCTCGTTTGTCTACTCGCTGGCGCCAGGGGCGTCGGCGACCATAGCCTGGGTCGGGGGGTTGACCGCCATCTTCGCGGCGACGATTGCCATCTGCCAGAAAGACATCAAAAAGATTCTCGCCTACTCGACGGTCAGCCAGCTCGGCTACATGTTCCTGGCGGCGGGGGTCGGGTCCTATAGCGCGGCGATGTTTCATTTAATGACGCATGCGTTCTTCAAGGCGCTGCTCTTTCTCGGCGCGGGCGCGGTGATTTTCGGCATGCAGCACGAGCAGAACATCGAGAAGATGGGAGGACTCCGCCGCTACATGCCCTGGACCCATTGGACTTTCCTGATCGGGGTGCTCGCGATCTCCGGTGCACCGCCGCTCTCTGGCTTCTTCTCCAAGGACGAGATCCTGCTGGGCGTCTACGCGGCACATGCTATGCCCGGCCACATGGCGCTCTGGTGGATTGGCCTGGTGACGGCGGGGCTGACGGCTTTCTATATGTTCCGGCTGTATTTTCTGACGTTCTCCGGGGCCTCCCGGGCTCCGATGCAGCTCCAAACCCGGATCCGCGAGCAGCCCGTTGTGATCCTGATGCCGCTCTTCCTGCTCGCGGGGCTCGCGATTGTCGGTGGTCTGGTCGGTTTACCCGACGCGTACGGCGAGGCGCTCTTCAGCTTGCCCAGCTCAAACAGCTTGCACTATTTCCTGGACGAGTCTGTGGTCTCCGCCACGCACGTGGTCCCGCCCGCGCGTGAGTTCGCTCTGGCAGGACTCGCGGTGCTCATAGCTGCGGGGGGAGCCTTTTTTGCGGTGTTCCTCTACTACTACCGGACCGATCTCGTTCCCCGGGTCACCGCCGCGCTGCGACCGCTTTATCAACTCGTCTGGAGGAAGTACTACGTGGACGAGCTCTACTCCTTGGCGGTCGTGCGGCCGTTGGTGAGGATCTCGGACGCGTTTCTCTACCGTACGATTGACGTGCGCATGATCGATCGCTTGGGCGTGGACGGGACGGCCGGCTTCGTGCGCGGGGTGGCGGACCGGGGGCTCAAGCTGGTCCAGACCGGACTCATGCAATCGTACGTATTCGTGATGCTGCTGGGTAGCGTGTTACTGATCGCCTATCTGGTCGGGGGCCTCTAGATGATTGAGGGGACGCTGGCCTGGATCAATAGCCATCTGCTGACGGCGGTCATTTTCCTTCCGATCGTGAGCCTGCTGGTGCCGATGTTGCTGGAGCTCTTTGGCTGGCGCCTTTCCGCGACGACCTGGAAGCTCTTTGCCCTGATTGTGTCCGGAGTCGGGTTCGGGCTCGCCCTCGAGGTCTGGGATCGATTCGACGCTTCTGTAGGCAGCATGCAGATGGTGGAGCGCGGGGGGTGGATCCCGGACTACGGGATCCACTATTACGTTGGTGTAGACGGCATCAGTCTCTTTCTGGTGGTGCTCACCGCATTTCTGCTCCCCGTCATTTTCGTGGCCTCGTGGAACGAAATCACGAAGAGGGTTAAGCAGTACATCTTCTTCATGATGGCGCTGCAGAGCGGGATGCTCGGGGCCTTTCTCTCCTTGAATCTCTTCCTCTTCTACGTGTTCTGGGAGGTCATGCTGATCCCGATGTACTTCGTGATCGGTATCTGGGGAGGGCCCCGTAAGCTCTACGCGACGGTCAAGTTCTTCATCTACACGATGGTTGGAAGCCTGCTCATGCTGGTGGGGATTCTCGTTCTCGTCTACCTCCACTACCAGCAGTTTCCAGGCGACCCCATTACCTTCGATTACATCGGATTTGCTGGGGCTTCCGGGATCATCGATACGCCGATCCCGACCGAAGGCCAGCCCTGGTGGCAGAACCAGGTCTGGCTCTTCCTTCTCTTCGGAGTCTCTTTCGCGATCAAGGTGCCGCTCGTTCCGTTTCACACCTGGCTTCCGGACGCCCACGTGGAGGCGCCCACTGCGGGATCCGTCATGCTGGCAGGCGTGCTCCTGAAGCTGGGGACGTATGGGTTCATACGTTACTCACTCCCGCTCTTCCCCATCGCGACGATCCAACTCGCGCCCTGGATCATGTGGCTCGCGATCATCGGGATCATCTATGGGGCACTGGTTGCGATGGTGCAGTCGGACGTGAAGAAGCTCGTGGCCTACTCATCCGTGAGCCATCTCGGCTTCGTCATACTTGGACTCTTCGCGCTCAATCTCCAGGGGCTGGAGGGCGCGGTTCTTCAGATGGTGAATCACGGTATTTCTACGGGAGCGCTCTTCCTTCTCATCGGCATGCTCTACGAGCGCCGACACGTGCGGGAGATCTCGGAGTTCGGCGGCCTGGCGCGCGTCATGCCGGTGTTCACCGTATTCTTCTTGATTACGACCATGAGCTCTATCGGGCTTCCGGCGCTCAACGGATTCGTAGGCGAGTTCCTGATCTTGCTTGGAACCTTCGCTGTGAGCCCGATCAAGGTTGTGTTCGCGATCTCGGGTGTGGTTCTGAGCGCTGTTTACATGCTCTGGATGGTACGAAGGGTTTTCTTTGGTCCGCTGGTGCATGACGCCAATCGAAAGCTTCTGGACCTCTCGCTGCGCGAGAAGCTGGTCGCGACCGCGATGGTGGTGCCGATGATCTGGATCGGGATCTATCCTGCGACCTTTCTGCGCCCGATGGACCGTTCCGTGAGCGCCCTGCTCCGAAAGATGGAGACGCGGGGCGCGGATCTCGCAGCGTATCAGAGGGTTGAGTCGGGCGCCGGCAAGAAGTCCGCGAAGGTCAGCCGCACCGTAGCCGACGAATGATTCCGCAGATCGACATCGGCGCGCTCGGCCCCATGCTTCCGGTCGCGGTGGGAGCCATTCTGCTTCCCCTGGCGGAGGTCCTGATGGCGCGCAAGCGGACCTTCCTGTCTAGGCCCTTCACACAGGAGCGCCGAGGTACGTTTTTGGCGGTGGCCAGCCTCCTCTGCTTGGTCATCGCGCTGATCATTTCAGTCAATGGCCTCCTGGGACCGTCCCGCGTCTTCAATAGCGGGAATCCGATGATCGTGATGGACGGTGTCGCGCATTTTCTGAACATCGTCGTGCTCCTCGGGGCATCCCTGACCGTGCTGGGCTCGGTCAAGTACCTCGCGGATATCCATTCGAATCACGGTGAGTACTACGCCCTGCTGATGTCCTCGGTGTTGGGCATGATGTTTCTTACGTCGGCCTCGAATCTCATGATGCTGTTCCTGGCGCTCGAGCTGATGAGCATCCCGCTGTATGTCCTGGCGGGATTCCGTCGAAGCTCGCTGCGCTCCAACGAGTCAGCGCTCAAGTATTTCCTGATCGGATCATTCGCCTCCGGAATCCTGCTCTACGGGATGGCCATTCTCTATGGGATGACTGGCTCGATCTCGCTGGCGGAGATCGGGAAACGCTTCGATCCCGAGAGCGCGCCGCACCTGCTGGGAGCGGCGCTGGTGGTCGTGGGGCTCGGGTTCAAGATCTCGTCGGTCCCCTTCCATCAGTGGGCCCCGGACGTCTACGAGGGTGCACCCACGAGTGTGACCGGCTTCATGGCAACGACCGTTAAGGTCGCGGCCTTCGGGGCGCTGATGCGTGTGCTCGCGGTCGCGCTCGAGCCGGCCGCCGAGCTCTTGTACGGGGCACTATGGGTGATGGCGGTCCTCAGCATGACCCTCGGAAACGTGATGGCCATCATCCAGCAGAACATCAAACGCATGCTGGCCTACTCGAGCATCGCGCACGTGGGCTATCTGCTCGTGGGGGTGATCGTTGGCACCCTGGATGGGTATGCGGCCGTTCTTTTCTATCTGCTGGTCTACACCTTCATGACGATCGGCGCCTTCACCGTGGTGGCGATCCTCGCCAAGGGTGGGGAAGATCGCGATCGCGTCGAAGACTTGGCTGGACTGAGCCAGAGCCGACCTCTGATGGCCGTGGTGATGACGCTCTGCATGTTTGCGCTCGCCGGAATTCCCCCGACCGCTGGCTTCATGGGGAAGTTCCATCTCTTTCGCGCGGCAATCGAACGCGGGATAGAGATAGGAGACACGAGCCTCTTTTGGCTGGCCATCATAGGTGTGCTCAACAGCGCGATCTCACTCGCGTATTACCTGCGGGTACCCCTAGTCATGTACTTTCGCGATGCCCCTCCCACAAGTGATCCCGATGTGCCTGGATTCTTCGAGCGGGTGGTCCTGCTCACATGCCTGGCGGCAGTCGTGCTTCTCGGAATCGTACCGGACGACATCTTCAACGTACTGAGCCAAACGGCGGCCAGCGCGCAGCACCTGCTTCTGCTCCAGAGTCCCTGAGCCAACATCCGTCGAGCTGATACCTGGCGCTGCCGTCGACAGGCGGTCAGCAACGGCGAAGAAGGCACACCGGTGCTGAATTTGATTCGCATTCTGGTCGATCTAGACTGGTTCGGCCGCCATGGGGGAATCGGTCATTCCCGAAGCGACGAAGATACTGCTTCCCACTTTTATAGCGCTCTGCCTCGGGGCCTTGGTCGGCCTGGAACGGCAGGTTGCACAGGAGGAGAGCGGCGGGGAGAAGGATTTCCCCGGCGTCCGCACCTTTGCGTTCCTGGCGCTGCTGGGAGCGCTGGCGGTCCTCGTCGGAGACGTGCTCGGCCCCTGGCTCTCCGTAGCGATCTTTCTGGCCTCCACCACGTTTCTGGTGCTGCGTTACAGCTACGATACGTCCCGACACGACGATCCAGGCTATACCACGGAGATCGCGGGTCTCTGCATCTTCGCGGTGGGCGTGCTGGCGCAGGCCGGGCAGCTGCTGGTGGCTACGGTGATCACGATCGCCATGGTGGCCTTGCTTCGCTCCAAGCGCGCCTGGCACAGGGCCAGCGCGCTGCTGGAACCCGCCGAGCTGGAGACGCTGATCCGCTTCCTGGTCATTACGGGCATTGTGCTGCCGCTGCTTCCGGACGATCCAGTCGAGGGCTTCTACGGCGTGCTGCGTCCCCGAGACGTCTGGCGCATGGTCGTGCTGATCTCGGGGATCTCCTTCGTGGGCTACGCCTTGATGCGGGTTCGGGCAGGGCGTTCCAGCCACACGATCATGGGCATACTCGGGGGCTTCGTATCGAGCACCGCTGCCGCCATCACCTACTCACGTGCGGCGCGGGAGTCCGGTCAAACGCGACCCTACGAGTCGCTGGTGGTGCTGGCGACTTCCACAGCCTTCGTGCGTATGGGGATCGTGCTCGCCATCGTCGCCCCCAACCTGCTTCCGCGTGTGGCTCTACCGCTCGGCGCGATGTTCGGAGTGGGTGTGCTTCTGGGCTTCGCGCGGCGCCTGCCGAGCAGCGCGGCGGGCGATTGGGGAGCCTACGAGAACCCATTGCAGCTGCGCCTGGCGCTCACCTTTGCTGCCATGTATGCCGCCATCCTGGTGCTGGTTGCGGCCGCACGGGAGCATCTGGGGGATCAGGCTATCTACGGCTTGAGCGCTCTCGGGGCGTTGGCCGGGGCGGACGCGCCCAGCCTCTCGTTGGCCCGGCTGGCCTCGGATGGCCGCCTCGATCTCGAGAGCGCCTCGATCGCTGTGGTCGTGGTTGCCATCTCCACCACGCTGGCCAAGTCGGCGATCGTCGTCACGCTCGGACGAGGCGCGTTCGCAGCGCGCGTGGTGCCCCCGCTTCTGCTGATAGCGGCGACGGGCGCCGCGATCCTCGTGCTGTACTAGCGCGGTATCGGCGAGCGCGACTGGCCGGGTAGCGGCGGGTCAAGCCCGCCTGCCGGCGCGGCAAAGCTCCGCTTTGCCTTGTCGCCTGCGCGCACTACGCTCGGCTTCGCCTCGCTGCGCGGGCGTTCGGCCCTTGCAGCGCCGCGTCGGGCGACTCTTGAGTCGCCTTCCTAGGAGCCGCGCAGCACGCGAATGTTTCCCCTCCGGACCGTGACCTTCTCGGCATCGAAGAACTCCATCAGCGGCACGGTGTACTTGCGCGTCTGGCCCGTCAGCTTCTTGTACTCCGCCGGCTCGATCTCCCCGCCCTTGCGCAAGTATTGGACCAGGCGTTCGCGTAGATCGTCTATCCCCCCGGTCGCGAAGAAGAGGCCAGCGGCCACTCGAACCAGCTCTCCCTCGCGCACGAGGTGGTCTGCGACCGGACGCAGCTCGCGCACGTTGACTTTGAGCTCGCGCGCCAGCACCTCGAGATTGGGCGGAGCCAGTCCCGCTCCCTTGAGTCGCTCCAGTACCTGCTTTCCGAGCAGCGGATCCGCCACGTGGGCCGCGTGCCCCGGTCTGCGGTGACCGCTCCTGGCCGCCTCCAGCTCAGCGCGCTCCGCAGCCGCGGCTAGTGCAGCGCGGATGGCTTCTGCGGGCACGTAGGTGGGCAGCCGGCTCGCCACCGCGGCGAAGCCCACCCAGGGGTCGATCGGTCGTTCACGGTGGTGCTGCTCGACGGCACGCACGCAGCGCCCGACCAGAATCTCGAACTGATCGGGGTCCAGCCAGCGATCGGATCCCACACGGACCGCGGCGATGCCGTCGAGCGAGCGAACCTCGCGCAGCAGCTCCGCTTCCCGCACCCCGCGGAGCTTGGCCTGCTTGATGCGCACCGCAAGTGAAGCGCCGGGATCGTCCGAAGCCAGTGTACGCAGGCCTGCCACGCGTTCCTCACGGGGGATGCGTGCGCGCGGAGGTGCGGCATCGAGAATCCGACCCCCACCGAGAGTCCAGCCCGCGTCCGGAATCCGGCTGAAACCGCGAACGATGAAGCGATCTCCTTCCACGGCCACCACGGGCTTGGTGAAGCGCAGTCTCGCGAAGCAGCACTCGCCGGGCTCGAGCCGTTCGCGGTCGAGCAGCGTCAAGCGAGCCGGCCGTTCACTGGTGCCGACATGCACGGTGAGGGTCCTTCCAGTGCGGAGCGGCGGCGCACCCGGGAGTAGTCTGAGCTCGACGTCGATGCATGTCCGGTAGTCCAGCCGCCCGGGCGTGGCCAGCACGCTGCCGCGTGGGACCGCCGCCACGTCGATACCCTGCAGGTTGACCGCGCAACGCGAGCCGGGAAGGGCGCGCTGCGCGCTGCTGCCGTGAATCTGAAGTCCGCGGATCTTCGTGCGCAGCACCTGTTGCGAGCCCTCCGGTAGGACCTCGATCGTCTCTCCCTCCTGCAGCGCCGCACCGCGCAGTGTTCCTGTTACGACCGTTCCGAAGCCGCGCATGCTGAAGACTCGGTCGACCGGCAGCCAGGCGGGGCCGTCCCGCAGTGTGCGCCCCGGGGCCTGGGAGGCGACTTCTTCGAGTGCGCTCACGAGGTCCTCCAGCCCGTCTCCGCTCAGGGCCGAGACGGGCACGATAGGGGCCCCCGCCAGGCTCGAGCTGGCCAGCTCCTCCTCGACCTCGAGCCGTGCCAGCTCGACCAGGTCTGGAGATACGGCGTCCAGCTTGCTGAGTGCGACTACACCTCGATCCACGCCGAGTAGCTCGCAGACTGCAAGGTGCTCCCGGCTCTGCGGCATGATGCCCTCGTCGGCTGCCACCACGAAGAGGACGAGGTCGATGCCGGTCGCGCCGGCGACCATGGTGCGCACGAGCCGTTCGTGTCCGGGCACGTCCACGATCCCGAGACGCCGACCGGATGGAAGATCGAGCGGCGCGAAGCCCAGCTCGATCGTGATTCCGCGGGCTTTCTCCTCCGGCAGGCGATCGCACTCCACTCCGGTCAGGGCTCGAACGAGGGCGGTCTTGCCGTGATCGATGTGCCCCGCGGTACCGAGGATGAGCCGCTCTGTCATCCGATCCTGTCGAAGCCGGCGTAGGTCCGAAGCACCTTCGGTATATCGATGGAGCCGTCGGCGCGCTGGTTGTTCTCGAGCAGCGCGATCAGCGCGCGCGAAATCGCGATCGCCGTGCCGTTCAGCATATGGACGAAACGAAGTTTTCCACTCTTGCGATCGCGGAAGCGTACGCTAAGCCGGCGCGCCTGGTAGTCGGTGCAGTTCGAGGTGCTGGTGATCTCGCCCCAATCGCCGCTGTCTCCGCGACCGGGCATCCACGCTTCGAGGTCGTACTTGCGATAGGCGGGCGCCCCCAGGTCACCGGTGCACACCTCCACCACCCGGAAGGGAACCTCGAGTGCCTTGAAAATCTCCTCCTCGATCGCCACGAACTCCTCGTGTATGGCCTCCGACGAGTCGGGATGGGCGAAGGCGAACATCTCGACCTTGGTGAACTGGTGCACCCGATACAGGCCTTTTCCCGCACGCCCCGACGCGCCGGCCTCGGTACGGAAGCAATGCGAGAGGCCGGAGTACCTGCGTGGCAGGCTTTCCTCATCCATGATCTCGTCACGATGGAGGCCGCCTAGCGTGATTTCGGCCGTACCGATCAGGACCAGATCCTCGTTCGCCACCGAGTAGACCTGTGTCTCCTCGCCGCGAGGGTTGAAGCCGAGTCCCTCCGCCACCTCTGTCCGCGCGAGATCGGGAGTTTGGAAGAGCGTGAAGCCGCGGTCGCGGAGGAAGCCCAGCACGTAGCGAATGAGCGCTTGCTCCAGCAGCACAAGCTCGTTCTTGAGGAAGTAAAATTTCTGTCCCGAAACTTTTGCGCCGCTCTCGAAGTCGAGAATATCGTGCATCGCTCCCAGCTCGACGTGATCACGCGGCTCGAAGCTGAAGCTCGGAGGCTCCCCGTAACGCCGCAGCTCGCGGTTGTCGGATTCATCCCCGCCCACGGGCGAGTCCGCGTGGCTCATGTTCGGTACCTGCCTATGCAGCGCTTGGAGCTCCGCCAGGATCTCGCGCAGCTCGGCTTCCAGCGGAGCCTCGCGCTCCTTGAGGGCCTTGCCGAGCGCCCGCTCCTGCTCGCTCGGCTTCCGCCCCTTGATCTCTTTGGCCAGCTTGTTGCGCTGCTCGCGCAGGGATTGCTGCTCCGCCAGCAGGCTGCGGCGTCTCTCGCTCAGCTCCACTAGCCGGTCGAGGTCGAGGTCGAGATCGAGCCTGCGATTGCGGCAGTTTGCCCGAACCGCGTCCAGGTTCTCCTGAATAAAGCGAAGATCCAGCACCCTAACGCCCCATGGAGCCCAGCACGCGGCGCCGCTCCACATGAGCTGGCTTGAGCGCTACGGCTCTCCTGATAGATCTCACCCGGCTAAGATACGCGCGGATGGGCTTGTCGGGTATCCCGTCGCCGGGTCGAGTGGGAGTTCTTGCAGGCTGATCCCGAGCCCGAGTGGAACGGCACGAAGCTCAGCTTCGAGCTCGAGGCGAGAGAGGGACTCACGCGGGGTGGCAGGCCCTCATCGATCACGTCGGCGAGCGCACGTACCACTGACGGCGCCTGCTGCACCAGCTGACGCGGCCCTCGACCGCGCCTTTGGTGCGCTGGGAGATGCGACTCGGCGCGCGATCCTCTCGCGCCTGGCCGAGGGCTCCCTCACGGTGGGCGAGATCGCAGATCCATGCGACATATCCCTCAACGCGGTGTCCAAGCAGCTGCGCGTGCTTGAGCGAGCGGGCTTGATCCAACCTCAGCTTGACGCACGAGCGCCTGCTCCATGCGCGTGCGCTGGAGGATCACCGCTGGGGCTGGGAGGGCGGTCTCGCGTTGCTCGACCGGCACGCGGCAGCGCTCCGCGCGCGCTAACGTCTGGGCCGCCGCAGGTAGGAGCGGGCGGAAACCTTCACACGGAGAGGTGGCCGAGCGGTCGAAGGCGACGGTCTTGAAAACCGTTGACTC
>SMWZ01000052.1 GCA_004356455.1 Deltaproteobacteria bacterium
ACTCCCGCTGTTGCGGCGCCTCGGACGCGTCGAGGCACTGGGCGCCGCACTCGAGGGCTTGCTGTCGGCGGCCGGCGGACTCTCCGAGGGACGACGGCGCGTCTACACCCAGGAGCTGCTGCACCTCTACGAGGGAGCGCTGGCGAATCCCGAGGCCGCCCTGACCGTGCTCGAGGGTCAGCTCCAGCACGATCCAGCGCTGCGTCCTCGGGTCGCGCGCCTGGCCGCGCGCGTGGGCGACCCGCAGCGCCTGGTGGAGCTGCTCTCGCCGCTTGTGCTCAAGGTCTCGCAGGCGACACCGGTCGAGCCCGAGTGGGTGCATCAGCTCGGTCTGGCACTGGTCGAGCTCGGCCAGAACGAAGAGGCGGAGCCCCTGCTGTGGCGAGCGCTGGAGGCAAACCCACTGGATCGCGAGCTCATCCAGGCACTCGAGCAACGCGTGAGAGAACGGCAGGATACCATTGGTTTACTTCGTCTTTTCGAGATCCACTTTCCGCTGGAGTCGGCCTCTTCGCGGGTCGCGCTCGCGACCGAAGCCTTTACCCTGGCCGATAAAGGGGCCGCGCCGGAGCTGGCCCTGCGCTGGCTGCACCGCTGGCAGGCGTTGCAGCCCCTGCCCCGCAAAGTGGCCCGACGTTGGCTCGGGCTCGAGCGCGAGGTAGGGGATACATCGGGCGCCCTGCTGGCGCTACAGACCCTGCGCGCTCTGTCGCGGGATACCCACGAGCGTGCGGCACTGCTGGCGGACGAGGCTCAGCTCCACCAGGAGCGCGGCGAGCTCGAGCTGGCCCGCGAGCATTACGTGGAGGCGATTCGGATTGCGGCGAACCCCAAAGCCGCCTGGCTCAACTCACTCGACCGTGTGTTGGCCACAGCCGGACGCGAAACGGAGCGGATCGAGGTGCTACGAACGCTCCTGCAGCGCGCGGATATCGCCCCCGCTGAACGCGCACGGCAGCAGCGGGAATACATCGCTCTGCTCTCCTCGCAGCCCGAGCTGCGCGTCGAGGCGACCGTCGAGCTGCGCCAGCTGATCGACTCGGAGCCCGCGGCACAACCTCAGCTCCAGATCAAGCGCATGCGCACCCTGCTCGAGCTCCACGAGGAGCTGGATCAGACGGCGGAGTGGTGCGCGCGGGCGGAGCAGCTGCTGCCGCTCCTCTCTGGAACGGAGCATGCGGAGCTTGAGCGTGAGCTCGCACAACGCCTGACGCGTTCGCTGCACGATCGGGAGCGCGCGATCCTCCGCTGGGAGGGGGTCCTCACCCATGCGCCCGACGACGCGGAGGCCCTCGCTGCCCTGGCGGATCTGCTGGGGGTCGCGGGTTACGAAGCCAAGCGGGCACAGGCGCTCGAACGCCTGGCCGAAGTGGATCCCTCGCGCCGCGCAGCCTCCCTGCTCGAGGCCGCCCGCCTGCGCTGGGACTCGCTGCGAGATGCGGAGGGAGCCCTCGCCGCTGTCGAGCGCGCCCTCACCGGGGACGCCAAGCTCATCCGCGCCCACGAGCTGCGCCGCGAGGTCTGTGCCTACCTCGAACGTCCCGAGCAAGAGTCCGCATCGTTGCGGGTGCTGCTGTCCGAGCAGCCCGCGGATGGGGAGGCGCCCGCACGCTGGTTGCGCCTGGGCCAACTCCTGCTCACACAGGCCGAGACCACCAACGAGGTGATCGAGGCGGCCGACAAGGCCATGGAGCTTGCACCCGGCGACGGGAGTCTCCAGCGCCAGGTGCGCCAGCTCTTTGGGAGCGCAGGCGCCTGGACGAAGGCCAGAGCATTGCTGCGGCGTGAGATCGAGCTGGCGGAGCCCGCGCAGCGGCCCGAGCTTCTGCGCGAGCTGGCCCGGATTGATTGGGACGAGGTGCGCGAGGCAGAAGCGGCCTGCGCCAGTCTGGAAGAGCTCGCGCGCGCCGGAACGCTGGACAGTGAAGACCGCCTGCGTTGGGCCGACGCGCTGGCACAGCAAGAGCGTTGGCCCGAATCCTTCGAGCAGCGTCATCGGGCACTCGCTGCGCTGGGAGAGATGGCCCCCGCGCGAGCCTGGCTGGACCTGGCCAAGGCCGTGCTGGAGCGCACCGACGATGCCGCGCGCGCCCTCGACGCCTGCAACAAGACCCTGGAGCGCGACCCCGATCTGGACGAGGCCCTGGCCGTGCGTGCGCGCGTGCACGCAATACTTGGAAACGTGTCGCTGGAGCTCGAGGATCGTGTTCGCCTCGGAAAGCGCCTGCCCCCGGGGCCCGAGGCCGCGGAGGCCCTGGCGCACGCCGGGCGCCTGGCGTACGACGAGCTCAAGGACAAGGTGCAAGCGCGCGCTCTCTTTCAAGCCGCGCTCGAGCGGGACTCCTCCCGAGTCTCGGCCTTGCTCGGCGCGGGCCGAATCGCGCTCGACCACGAGGAGTGGAGCGAAGCCGAGCGCACGCTGGGGCTGGCCTGCTCACTCCTGCGGGAAAACTCCGAGGGCCAGTCTTTGGCCCGCGTGGCGGCGTCCGCGGCCCGTGCCGCCCTGAAGCTGCAGCATAAGAGCGAGGCATTTCTCTACCTGGAGCTCGCGCTGGAGCACGAGCCGCATCACCCCGAAGCTCTAGACACCATGGCAGAGCTCAGTCTGGAGCGCGGCGCCTACGCGCAGGCCCGGCGTTGCCTGGAAGCCCGACTCGCGGACTCCGACCTGCTCCCGCCAGCGCGGGCGGAGCGACTGGCCCGGCTGGCGAAAACGTGTGAGGCGAGCGGGGACCTCGGGTCGGCCGCGTCCGCCCTGGTCGAGCTGATATCGCTGCGCCCCGAAGACGAGAGCGCGTGCACGCAAGCACTGGACCTGTTCGAACGTCTGGGCGCCTCGGAGCGCGCGGTTACGGAGATCGACGCCTGGATCAAGCGCGTTCCATCCAAGCGGCGCACGGGTCTCGCACTGCGCGCAGCCCGCTTCGAGGCGCACATGGGGCGCGTCGCGGAAGCCCGCCAACGGCTCGAAGCCCTGCTCCAAGTGGAGGGCGACCGCCCCGAGACATGGGCGGAGCTCTCCGGGCTCGTATTCGAGCACGACGGCTCTGAGGCCGCGCTAGAGATCACACAGCGCGGGCTTGCGCTCTTCGATCCACCCTCCGAGCGCGCCCCCTTGCTCTGGATCGAGGCCCAGGCGCTGCTCGCGCTGGCGCGCGTGTCCGAAGCCGCCCCGCGCGCATACGATGCCCTCGTAGCCGACCCATCCAACATCGATGCGGCACGCATGCTCGCGGCCCACCTGGGCCTGGCAGGTGACTGGAAGCAAGCCGCTTCGCAGCTCGAGCGCACGCTTTTGGTCACGCACCCGAGCGCGTCGATCCAGGCTGAGCTTTGGGAGGCCATCGGACGGGCCTACGCGGGTCCGCTCGAGGACATCGAGCGTGCCGAGCGTTCGTATCGACGTGCACTCGAGTGCAACCAGTGGCATTCGAGCGCGCGCGAAGCGCTAGCGGACGTCACTGCGTTTGATCCTGCATCGCATCCAGAGTCCATCCGACAGCATCGAGATCTGCTGGAGGAGTTCCCGACGCGCACCGGATCCTGGCGCGCGCTGGCACGCATCGCCAACTATTGGAAGCGGCGCGCGGTCAAGCAAACCTGCGAGACCGTGCTGGCCACGCTCACCGGCGAGGGCGGCGAAGGGCAGCGCGGCGAGCTCGCGCTGTCGCGTTTGGCTGCCAGCGCTTCCGCTCCTCCCCTCATCGCCGCGGCCACGGAGGTGATGCGCGCGCTCGAAGAAGGGTCCGTGCTACCGGAGTCAGAGCTCACGCCCAGCGCCGACACACTCGAGGGCGAGATCTCGCTGGCGATCCGCCGCCTCGCGGGTCACTGGTGGGAGCTGGGTGATGAAGCGCTGCGCTCCGTCTGGCAGCGGGCAACTACGGCGGACACGACACGTGCAGCCGACATTCGGCGCCGGGCCAGGCGCCGCATCCGGCGCGCGTTACGCGGCATCGAGCGCGAGGCGCTGCGCAAGCTGGACCCGAACCACTGGCGGGAGCAGGTCCTGGCCCAGGCCGCGGCGATGGTCCTGAGCGAGGGCAAACACTCGCTGGCGGACGTGCTGTTGCACCTGCTGGCCCATTGGCCTACGACGAGCCACCTCGGGCTGTGCGCGGGCGGGGACCTGGGGGCCGCCGTACAGCTGTGTCCGCCGGCGCGCGCGTTGCTGCTCCGCATCCGCGACGCCGCCCTCGACGCCTTGGGCCTGTAGCCGGCCGGCTAGCCGACTGCGGCCGCCAATTGCACGCTATCTCGGCCCGTGCTCGGCCTCGGCCCGGTGAGAAATTCAGGCTGCGAGGCTAAGCAGGGATGAGACGTGGAACGCGGGCGCGCCGCTCGCTGAGCTCGGGCGCGGCTTCGCCGGGAACCTCCACCGTCCAGCAGCTCGGGTTGGCGCGGATCTCGGCCACCAGGGCCTGGTAAAGCGCGTGGCCCCCACGCATCGCTTTGACGTGGGCCTGCAGCGGCAGCCCGAGCAGTGCCAGGTCCCCGATCAGGTCCAGCACCTTGTGTCGCACGAACTCATCCGGGAAGCGGAGTCCCTCGCGATTGAGCACGCGAGTGTCGTCCACCACGATCGCGTTCTGCAGCGATCCCCCGCGCGCCAGGCCTCGAGTCTGCAGGGCCTGGACGTCCTTCAGGAAGCCGAAGGTGCGGGCGGGCGCGATCTCGCGGGCAAAGTATGCGGGCGGCATCGAGCTCGCCTGCAGGGACTGACGCCCGATGGCGGGATGCGGGTAGTCGATGGTCATCGAAATCTTGAAGGAGCGCGAGGGCAGAACACGTGCCCAGCGGTTGCCGTCGCGAACCTCGATCGGGCGATGGACCACCAGCCGACGGCGCATGCGCCGCTGGGAGCGCAGGCCGGCCTGCTGGATCAGATAGACGAAGGGAGCTGCACTGCCATCCATGATGGGCAGCTCGGGGCCGGAGACCTCGACCGTGCAGTTGTCCACGCCCATGCCACGTAGAGCGGCGATCAGGTGCTCCACCGTGGAGAGTCGCACGTCGGCGCTTCCGAGCGTCGTGGCCAGCAGCGTATCGACCACCCACTCGGCGCGGGCCGGAAAACAGACGTTAGGCTCCAGGTCGCTGCGCACAAACAGGATTCCCGTCCCGGCGGCGGCTGGACGCAGCACCAGATTGACCGGCTTCCCGCTGTGGAGCCCGATGCCCGTACAGCAGACGCGGCTGGTCAGAGTATGCTCCACATCCTTTAACACAGCGGTCCTACCGGGCCCCTTTCGCAACGTACTCCCCCCCGTTCAGGCCTGGAGAGAGCAATCTCCATGCCGACGACGCCAGAGGCGTGTTATTCAAGCCTTTTCCGGAGGAGGGCACAGAGAGCTCGCAGCTCGCCGCTAGCTGGGGAGCTTTCCTCCCGCCCTGGAGCGTTGCGGGAGTGACGTCGAGCTTACGGTGTGACCTAATCATCACGCTCAGACGGAGCCATCGCTCGTGGACTGGAGTACCTCCAGGATCTCCTTCGCGTCCTGGAAGCGCTCTGCGGGATCCTTCTCGAGACAGCGGAGGATGATCTTCGCCAGCGGCTCAGGCAGATCGGAGCGGATCGAGCGCGGGTCCGGGGGTGGCGTGTGCACGTGGTGATAGGGGACGTTGCCCGTGCGGAACGGAAGCTGCCCCGTGGCCAGTTCGAAGATGGTCACGCCCAGTGAGTAGATGTCGCACCGATGGTCAACGCTCTGCCCCAACGTCTGTTCGGGGGACATGTAGAAAGGCGTGCCTGACACAAGCGTGGTCGCGTTGCGCATCTCCTCCATTACCTTGGCCAGACCGAAGTCCATGATCTTCACCTGCTTGTCTCGTGCCCACATCGTGTTCGCGGCCTTGATGTCTCGGTGGACTACGCGCTTGGAGTGCGCATAGCTCAGCGCATCGACCATCTGGCGCACGATGTAGACGACCCCCGCCGTCGCGATCGCGCCACGCCGCTGCACGATCTCTTTGAGGGTCGTGCCGTCGACGTACTCCATCGCAAGGTAGAAGCCGTGCTCGGACTCCCCCGCGTCGTAAACGGTGACGATGTTGGGGTGGTTGAGCTGAGCGGCCGCCTTGGCCTCACGCAAGAAGCTCCGCAGCGCGTTGGTACTCCCGCGCAGGCTCTCGGGAAGGACCTTGTACGCCACATCGCGGTCCAGCACCTGATCGTGCGCCAGATGGACCACTCCCATCCCACCGCGGCCCAGCTCCCGGATCACCTGGTAGCGAAGCGGGCCTGGTTCCGTCGACTGAGCCGCCTCACCTGCTCCGCCCCGCGGCTGCGTGCTCTTGGCTTGCTTCATACGCTCCAGACGGTCGGAAACATCGGCGTATTGGTAGTCGAAGCTCAGGATCTTCTCGTAGGTCTCGCTCGCGGCGTCGAACTGCTGCCGATCCTCGAACAGCTTCCCGATCTTGAGGTGCGCCTCGACGTTGGCCCGGGTGACGGGCCCCGAGCCCGTGGCCTCCTGAAATTTCTTGATGGAGAGGCCGTGCATCCCCTTGGCCTGAAACAGCTGGCCCAGCTGTCCACAGGCCTCCTCGAAGTGGGGACTGCCAGCCTCTACCCGCTGCAGCACACGGATGGCGTCGTCCGTGCGATCTTGTTCGGCGTAGGATCGACCCGCCTCGTAAAAGCAGTCGGCGCGCTCGAGCAACTCGGCCTGGCGCGCCGGATTCCCTGCCGCCGCATAGGACTCCGCCGCGTCTTGGTAGCGGCCGGCCTGCTCGTAGGCTTCAGCGGCGCGCTCGTGCCTCTGGCCCGCGGTGAACATCTCCGCGGCCGGCTCGTAGTCGCCGGCCCGCCAGTAGCAGTCGCCGGCCTCCTGGTAGCGCTCGAGCTTGCGGTAGAGGTCGGCGGCGTCGGCATGATTGCCGGCCCTCTCGAGCTGAACGGCGGCCTCCTCGTCCTCGCCCTGGTCGCGCAGATACTCGCCCAGCACGCGCGCGGCTCCCTCCGCGTCGTCCAGACGTTCGAGCGCCTTCGCCGCCAGGTCGCCGCGTCCAACGCGCAGAAAAAGCTCCGAGGCTCGATCGAAGGCTTCCCTCTGGAAGGCGACCCTACCCGCGCGTGCGTACTCCCCGGCGCGTTCCAGGATCAACTCGGCATCCTCGAATCGTTCCAGCTTGGTCAATAGCTCTCCTGCCTCGCGCGCCAGCGCACACATCTCCTTGACTCGGTGCTCCGGCAGGTTTCCGCCGCCACCCTCATCGTTGAACGCAGCCACGAAAGACTCGGCCGCGTCTTCCTCGCAGCCAGCTTTCAGGAACGCCTGTGCGGCGTGGCGATGGAAGCCGATCCCCTGATAGCAACGTCCGGCTTCGCGGAAGTTCTCGGCGCGCTCGAACATCTCCCCGGCCACAGAGAACTTCTCGGCGTCGCGATAGCAGCGGGCCGCCTCCTCGAAACATTCGATCTGTGCGTAGGTCGCGGCCGCCGCTTCGAGCTTGCCCGCTTGCAGCAACAGCTCCGCGGCCTCGTGGAAGCGGTTCTGATCATGGCGCACCTGTGCGGCACGGTTGAGCAGGCCGCCCCGGGTGAACATCTCTGCCGCCTCGTCCAGAAGTCCCTGCCCAAACAGGAACTCTCCCGCCGCTTCCGCCCCCTTCTCCGCTTGCAGGACCCGCGCGTCCTTGACGATGCGTCGGATCTCGCGCTTCGAGTACGACGCACCGCTGGGGAG
>SMWZ01000053.1 GCA_004356455.1 Deltaproteobacteria bacterium
CATGGGAAAGTACAGTCGGGAGGAGCTTGAGTCAGCGTTCAAGCATTACTGGCGCACGGGCGCCGTCGGGGAAGACTGGGACGCTTGGGCGGATCTCTTTACCGAGGACGCCACCTACCACGAGCGCATCCTGGGCACGATGCAGGGTCGCGAGGCGATCCGAGCTTGGATCAAGCCAATCATGGAGGAGTACTGCGAGCTCTACACCGCCTACGAGTGGCATCTGATCGACGAGGAGAACGACCGCGTGGTCTTCTACATGCAGAACCGTCGGGATCACCCGAGCGGCGAGGGCACAATCGACTTTCCGGGCATCTCGATCCTCGAGTACGCGGGCGACGGCAAGTGGAAGCTGGAGGAGGACTACTGGGCGGTTCGGCTCTCGCGTAAGACGGTGAGTCAGTACGCCGAGGCGTGCGAGCAGCTCGATACCGAGCACAGGCAGAAGCGCACGCGCCTCAACTGGGGGAACGGCCCCGACTGGACCCGCGGCGCCCCGTCCTACTTCGAACGGTAGCTAGCGCGTTATCGGCGAGCGCAGCTCGCCTGCGCGCACTACGCTCGGCTTCGCCTCGCTGCGCGGCCGTTCCGGCCTTGCAGGACTCGCCTGGCCATCAGCCTACTGGCTTGCGCCTAGTCACGAAAAGTCGGCCTCGCTGAACTTGGCGAGCCTCTCGATCCACCACTGAGGGGCCTGGCTAAGCAGCGTGTTCATGTCCCAGTAGTCGCGCCAGAGGGAGATCTTCCCGTCCTTGATGGTGTGTATCGTCACGAAGTCGTTCTTGACGGTCTCGCCGGTTTCGAAGTGCCAGGTCTCCGTGTGCTCGACGACGACCGAATCGCCCTCCGCAACCACGCGATGCACATCGTGCTCGAAGCGAACCACAGGCTCCAGGCCCACGCGCAGTCGCTTCACCACGTTTGCAGGGCCTACGGCCCCCTTGTCCGGCGCCGGTACGTCCTCGTAAAGCCCGTCCTTCGCGATGTACGACGCCACGCCGTCGAAATCCTTCCGGTAGAGGCAGTCCCACATCCCCTGGACGATCTTCTTGTTCTCCTCCGGTCCCACAGCGCATCCTCCATCCGTTCGCTCTCCGATGTCTAACCTATTTACCCGCCTCTCTACAAGAGGGGACCCTGGTGCTAAGATCGCCAGCAGGTCCAAAGCAGCGAAGCGATCCGATGATCAAGCTAGTCTTCTGCCTGCGACGACAGGCGCAGCTCACGCGCGAGGAGTTCCAACGCTACTGGTACGACAATCACGGGCCGCTGGTTCGCAAGCACGCGGCCGCTCTGCGCATGCACCGCTACGTTCAGGCTCACACGCTGGGGGGGGGCCTCACCGACGCCCTGCGCGCAAGTCGCGGCGCGCCGGAGGCATACGACGGGGTCGCGGAGGTTTGGTGGAGGAGCGAGGAAGACCTGGCCGAGGCGACGGCGTCAGAAGCGGGTCGAGCCGCGGGGCAGGAACTGCTCGAGGACGAGCGTAAGTTCATCGATCTGGCCCACTCGCCGCTCTGGCTCTGCCGCGAGCGCCCGCTCTTGGACGGTTCGTAATGGAGCGCATCAAGTTCATCGTCTGGTCGGATTACCTCTGACCCTGGTGCTATAACGCGGCGGTTCGCCTGCGTGGGATCCAGAAAGAATTCGGCGAGCAGGTCGAGCTGGAGTGGCGCAGCTTCCTGCTGCGCCCCTACCCGAGCGAGAAGCGCGATCTCGAGAAGTTTCGGCGCTACACACAGTCCTGGCTGCGCCCCGGGTCCGAGCAGGATGGGGGCAGCTTCCGCGTCTGGGAGGGAGACGCCAGCCCGCCCACGCACAGCATGCCCCCACACCTGCTCGCCAAGGCGGCGGCCTCGATCAGTGACGAAGCGTTCGAGCGCGTACACGAGCAGTTGCTCCACGCCTACTTTGCCGAGAGCCGCGACGTCAGCGATCCCGCGACGCTGCGGGCGATCTGGGAGACGGCCGGACTCGACCCCGCGGAGTTCGAGCGTGCGAACGATCCGGCGCTGCTGCGCCAGGTGGCCGAGGAGCACCGTGCGGCCATCGAGGCGGGCGTGACCGGCGTACCCGCGGTGCAGCTCGAAGGCCAGGACGTGGTCATCACCGGCGCCCACCCGCGCGAGCTTTACCAGCGCTGGGCCCGGCGCGCGCTGGAAGGCGCCACTCACGCGGAGCGCTCGTAGCGCCGCCCAGGCTAGAGGATTCCCTCCCAGATCCTTCGTTCTTCCTCGAAAGGCGCGTCCACAAGCTCGCACTTGGGGCCAAGGAACATCGTGGCGCGACGCTCTGTGGCGTACGGGGCCCAGGTCGGAAGCCCGGGATGGTTCGGGTCGCCGTTGCGCGCGAAGGCCAGCCAGGCGTCCATCGTCCGCTGCTGAAGCGCCTCCGCCTCGGACCCACCGCCCACGAAGCGGTCCGCGCCCTTGGACCCGATCGCGCCAAACACGAAGGGGACATCCACCCCGTGGCAGGCGCGGAGCGCGCCACCCATTAGCACCGATGGCCAGGTGAAGAGGTAGGCGTAGGTGTGGCGCTGGTTTGAGGACTGGGCTTCGGCCAGGCGGACCGCGGGAATCCGGAACATGCGATCCGTTTCGATCGCAAAGAAGAGCTCCGGCGGATCGTCCCTCGCCCGCCCCCGAGCCCGTCGGTAGCCCTCGACGATCTTGTGACCACGCGTCGTGCCGCTGTCGTCGGCCCCGGGGATGCGCGTCTCGATGCGCGCCACCAGCGCCGCCATATCGAGCTTGGCCGACTGCGGATCCATGAGGCCGAAGAGCCTCCACTCGTCCCGCGTCGCACCGACTAAAACCGGGACGTCGCGCGCGAGGCCCTTGCGGATCGCGTCGAGGGGCGGCTCCGGAAGCACGTCGCCATCGATCACAGGCTGGAAGGAGCGCTGGCCCCTACCCACGGCGCGCGTATAACAGCGTTGCTGCGCCTCGAGAATCGCCTCGACCGGCGTACTCCAGAGCCTGTCCAGCTGGCGCGGGAGGATTCCGAGCTCCTCCAGCATGCTTGATGCCAGCTTGGTTGCGCCCCGCCGGCCCAGCACGCTGTGCGCCGCGCCACTCTGAGGCACGGCACGGTGAAAGAGCGCCTGGGCTGCAGGCGTACCGAGCAGCGTGCCCACGCTCATGCCCCCCGCGGACTCCCCGAAGATCGTCACCTTTCCCGGGTCGCCACCGAAGGCCCCGATATTGTCGTGCACCCACTGCAGCGCCGCGACCTGGTCGAGCAGCCCGGCGTTTCCGGTCGCGTTGCGGCTCGCCCCTCCCAGATCGGCGAGGTGCAGGAAGCCGAGCGCACCCAGGCGGTAGTTGATGCTGACCACGACCACATCGCCGCGACGGACGAGCGCTCCGAAGCGGTAGACCGCCTGCGATCCCGAGCCCATGATGTAGGCGCCGCCGTGGATCCAGAGCATGACGGGACGCCGGGCGCCATCGGCCGCTGGGGTGTAGACGTTGAGATAGAGGCAGTCCTCCCCTTGCTCGCCCACGTCGAAGCCCGAGAAGAGATCGAACCCGGCTTTGGTCTGTGGAGCCGCGCGTCCGAAGCGGGAGGCCTCCCTCACACCGACCCAGGGCTCAGGTGGCTCGGGCGCATGGAAGCGCAGCGCACCCGTCGGCGGTCTGGCGAACGGAACCCCACGAAACGCCTGGAGGCTGTCCTCTTGCACCCCCTCGAGCTTTCCCTGCAGGGTTTCGACGAGCACGCCCAGCGCCAGTCCTCCTGCTTCGAGGCTAGCACGTCCCTCGAACCCCTGGGCATCGACTCCGAGGGCCGAGGAGGTCTATGCTCGTTTCGCGCGCGAGCAGATCAAAAGGAGATTTCGATGAGCGTGAATACGGGCATCGTGACGGATTTCGTCAAGGCGTGGAACGCGATGGATATCGAGCGAGTGATGAGCTTCTTCACCCCCGACGCCATCTATCACAACATGCCCCTGGATCCGCTACAGGGAACCGAGGCCATTCACGGCCTGATCCAGTCCATTGCAGGGATGGCGAGTGAGATCCATTGGACCGTACACCAAATCGCGGAGACCTCCGGCGGGATCGTCATGACCGAGCGGACTGACCGCTTTCTGATGGGCGAGAAATGGGTTTCCCTCCCGGTCATGGGAAGCTTCGAGCTACGGGAAGGGAAGATATCGGCCTGGCGCGACTACTTCGACCTGAACCAGTTCAATCAGCAGCTGCCTAAGAGCTAGAAGGCGACTCGTAGCTCCCGCGGCCCGCGCAGCACCGCGCCCACGATCTCGACGGCGTTGGGCTCGATGAGCCGCAGGTTCGGAAGCCGTTCGAAGAGCGCGCCAACCGCGGCCTCGAGCTCGCGGCGGGCCAGGTGCGAGCCCAGGCAGAAGTGCACGCCGTGGCCGAAGCTCAGGTTCTTCTCGCGGCGGCTCGGATCGAAGCGATCGGGATCGGGATGCTCCTCTGGGTCCCGGTTGGCGGCAGTGATCCCGAAGAGCATCGGCGTGCCCGCCTCGAGCTCCACCCCACCCAGGACCGTACGCTTGCTACACATGCGGGGCAGCAGGGCGACCGGCGCCTCCCAGCGCAGAGCTTCCTCGACCACCCAGCGGCGTTCCGCTGCCTCATGGATCAGGTGCCGCGCCTCGGGATGAGTCAGGACCGCGTAGATGATGCTGCCCAGCGCCTTGTAGCTGGTGTCGGAGCCGGCGGGGAAGAGCAGTCGCACGAAGGAGAAGATCTCCTCGTCCGTGAGGCGCTGGCCCTCGACCTCCTCGGTGGCCAGCAGCGAAAGCAGATCGTCCCCGGGCTTCCCCCGACGCTCCGCGACCAGCGGCGCAAGATAGTTCGTGAACTCAGCTGACGCCGCCAGCGCGCCCTCGGGATCCCAGGGATAGTTGATGAGCTGCAGCGCCCAGTCGAGAAACCTCTGATCCGCATCGAGCGGAAGTCCCAGCAGCCGCGTGATCACCCTGAACGGGTAGGGTCGCGTGAAGGCGCTGACCAGCTCTGCCTCTCCGCCCTCCGCGAAGCCGTCGATCAGCTCGTGCGCGATCGGTTCGATCAGGCTTTCGATATAGGCCCTCACGCGCGAGGGCAGGAAGGCGGGAGATACCAGCAAGCGGTTCATGCGATGTTGACCGCCCGACATACACTGAATAGTTTTGCCCATGACGGGCTCGGAATGGATCGTATACATCGCCGCGGACAGGAAGTGCTCCTCATCGGAGAAAGCCTCAACGAGCTCCTTATGGCCTGTGATCAGCCATGTGGTCACGCCGTGATAGCGAACCGGCGCCACACGCGCAGTGCCGCGAATCTTCGCGATGATCTCGTGCAAATTCGGGAGCTCATCAGTGGCGAAGTCGATCTCGGGAAAAAGCGGTTCCACGCCAGGTTAGGTTCCGGGGGAGGGACGGAAGGCCGGGATCACTTCCTTGGCCATGAGCTCGATGTGCTCATCGCTCCACTCCGGCGGTAGCCCGGGCGGAAGGGTCCAGCTATAGAAGCGGTTGAGGCGATACTGTTTGACGTAGGGACGGATTAGATCCACGGCGCGCTCCGGAGACACCACGTGGAAACCCGCCTGGCGCAGCTGCTCGTCGCGCGTAATCGCAGGGGCCGAGTGCCCACTCGGCTCCGCAGCCCAGGTCATGTAGTGGCCAAGCTGATAGATGAAGTGATCGCGCGCCTGGCGCCAGCGTTTCTCGGGATCGCGCGCAACCACCAGCCATTGAAATCCGCTCGCGACCTCGTGATCGGCCGGGTCTTGGCCCAGACGCTGCAGCTCATCGCGGTAGGCGTCGATGACCCATCCCACGCCGCCGTTCACGATCAGCCCGTCCGCGAAGCGCGCGGCGCGGCGCGCGGCCACCTCCACAAATCCGCCCACCCAGAGCGGAAGCGGACGCTGGACGGGTAGCGGCCGTAACGAGACGTCTTCGTAATGGTAGTAGCGGCCGCTGTGGTTCAGGGTCTTACCCGCAAACAGCGCGCGCAGGATCCCGAGTCCCTCTTCAAGCCTTCCGACCCGGCTCGAGGTGGAGACCCCGAAGCCCTTGAACTCGCTGAGCTTGTAGCCAAGCGCCACACCCAGGTCGAGACGCCCGCCCGAAAGCACATCCACCGTGGCGGCGTCCTCAGCCACGCGTAGCGGATCGTGTAGGGGAAGCAGCAGGGCCGCGGTGCCAATGCGCATCCGGGTGGTGCGCGCGGCGATCGCCGCCGCCAGCGGGAGTACCGAGGGGGTGTAATCGTCTTCGATGAAATGATGCTCCGAGAGCCAGACGTCGTCCCAGCCGAGCTCTTCCGCGCGCTCGACCTGAGCCAGGATCGAGCGATAGAGGGTCGTGGGATCCTGTCGCCAGCGAGAGGGGTTGCGAAAGTCGTACCAGAGCCCGAAGCGCAGTGCCGAAGTCATGCTCCGATCATGCCACCGGGGGGAGCAATTTGGAACCGAGCGCGGAGCTTGCACGAAGCAAGAGGCTCAATCATCCTCGCGTACCGTCTCGACCACACGCTCCACGATCTCTGTGCGCTGCTCCCCCAGCGCCGTCGCGGCTCCGCTGACGCTTTCAGCGAACTCATCGAACTCGCTCACCTTTACGCTCAGGATGTAGTTCCCCAGGCCCCAGGGTTCGTTGTCGAAGGTGCTGCGCGGGAACGCAGGCAGCCAACCGGTGGACCGAGCCTCCCCCGCTTTCAACGCGTTGCAGTCGCGGTCTGATGCAGATCCCCCGCGCTCCGGGAACGCCGGGATCCGGCAGTCCGAGCCGATCTCGACGTCCGAGAGCCGGGTCTGCAGGGACCCAAGCGTGGCGCGGCGGCCCTGGCGCTTTGAATCGATCCAGACTGCATCGACCTTCAGCTCGATGTCGAGATCGATTGCGCCGTCGCCCCAGTCGATCAGTCCCACGATGTTGAGCAGGTCGTAGAGGAACCCGTAGCCCAGCGGGATGCGCGTCCACCAGTAGTGATCCCACTGCGGATGAAGGACCTTGGCCTTGCTGCGGCGCAGATAGGCACCCGTCAAGATGACCTGAAAGGCGTCGCCACAACTCGAGGGGACGATCTCGAAGTCGAAGGCCGCGACCCGCTCGGGGGCTTCGCGCGCTGCGGAGGACGGAAGCCAGGCCCTGAGCAGGCTTGGCTTCTTGTTGGCGCTGCGCTCGAGCGCGAACCTTCCGAGCGCGAGGCTGGCCTGGAAGCGGCCGTCGCGATAGCTCGGCGGGGCCAGGTAGAACTCGCCGGATCGCGTAAGGGAGTAGGCCGCCTCGAATCGCTCGGCCTCCTTCTGGATCGCGCTCGAGGTCTGATCCACCAGCAACCCGGCGGCGGCGGGAGCCAGCTGCGCGATGAATGCTTTGATCGCCTTGGGGTCACGCTGATTTAGAGACTCGGGAAAGACACAGGCCCTCTCTCCGAAGTGATCCGATGGCGCAACCCGGAGCTCGAGACGCTCGTTCTTCGTATACTCCGACGCGGGGTGTCCCGGGAGGAGCAGTGAGCACCCGCAGCAAAAGCTAGCCGCGCAGAGCAGAAGGATGAAGTACGGTCGACGCTGCACCGGACTCGTGTCCCCGGCCTGGGAGCCTGACTCAGCTTTCGAGGCTCGCATCCAACTCCTCCAGCGCTCTTCCCCGGATCCCCTGCGACAAGTATGCTGGAGCGTATCAGGACCAAGTACAGGAGTGCGAGGAGATGAGCACGATCAATCCGAGCCCGGCGCAGCTGGAGACGCTTCTCGAGGCCGATCAAGCGCTGCCGGTCGTCATGATTAACCTGCTGCGCTATCGCGCGCAGGCCGAGTACCCGCAGGGGGTGGCGGCCGAGCCCTGCTCGGGCCGCGACGCGTACGCGCGCTACGGTGCGGTCGCCGCCCGAACGGTCGCACAGGTCGGAGGCGAGATCCTGTGGATGGCACGGGCGGATCAGATCGTGATCGGCCCGCCGGACGAGGCCTGGGACGACGTCGTGCTGGTCCGCTACCCGTCGAGGGAGGCTTTCCGCAAGATGATCGGACTGAGCGAGTATCAGGCGGCCGTCGTACACCGCGAGGCGGGCCTGGCGGACACGCGCCTGATCGCCACCTCACCCCAGACCGGAACGCTAGGAGCCTAGGCTGAGTTCTCACCAATCCAGTGAGAAATTCAGCCAAGAGGCCAAGGCGCCGACAAAGTCCGGCGCCGTCCCGGCAGGCCGGCTCTGCCGGCCGCTACCCGGGTAGTAAAACGCTAGTAGCGGCGGGGAGTATCGATGCCCAGGCGCCGCATCTTCTGACGCAGCCCGACCCGGGACAGCCCAAGGGCCTCGGCCACCCGGGTACGATTGCCGTTGTAGCGCTCCAGGGCCTGGGCAATGGCCTCGAGCTCGACCTTCTGGACCCTCGAGCGCAGGGATTCATCCGCTCCGTACGCGTCCGTCTCCCGGGGCGCAGGGTCGGCCTCGAGGGGCCGATGTCCAGGGTCCGTTGCGAAGCCGACCAGCTGCTCGGCCGTCACCGTCTCCCCGGGCCGTGCCAGCGCGATGGCGCGTTCGACCGCGTTACGCAGCTCGCGCACGTTGCCCGGGAAGTCGTGCTGAAGCAGCCGATCCACAAAGTCTTCGCCCAGGGTGATCCGGCGCGCGTGTATCTCTCCCAGCTCCTCCGTGAAGTGCTGGGCGAGGAAGGGGATGTCCACGCGCCGGCGCCGCAGCGGCGGGACGTAGATCTCGATGGTGTTGAGGCGATAGAAGAGATCGCGCCGGAAGGTCTCACGCTCCATGGCCTGCCGCAGGTCGCAATGCGTGGCCGAGACCACGCGTACGTCGACGGGTACGGTTTGCTCGGCACCGATGGGGCGGATCTCCTGCTCCTCGATCGCACGCAGCAGCTTCGCCTGCAACGCCGGCGAGGTGTCTCCGACTTCGTCCAAAAAGAGCGTGCCGCCACTCGCCTGCTGGAACAGGCCGCGCTTGGAGCGGTCGGCGCCAGTGAAGGCGCCGCGCTGATAGCCAAATAGCTCGCTCTCGAGCAGGCTGTCCGGCATCGCGCTGCAGTTCACAGCAACGAAGGGAGCCTGAGCGCGCGGGCTCTTCTCGTGAATCGCGCGCGCCACCAGCTCTTTGCCCGTGCCCGTCTCGCCTAGAATCAGGACCGACACCTGCAACGGCGCGACCTGGCGAACCTGCTCCAGCACCTCCCGGATTGCCGCGCTCACGCCCAGCAGGGCCCGCGCTCGGCGGTGGCCCTCGCGCGCGCCCGAACCGGGGCCCTCGGCAGGTAGCGACCGCAGCACGGCAAGGCGCAGAGCTGGCGCAGACACCGGCTGCGTCAGCATCTGGAAGGGGTCGAGGCGAGCGATCGCCTCCTCGAGCAGCTCCTCTTCGGCGTTGCGCGCCAGCAGGATCAAGCTGCGCCCAGCGAAGAGCTCGCGAATCGGCAGCAGGCTCTCGACCGCCCGGGGCTCAGCCCCGTCGAGCGAGGCGATCGCGGCGGCTTTGTCCACCAGCGGCCCGTGAGCCGCCAGCGCGGAGGGAGCCAGAGCCTCCACGTGAAAGGGGGGCTCCAGCACCTCGGCGAGCGCGCGCCGCTCGTCCTCCTGGGACGCGACCACCAGAATCTCGACTTTGGTCGGCTTTTCCACTCAATCCCTCTTCGGCCCGTGGACAGCTCCTCTCAAGCGCAGCCGAATGTGTCCGACTGGCGCGCTTTTCGACACCAGAGACGCATCTCAGTTGCACATCAACGCCCTCCGCGTGTTGTGCCTGAAGCGGCCGAGAAGCGAGCACGGCAACAGGGACGCAGCGCCATGAGTCGCTTTGAACACGTCGACTGCACCGGGGCCCCGCCCCCGATATGGCCCCTTGGGGAGCGCCTCCTCGGTGCCGCAACGCTCGCTGCCACGATCTACGAGGAGGTCGAATACCCCCGGGCGCTGGGGCAAACCACAGCGGGGGTGGGGTGGGTGGCTCTGGCGAGGGGTCTGGCGCAGCTGGGCACACCGCTGCGCGTGGGCCTCGGTATTGTCAAATACGTTTCCGCTGCCTCGGCCTGCGCGCGGCCCGATCTGACGCACACTTGGTACCCTCGCTACGGCAACCCGGTGAGAACTCCAGGCTCGATTCGGCGAGCGAGTGCAAGGCCGCGAGCGCGGATGCAGCGGTCGCCAAGAATGCGAGCGCACTCTCGCTACAGAAGACTAGGGCTCCGCGGCAACGGAGACCGCGAGGCCCAGACGCGCGGCGGAGCTCATGGCCCCCAGGCCGTCCTCCCAGCGCGTGCCGGCGTCAGCCCGTAACGTGACGGCAGCCGCGCCTGACGCGGCCAGGACCGAGTCGAGACCCGCCAGGCCGCCCACCACGCGCCGCTCGTCGAGCCAGACCTCGAGCGAGCCGTCCGCGCCCGGGCGTAGCGTCACGTTGACCGCGGCCGCAGCCGCACTTCCCAAGCGCGAGGCGTCGCTCGATGGCAGATCGATCGGTGGCAGGGTCATCTCATGGGCGTGCGCGACCAGCCACACGAGGGCGACCATCAGCGCCGCCATCGTGAGCAGCATGATGTCCGGCGCGCCCTCGAGTCCCGTCCCGTGGTTCCAGGGTCGGGTCAAGTCTGCACCTCGCGCACGGGAACGGCGCTGTCAGTACGCTGCCACAGCAGCTCGTGCACCCGTGCGCGTTGCTCGGGCGGCATACGCGCATCGAAGCAAACACGCAGAGCCTCCGGCTGGCGCGCGCTGAGCGCCGCGATCAGCGCCTCGAGGCCGTCCCGACTCTCGCCCAGCGGGCATCCGTCGAGCGCGACCACGAACCGCTCCAGCTTCCAGCCGACGCGCACCTGTGACCAGCTGGGGTTGAAGGCGGCCAGCAGGAGCGTCGCAATCTGCAGACCCAGGCCGACCAGGGTCGAGGTCATCGCAGCCCCGAGCCCGCCCAGCAGCGCGGGCAAGCGCTCGAGAAAGCCGCCCCCATCAAGCGCATCGAAGGCGGAGCTCAGGCCCCAGACCGTTCCACACAGCCCGAGCGCCGCAAACAGCGGTGCGAGCTGCCCAAGCTCGGGTCGGACCGGCGCTCCACCCACTCCCCAGCCGAAGCGCGTACGCAAGGCGCGCGCGGCCAGCCAGCCGACGCGAAGCGCGACCATGAACATGGGGATCCAGACCGGGCCGACGAGTCTATTCAGAGCCGATGCGATCGCGCCCGCCCCCGTGCCCAGCGGCAGCCAGAGTCCGAGCTTGTGGCCCGCGACCACGGCTCCCCCGACCGCCGCCCCCAGCGCCATCGAGCGCAGCCAGGGTGTGAGCGTCCCCCGCCGCGGTGCGGGCAGTCGCGCTGCGATCACCGCTGCGCTTTCAAACTCGTGGCTGACTCGCGTACGCGGTCATGGCTCGGGTCTGGAGGCCCCGGAGCGTTCGTCGTTGCGGGCATGGGTGAGACGCGAAAGAACATGCCGGCGAGGCCTACCTCGGGGCGAGGCATCAGGCCGCTCCACTCGAGCTCGTTCGAGAGCAGCACGGCTCCCAGCTGGTCGAGGCCGAGCCCGGGGCTCAGCGTGGTGGTGTGCAGACGGGACGGCAGCCCGCTTCCCGTTGCGCAGGCCACGATGCCGTGCTCAGCCTGGATCAGCTCCATCAGAGCCTGCGGCTGGGCGTCGTTCGAGAACCAGCTGTGGACGGCGTTCTTGACAATGCCGCGTTGCCAGCCTCGCTTGCCCGCGCACGAGGCCGTATCCAGCGCGTGCGCAAGCGGGGCAAAGGCCAGCCAGATCAACGCCAGTAGACAGGGACCCCAGTTCATCGCTTCGTCTCCTTCGCTAGCGGCAGATGCCGCGCTCCGCGCAGTCGTCGAACCCGCCGAGTCCATCGTTCCAGGCGGCGTCCTGTTGGGAGTTCCGCGCGCTCACCGTGAACGGCTCCTCCTCGATGTCCTCCAGGATCCGGCGGGTCGAGTCCTCGAGCTGCAGATCGGGAAGCTCGAGCCCGTTGATGACGCCGAGGCGCGTGAAATGCAGGCGCAGCATCTGGTTCTGGGCCGCCACCTGGAGCAGCAAGCCCTGGTGGTCGAGCGCCGCGCGCAGAGCGCGCGCCTGGTCGATGAGCGAGCGCACGATGAAGTTGCGCTCCCGCACCAGATCCACGGTCATGCGGATGCCGTCGGAGGCCTGTAGACGCCGCACACTCCGATTCAGCACACGCGAAGTCGCCCAGAGCGCACGAAAGCGTGGATCGTCCCGAGTGAGCGTGCCCCACTCCTCCAGCACCGAGAGCGCAACCGCCGTACCGCGTTGGAGGGAATGCAGCGCCTCGCGCGCGTCGCTCTCGTGCGCGGACTCGTCCAGACGCCCCGAGCGATCGAGCGTTTCGGCGAGCCGCTCGAGATTCACGAGGATGGCGCTCCCATGCACCTCGAAGGAGCGCGTCGCCTCGAGATCGATCGAATGCTTCTCCGCCAGCGCCTCCAGGTAACGTGATTTCGCCTCGATGCGGTGCTCTTCGATCATCCGCAGGGCCGGCTGCCTCAGCTTGTTGGAGGAGTGCCCTACCTCCGATCGCTGGCTCTCGATCTCGGCCAGCTCCTCCTCGATCGCTTCGAGCTTGCTCTGCGTGACCTCGCGTCGTGCATCAAGGTCGCCGACGACGCTCCGTAGCTCCTCATAGTGGCTGCTGATCGCGCGGTTGAGCGCGTCGATCTCATCCAGCGTCTCCTCATCGAAGGGCGTGGCCGGCGTGGCATAGACGAGGCTGGCTGCTCCCACAACGAGAAGAGCGGTGCTCAGCACGAGGTTGAATGAACGCATGGCTTCTCTCCTTGGGTCTGCTTCACGGCAGACCGTGCTCGCGGTACTCACGTTCGAATCGCATCACGCGACTCACGTAGGCGCGCGTCGAGCGTGGGGCAGCGCGCAGCCCCGCGCGTGCGCGTTCAGGTCCGGCGTGATAGGCCACCAGAGCGCGCTGCACGCTGCGGAAGCGCGCCAGCTGTTGCGAGACGTAGCGTGCAGCACCTTCGAGGTTCTCTACGGGATCGAAGGGATCCGCGACCCCCAGCCAGCGCGCAGTTGCAGGCATGAGCTGCCCCAGACCCTGCGCGCCGGCGGATGAGACCGCGGAGGGATTGAACGCGCTTTCCGCACGCACCAGCGCCGCCAGGAGTGACGGCGAGATGCCGTGCCTGCTCGCGGCCCTGCGGATCTGCGCCGCGTAGGGCACGTGCGCATGCGAGCGCGGCGCCGGCATCCAGCTGCCTCGCGCGATGCGATGCAGGCGCGCGAGCACCGGGTCGTCGGTGGCAAGGGCCGACCCGGCGAGTGCCAACGGCAGTACGCTGGCAAGCAGCAGTCCCAGCACGACCGGGATCGTCCCCCACCCTCTCACAGCGCAACCTCCGTCCTCGTCATCCCCCCCGACAGATCGATCTGCAGCGACAGCGAGCGTTCCGTACCGTCGCGCATGGCCACCAGCAACACATCGCAATACAGGTTTCCGCCTCGCAGCTCATAGGCCAAGTCGACGCGCAGCAGATCTCCGGGGTCGAGATCCAGCGCGCGCAGGTGAGCGTCGAGCCCCCCTAGCAGCGCTGCGTCGAGCCGCGCTGGAGGCAGCAGGATCACGCGCGACACCCGGGGTCCGTAGCTGGCCTGTCCCAGGCGCAGCGGCTCGCTCAGGTGCCGCGTCACGTCGCGTGGCCAGCGGCTCAGGTCCGCGCGCACGAGCTCCCCGCCCAGCGCGCCGGTTCGAGGATCCACCTCGGCCACCGGTTGTCGAGCCTTGCCATCGAAGAGAAAGAACACTCCTCCCAGCTCCAGCATGGCGTCGCGGTAGGCCTCGAAGCCGATGCGACCATAGCTGGCGCGCAGGTGTGGGAACCGGCCCGAGCGCAGCAGAGACTCACCGCGCTCGAGCGCGTCGCTCGACGGAACCTGTGTGGCGCGCAGGGGTGGCGGCGACGGAGCTGGACGCGGCGGAGGCAGCGGCCGAGCCTCGGGCTCGGCGGGGAGCTCGATCTCGACGATCTCAATCCGGCGCTCCACAGACGCTGGGCTGGAGCGAGCCAGCGGCCGCGCCAGCTGCTCCCGTAAGGAAGGGCTCAGCAGCAGCAAGACGACCAAGGCCATCCCGAAGGCGGCCGCGGCATGCGTGCGCACCATCAGCGGTCACCGGCATGGGCCAGCTGCATCACGCGCTCGAGCCGGCCGCGGATCCTCTCGGCTTCGGCGCGCGTGAGCGGCGCCGGCTCGACCGGCTGCTTCACCCTTCTCGCGCTGGGTACGTACTCGGCGACGAAGGGTGTGCGCACGGGCGGCACGGAGTTGCTCACTTCGGCAGGCGTGGGCGGCTCCGGGTCGGGCTCGCGCTCACGCTCGGGCGAAGGCGTCTTCGTCTCGGCCAACGCCTGCACGAGGCTGTCGCGTGCGGCCGCGGCCGGAGCGCGCCAGAGCTCGGGATCGACACGCTCGGCAACCTGATTGGCCGCCCATACGACCAGCGCTGCCGTGGCCAGGGTCGCGAGCAAGCGCATCATGGCGCGTCCTCGGGCGGAGGGATCAAGCCCCGGACCTCAGATGGGATGCGTGCCCTGCCCGGCCCCCTTCCGCTCAGCCGATCGCGGATGGCGAGATGGATCGCCAGCTCGCCCGCAATGCTCTCGCTGCGGGGCGCACTGCGCTCCCAGCGGTTTACGGCCTCAATGTAGGTGTCACGATCGCCCGAGCGCAGCGCACTCCGCGCGGCGACACGCTGGCAGGCGCGCTGGAGAGCTTGCTCAATTCCCAGGTCGGCGACCTCAACCGCGAGCAGACACATGCGCGCGGCGCCCAGATAATCGGGCCCGCCCGGTCGTTCCGGGTTCAGCAAGAAGAGCGCGCTCTCAGCGAGCTCGGCCGCGCGCGTCGGATCGGCTTCGCTCGGGGGCAGCGCACGGCTGAGATCGGTGGGCATGGCGTAGAGACCGCTGGGCGGCGTATTCGTCGTGGCGCAGGCGGCCACCAGCAGGGCGACCCCGGCCAGGCCCAGCGCCCCTACCGGGCTTCGGTGCTGCTTCATCACGCTGGCATCCTCCTCAACCTGTGGGGCCGGGTGCGCGTCAGCACGCGCGGGCCCACACCCAGGTCTCTCACCCTGCGCTGCGGTGTTTCGCTCGCCGGCTGCGTCCAGCACCGTTGGCCGATCCGCGACGGGTGTTTCATCAGGGCCTGAAACAGGCGCTTCGCCGCGTGCGGTTCGCGGCACGGTAAGACGGGGGGAAAGAATCGCGCACGGCGATCGAATACAGCGCACACAAGGACCGCCTAAACCCAAACAGCGCTGGGATATCGACCGCTGAGGAGGGATCCGCGATGTCGTCACCCCTGAGGCAAGCACTCGACGAGAGCGAGGTCCAGCGGCTCGCAGGAGCCGCCCAGGCCATCGCCGCACGACTGGTCACGGACCCGGGTCGCCGTGCCGAGCAGCTGGGAGAGATCTTCCTGGCCTGCGAGGCGGCCGCGCGCGCCTGCCCCGATGAGTTCCGGCAGGCGCTGGACGCGGACGCGCTAGACGCGTTCCTGCTGCCGTGTGTACCCACGAACCTGCGCGGAGAGAGTGCGGCGCGCTTCAGCGGCGGCTGGCTCGGTACCTATTTGGGGCCGGACGGGCGCGCGCTGCAGTCCGAGGAGTGGGAGTCGAGCACAACCGATCCCGAGGCGCTCGAGCTCAGTACGCGCGCCCTGCAGCGTGCGATCTCCAACGCAGAGGCAAGGGGAAACGAGACCATGCTCAGGAACCTGCGCTGGTACCGAGAGCGCCTCGCGCACAAGTCTTACGAGGCCATCGCGCGTGAAGAGGGCAAGGTGCCGGCCACGGTGCGCACGGGGGTGGCACGCGCCCGCAAGTTCCTGCTGCGCACCGTGCACGAGCTGCAGCACGCGCAGCCGGCTCCCCTGAACGGGGATTCCCCTCCCCAGCTGGAACCGCTGCGGCAGCTCTGGTTCGAGCAGGACCTCGAGTCGCTCTCGCGCGAGCTCGAGCGCACGCACTCGTCCTGGCAAGACGATCCGCACTGGCTAAACCTGGCGGCGCTGCTTGCGGCAGACCGAGGACGGCGCGTTGAGGCCAGCCGCCTCTACCACAAGGCTCTGATCTTTGCTGACGCGCCCAGCGTGCGCGGTCGCATCCTGAACAACCTCGGGAATTTGCTCGATGACGAAGGCCAGCTGGAGGACGCGCAGCACATATGGCGGCGCGCTAATTCGCTCGTGCCCAACGCTCCGGCCCCTCTGCTCAACCTGCTCGCCGCCGCCTCCAAACGTCAGGACTACGCAAGCGCGCAGCATCACATTGCGCAGCTCAGTGACCTGTTCAACTCGGGCCGTCTCAAGCCGGATGAGCACGCCTATGTGTGTCGCCGTCTACAGGAAAAGCCCGAGCTCTCCTGGCTACGCGACACCGATGTCTGGAGACAGGGACCGGCGCGCTGGATTCGTGCCGCGCGCCCCGTAGCACGCGTGTTGCTGAAAGCGCTCGCCGCGACCGCCGCCCTGGCGGCGCTGCTGCTGCTCCACCCTGGCGTCGCGCGCGCGGACATGCAGCTTAAGACCGGCGGCTTCTCGCGCGTGGTTCGCGCCACCAGCGCGGCTCCTGGAGCGGTGATGGAAGCCCGCGCCAAGCGCGGGGGCGAGTCGATGGGTCGAGCGTCCAAAGGCTCCGGAGCCAGCGTGCGAGGTGTAAGTGTGCGCCGCCACGGCGGCGACTCCATGGGCCGTAGCGGGGGACGACGTCCCCGCCCGGGCCGTTGAAGCTCCAGGTCAGAAGCTCAGCGGGAGCTCGAGGTGCTTCTGATAGATGAAGTCCCGTTGCGCGAGCAGGCCGGAGTGCAGAGCCTCCCGCACGACCGGATCCCGAGCGGTGTACTGCTGACGCATGAACGGGGGCAACGGGCACACGTCGTCAGGCAGCGGATCCAAGATGGCCGCAAAGGCGGCCCAGTGGATATCGAGTGCGGACAAACGCTCGCCGATCAGGTACGGGCTGCCGCGCTCACGCTGCTCACGTAGCTGCTCGCTCAGGAGCGTGAGGATTTGTGCCACACGCTGTGGGGCGGTCTCTGCCAGCTTGGGCTCATAGCCGTACTTCGCCCCGAGCCGCTGCGCCATAGCACGGCCCGGGGAGCCCTCGGGGACCTTGGACAGCAGCTCGTGGATCATGCTCAGACGCCGACACCAGGCAAGGCCCAGCTCGCCGCAGAGCTCATGGCTCAGGCCGAACATGCGCGCACGCTCAGCGGGATCGGCCGGGATCAACGCGGGCTCCGGTATGAGACGCTCGGCCAGAAACAGGATCTCGGTCCAAGTCGTGCGCGGACGTTCATTTTCGTAGACAGCGATCGGAGCGTTGTCGTGGCCGGTCCACGCCTTCAGCTCCTCGTTGGGCTCGCCGGGTAGCTGGCGAACCTTGACGAAGGGAATCCGCTTTACGTAAAAGACGCCCTTCGCGGCCTCGCCCCAGGGCCCCGGCACGCCCGCGGTCAGCGCCAGGCGCAGCCCCGGGAGATCACGCGCCTCGGCTACCTCCAGGTACTCGGCCATGTCCATCCTCCTCAGCGACGCCTCAGCTTACACCGAACGCAGGCTCCGCCGCAGTGATTCCACAGCAGCGGCGAAGAGTCCCTCCGTTCTGTTAGCTTCCCGAGCCCGTGGCCCTCCGCCAGCGCATAGAGACCTCCTTCGAAAGCTGGGGATATTTCGTCGTGCGGCAGCGCTGGCTGGCGATCCTGCTGGTGCTCGGCACCAGCGCAGCGCTCGTCTCCTGGCTGCCCGAGATGAAGGTCGACAACTCCTTCGAGGCCTTCCTGCATGAGGATGATCCGGAGCGCGTGCGCTACGACCGGTTCCGCGACCGCTTCGATCGCGAAGACCGCATCATCATCATTCTTAACCCGCCCGAGATCTTCGATCTCGAATTCCTCGAAAAGTTGCGGGCCTTCCACAGAGAGCTGGAACGAGAGCTCCCGTATACCGAGGAGGTCACGAGCCTACTCAACGCCCGCTACACACACGGCGAAGACAACGCATTGATCGTGGAGGAGCTGCTGGAGGAGTGGCCCCAAGGTCCCGCGGATCTCGTGGCGCTGAAAGAGCGGGTCCTGGCAAACCCCCTCTATATCAACCTCCTGATCTCCGAGAGCGCGGCTTTCACCACCATCAGTATCAAACCCTACACCTACTCCACCCTCGGACCCGGAGCCGATGAGCTCGCGGGATTCGAGGAGACCGACGGGGGCATGCCAACGGGCGAGCCCGCCTACCTGACAGATGAGGAGGGGATCGAGCTCGTCAAGGCGGTGCGCGAGGTCAGCGCGCACTATGAGGCACCCGACTTCCCCGTCTACCTGGTCGGCGGACCCATGATGAACGCCCGCCTGGCCGAGGCCCTGGCAAGGGACGTGTCGGTCTTTATGTCGCTCGCGATCCTGGTGATCGCCGCGCTCCTGTACCTCCTTTTCCGGCGCGTGTCGGGCGTGCTGCTGCCGCTACTGGTGGTCATCCTGTCGGTGCTCTCCACCCTGGGGATCATGGTTTTGCTCGGAATCCCCTTCTCGACCGCGATCCAGATCCTGCCGGCCTTCCTGCTGACGGTGGGGGTCTGCGATTCGGTGCACATCCTGGTGATCGTTTACCGGAGATTGGCCGAGGGCCTGAACAAAGCGGACGCGATCGCGTCCGCGCTCGGCCACTCCGGCCTGGCCGTCGTGATGACGAGCGTGACGACGGCGGGAGGGCTGGCCTCATTCAGCGTCGCGGAGCTCGCGCCCATCTCGCACCTCGGAGTGATCGCCCCCATCGGCGTCATGCTCGCCATGGCCTATACCCTGCTGCTCCTCCCCGCCCTGCTGGCCGTCCTGCCCCTCAGCACACGCACGCACTCGAGGGCAATGGCGGGGGGGGGCCGGCTCGATCGACTCCTGGCTCGTGTCGGCGATATCGCCACCGCACATCCCTGGAAGATCCTCGCCGGCACGGCCTGCGTGCTGGTGATCGGCCTCAACGGCGTGCTCCGGGTCTACTTCGCGCAGGACGCCATGAAGTGGTTCCCGGAGAGCGACCCGCTGCGAATCGCCGTGGACCTGCTCGATCGCGAGTTCAAGGGAGCGGGTGCACTCGAGGTGCTAATCGACACCGGCCGGGAGAACGGCCTGTACGAGCCGGAAACGCTCCAGCGTATCGAGCAAGCGATGCGCCACAGCGAGACGCTCAGTGTCGGCTCCCACCCGGTGAGCCAGGCCGTATCGATCGTCGACGTGATCAAGGAGACGCACCAGGCCCTGAACGAGAACCAGCCGGACTACTACGTGCTCCCCGGAGATCGTCAGCTCATTGCTCAGGAGCTCCTGCTGTTCGAGAACAGCGGCTCCGACGACCTCGAGCAGGTCACCGACAGTCAGTTCAGCGTGGCGCGCGTGAGCATACGTACGCCCTGGGTCGATGCCATGGTTTACCCGGCGTTCCTGGACCGGATCGAGGCGGACTTCCGCGAGATCCTGGGCGAGGGCCTCGAGTTCGAGCTGACCGGCGGTCCCGTGCTCTTCTCCCGAACCTTCAAAGCCGTGATCATCAGCATGACGAGATCCTACGTCATCGCGCTGCTCATCATCACGCCGCTGATGATTCTGCTGATCGGAAACCTGCGACGGGGTCTCTACGCGATGCTGCCCAACTTGATCCCGGTCTTTCTGGTGCTGGCCCTCATGGGCTGGCTGCAGATTCCACTCGATACGACGACTCTACTCATGGGGGGCATCGTCCTCGGGCTGGCCGTCGATGATACCATCCACTTCATGCACAAGTTCAATCTCTACTTCGAGGACACAGGGGATGCGCGGCTGGCGGTCAGACGAACCCTGGAGACGACGGGGTCAGCACTGCTATTCACCTCGCTCGTGCTCTCACTCGGGTTCAGTGTCTTCCTGTTCGCTTACATGGTGAACACGGCCTGGTTCGGTGTGCTGGCCAGCTCCGCGGCCATCATCGCCTTTCTGGCCGACGTGCTGGTGGCACCCGCACTCATGGTCCTCGTCACTCGACACCGGGGCGGCGTGGCGGGCGCATCCTCGGTCCCTCCCGCTGGCCTGGCGGCCGAGGCGGAGCGCGTGCAGCAAGCCCGGTGAGTTGATATGGCATCCCAGCTGGTGGACGAGAAGGGACGGTTCCTCAACCACGCGGAGCTCGTCTATCGTCCGGGCGAGCGCAAGCTCGTGAGCAGGGTCTTCGAGGCGCTGGGCTGTGTCGCCGTCGAGACCGGCGGACGCTACCTGGTGATCCAGATCGATCCGGGCCAGGGCGACTTCCTCAATAACGTGCTCTACGCCTCAGAGGTGAGCGCCGAGCAGTGGAGCTTCGAGACCTTGCTGCAGAAGCAGATCGGCAGCAGCGGGGAGCTAGCCGCAGCGTACAGCGCGTACGAAGCGTTGCGCACGGCGCAGCCGCAGCGCACGACGCACTTCGGCATCCGCATGGCGTCCGCCGCGGAGCTCGAGCAGACACTCGAACGTATCGCAGCGCTGAAGGACCCGGAGCTCGACGGCCGGCTCCAGCTCTCGGGGGTGTTTCGGCCGGGAGACCCGGGCGCGCTCTCCGATGCGCTGATCCAGGCCTTCGTCCGCACCGACGTCTGTGCGAGCGGGCTGATCTCGCTCGGTCAATACATCGAGCTTCAGGCCCAGCTCCCCACCGCTAGTAGCCCTGCTCGAGATTGACGATGCCCTCGAGTGGCTCGTCGGCGAGGTAACGGCGCAGGTTCGCGATGAAGCTGTCCAGCAGCCGCGCGACGGCCCCGGGCATGGCCCACGAGATGTGGGGGCTCAGGCGCACCCGGGGATGCGAGTAGAGCCAGTGCCCCGCGGGCAGAGGCTCGGGCTCGGCCACGTCCAGCGACGCGCGCCCAACGCGACCGTCATCGAGGGCCTCGCGCAGGGCGTCCTGAGCGACCAGCGAGCCGCGCGCGATGTTTACGAGGTGCACGCCCGGCTTGACCTGCGAGAGCGTCTTCGCATTGATGAGATGACGCGTGGCCGGCGTGGCCGGAGCGGCCAGGACCAGGTGATCCGCGGCCGCAAGCAGCTCTTCGAGCTTGCCGACCACCTCGACCTCGGGCACGGAACTCGCGCTCGGTGTCCGCCGCAACGCCTGCACCCGCATGCCGAACGGGAGCGCCCGCCTCGCCACCGCGACACCGATGCCCCCGATGCCGACCAGGCCCAGCGTCTTGCCTTCGAGAACTCCCAGCTCCGCCATGTTCCAGTGCTCGGGCGGCGCACTCACCCAGGACTGAGGGAGCCGCTTCTCGAACGCCAGCAGCATGCTGAGGACCCACTCGGCAATCGGGACCGCGCTACCCCCCCTCGAGCAGGTCAGAATTCGACTGCCCACGGCTTCGAGCGGAAAGTGATCGACCCCGGTACCGATGGTGTGGATCCAGCGCACACCTCGCTTCACCACCTCGCTCAGGTTGGGGCTGCCGCGGGCAAGCGTGAGCAGGACCTCCCCTTCGGCATCCCGCGGTAGCTCGCCCTTCAGCGGGACCGGCACGAGCTCAATCCCGGGAACCTGCTCGCTGACCCGCTTCAGGACCTCGAGCGGAAGATGAACGAGCACGCGGCGCTTTTCTGAACCCATCACTGTTCGGTGGAAGATTACCACGCGCCAGCGAAGCCGAAGCTCGCGCAGAACATCCGTGATAGGCTTGAAGCCACAGCGTCAGCTCGAGGAGGGTCAGCGTGAAGCAGGACCTGCGGGTGATGGACAGCGATATCCACGTGTTCGAGCCGCTCAGCCTCTGGGCCGAGTACCTGGAACCGCGCTTTCGCGACCGGGCACCCAAGGCGGCGGGACGTGGGCCAATCGTGTGGGAGGTGGAGGGAAAGGCGATCCCCGCCTTTCTCGATCAGCCTGAACGACAGCGCGCATGGCGAGTGCGCATGCGGCGCGCGCTGTCCGGAGGGCCCGCCGCCGACGCCCTCAAGGCCGCGCTCGAGCGACGCATGGGGGGTACCCAGCCCGAGGACATGTTGAAGGCGATGGACATCGAGGGAATCGATGTATCGATCGTGTTTCGCACCCTGGCCGGACACATCACCACCATTGACGACATGGAGCCAGCCTTTGCAGCGGCGCTCTGTCGTGCTTTCAATCGCTGGCTCTTCGACTTCTGCAAGACCGACGCGCAGCGACTCAAGCTGGCCGCGATCGTTCCTCTGCAAGAGCCAGCCCTGGCGCTCGAAGAGGCACGCTTTGCTGTACGCGAGCTCGGAGCCGTAGCGCTGGTCCTGCCCTCACAGCCCATCAAGGGGCGCGCGCTCTACGACCGCGACTACGATCCCTTGTGGGCGGCGGCGCAGCAGATGGACGTGGCCATCGCCTTTCACGGCATTCACGTGGGCTATAGCGAGCACCTGGCCCGTCGCTACCTGGACAACCTCGTTCTCGGTCAGGCCGTGGGTCAGCCGGTGGAGCTGATGCTCGCGCTGGGCTCGGTGCTGACCGGTGGCATCCTCTCGCGTTTCCCGCGCCTGCGCATGGCCTTCCTGGAGGGCAACTGCTCCTGGCTTCCCTGGTGGCTCTGGGCGCTCGACGAACGTTGGGAGAAATGGGCAGACCGGTCTCACTTCCAGCAGCAGGAGAAGCCCTCGGAGCTCTTTGCTCGCCAGTGCTTCATCTCCATCGAGCCCGACGAGCCGTTCGCGAGCCACGTGGTTGCAGAGCTCGGCGACGATAATCTTGTCCTATCGAGCGACTGGCCACACGACGACTCGAGCTATCCGCACGCGGTCGACAACTTTCTTGCGCAGGCACCGCTGTCCGCAGAGACCAAGCGCAAGGTGCTCTGGGACAACTGCGCACGTCTCTACCAAGTGGACTAGCTCGAGAGATGGCCCACGACATTCTCATCCGGGGGGGAACGATCATCGACGGAAGCGGCGCGCCACGCTTTCGGGGCGACCTCGCTCTCGCGCAAGGCCGCATTGCGGCCGTCGGCGAGGTGGACAGCGCGGCCGACCATATCATCGATGCCGCGGGCCTCGTGGTCTGTCCCGGCTTCATCGACCTGCACACCCACTACGACGCCCAGGTGACCTGGGATCCACTCTGCACGCCCTCCTGCGATCACGGCACGACGACGGTCGTGATGGGCAACTGCGGCTACGCCGTGGCTCCTGTGCGAGCCCGCGACCGCGACTACAGCATGGGGATGTTCAGCTGCGTCGAAGGGGTCTCCAAACACACGCTCGCGAGCGGCCTGCCCTGGGAGTGGGAGACGCAGCCCCAGTATCTGGACTGGCTCCGAAGGCGCGGGCTCGGCCTGAACGTTGCGGCGCAGGTCGGGCACTCGGCGGTGCGCCGCTTCGTGCTCGGACCAGCGGCACACGAGCGCACGGCGTCGGGCGACGAGATTGCAGAGATGGAGCAGCTCGTGCGTGAGGGGCTCGGGGCCGGCGCGATTGGCTTCACGACCTCGAGGGTCGCGCACCAGAAAGGTGAGCAGGGGGAGCCGATCCCTTCTTTCGTGGCGGCCGAGGAGGAGATGTTCACACTTGCATGCGTCCTGAGAGACCTCGACCGCGGCATCATTGGCATCAACCCGAGGACGAAGGCGCAAGATTTCAATCAGGAGGATCGCGAGCAGCTGGTACGCCTGGCCAGAGCCAGCGGGCGGGTGGTGACCTGGAACGAGTTCAACCAACGTTCCGAGTACCCGGACCAGTGGCGTAGCCTGCTCGACTTCATGGAGAGCGCGCAACGGCAGGGCGCTCGGATCTACGCGGTGATGCGCTGTCAGCGCCTGGACGTGCACTTCAACCTGCGCGATACGAATTATCTGAACGGCTCATCCGGCTGGCGCGAATTCATGGGCCTCTCTCACCAGGCCAAGCTCGATCGCCTGGGCCAGGCGGAGATACGCAAAGCGCTATCCCGGGAGCTGGAGACCCTCGTCTCCCAGAGCCCCGGCTTCTTCGCACGCACGGGAGTGGCCGTGGCCGCAAGCGCGAGGAATCGGCCGCTCGTGGGTCGTCTGCTATCCGATGTGGCCGCGGAGCGCTCCACCACTCTGGGCGATCTTTTCCTTGAGCTGCTCCTCGAGGAGCAGCTCGAGACCGAGTTCGCCTTCTTGCGCGTCACCAACGATGACGACGAAGCGGTGGCAACGATGTTGAAGAGCCCCGCCACGATCACCGGCATCTCCGATGCTGGGGCTCACCTGCACACCTTCTGCGGCGCGGACTATCCCACCTACTTCCTCGCGCGCTGGATCCGGGAGAAGCAGGTGCTCCCGCTGGAGCAGGGGGTGCGGAGCCTGACCTCACTTCCGGCCGAGCTGGCCGGCTTACACGACCGTGGGCTGCTGCGTGTCGGCGCCGCCGCCGACGTATGCATCTTCGACCCGCAGACCGTGGCTCCGGAGCCGCTCGAAATCTGGCATGACCTGCCCGGCGGGGAGTCGCGCCACGTCAAGCGGGCCCGCGGCGTAGAATGGGTAATCGTAAACGGAGAGGTCCTGCTGCACCGTGGCAAGCCGACGGGCCATCTCCCCGGTCAGGTGCTCGCGGGCTAGGCGAAGCTCCGCTTCGCCTAGCGGCCTGCCGGGACGGCGCGTGACTTCGCACGCGCCTGGTGTGCGCGCGTCGGGCGACTCTTGAGTCGCCGTCCTAGACCGTAGCCGCGCGTATCTTGCGCTTCAGGCGGTGGAGCTTGCGGCGCACGAGCTTCAGCTCGGCGTGGTCGTGGGCCTGAAGCGCCGTGTCGCGCTTGGCCTTGAGCTCTCGGATCTGCAGCTTGAGCGCACGCTTGTCGATCCCCACCACGTCATGATGCTCGTGGGCCTCGATTCCCAGGGCCGTACATAGCGCCTTGAGCAGCGGGTCCTTGTGCATCGTGGTGTGGCCGTGAAGCGCATCGTGCTCGATGCCCGCCGCGATCTCCCGCAGGTCCGCCACCGTCTTCTTGTGGAGCTCCTCGAAGGAATGTTCCATCGCTTCCCCCTGCCTCAATACTAGCGCGTTAGCGGCGAGCAAAGCTCGCCTGCGCGCACTACGCTCGGCTCCGCCTCGCTGCGCGGCCTGCGGCCTTGCTCTAGCCTAGCCTAGCGCGTTATCGACGAGCTCAGCTCGGCTCCGCCTTGCTGCGCGGCCTGCGGCCTTGCTCTAGCGTAACCTAGCGCGTTAGCGGCGAGCGAAGCTTGGCTCCGCCTCGCTGCGCGGCCTGCGGCCTTGCTCTAGCCTAGCCTAGCCTAGCGCGTTAGCGGTGAGCTCAGCTCTACTACCCGGGTAGCGGCCGGCAGCACTGGCCGGGTAGCGGCGGGACAAGCCCGCCTGCCGGCGCAGCGAAGCTCCGCTTCGCCTTGCGGCCTGCCGGGGCGGTGCGTGACTTCGTACGCGCCTGCAGCGCGCGCTGCTACGCAGCCTGCGGGCTTTGCAGGGTCGCGTACAGCGGATGTCTGCCGGGACCGATAGGGACTCGACCGGACGGCGGGGGAGGCAGCTGTCCATCAGCAGCGCGCAGTTCCCGAGCAGCGCGCACGGAAGTCTGATCGATACCGATGCGAGCGGTTCTGTTCACAGTCATCGCCCTGTCTCTCTTCTACCAGTGCTCCGCCGAGGAGCTTCACTACGGGCCTGGCGTGATGGCCCCTTCCGAGCCGCAGCAGGTGCTCGTCTCGAACATCGCGCCCTTCGAGTGGGAGGGCTACCAGATCAAGCCGCTGGCGCGCTTCGATATCGAAGCGCGCGTGCTCAGCAAGGCTCGCTATCGCATGGGGCGGGAGGCCCAGCTCTCGCCGATCGATCTCGCCCTCGGCTGGGGCCCAATGTCCGATGAGAGCGTGCTCAAGGACATCAAGATCTCGCAGAGCGGGCGCTTCTACCACTGGCGAGCTGCCCGCCTGCCGATTCCCGCGCGGGTAATCTCCTCACACAGCGCGAACATGCACCTGATCCCGGCCAACGACGAGGTGGATCGGGTGATGAAGAACGAGACCCGAAAGGGAAGCATCGTTCAGATCTCAGGCTATCTCGTCTCCATCTCCGCCGAGGACGGCTGGCGCTGGAGGTCCTCGCTCAGCCGCAAGGACGCCGGCAAGGGAGCGTGCGAGTTGGTGTGGGTCAAGCAGATGAAGCTGCTCTAGTGACCCGTTACGGGAGTTCCGACGCAGTTCTCGCGGCCGCTGCGCCGCGCTCAACATCAAGCCGTCCGATGGCGCGGAGCGCGAGCCCGGTCGCCACTTTTTCGCTCTCCGATACCCCCGGAGCTGATAGGCTGGAGCTCGAGGGAGGTGTCGCATGCAAGCACCGACAGTTGAAGGAGGCTGCCTGTGCGGCGCGATCCGCTTCGAGTTGGCGCTTCCCACGAGCTTCTGCGTCCACTGCCACTGCTCTATGTGCCGCCGCAACCACGGCGCCGGCTTCGTCACCTGGACCGGCGTGCCCAAGCAGCAGCTCAAGCTGCTGAAGGGAGCGAAGTCACTCGTCGAATACCGCTCGTCCGAGCACGGCACGCGGGGCTTCTGCAAGCGCTGCGGAAGCACTCTCTTCTGCGAGTCCACCCGTCATCCCGAGCTGATCGATATCGTGCTCGCGAGCCTGGACGGACCGATCGAGCGCGAGCCCCAGGCGCATATCTATTTCGACACGCACGTGGACTGGATGCCCCTCGACGACAAGCTCCCGCGCATCAACGGGGGCGATCTCCCGTCCTGACGACTCCCGACTGGAGCGTCGATCCGCCAAGCGGTTTCGCGCAGCGCATTCGACTCCCGCACATACTATGCTGAATTCCGCATGAACGATTTCATCCTGGCCGTGCATGGCGGCGCCGGCGCGCTGCGACCCGACCTGCTCGCGTCGGATGAGGAGACGGTGGCGCGGAGCGCGCTTACGGAGTGCCTCGCGGCCGGACGTGATCTGCTGGCGCGTGGTGGCAGCGCGCTGGATGCGGTGGAGAGCTGCGTGGTGTGGCTCGAGGCAAGCGAGCCCTTCAACGCGGGGCGCGGCTCGGTCCTGACGTCCAGCGGCCGCGTGGAGATGGACGCGGCCATCATGGACGGCGCGACCCGGTCCGCGGGGTCGGTGGCCTGCGTGAGCCGCCTTGCGCACCCGATCTCGGCCGCGCGGCTCGTAATGGAAAGAAGTCCCCATGCGCTGCTCGTCGGAGAGCCCGCGGAGCGCTTCGCGCTGGAGCAGGGTGTGGCCCTGGTAGATCCGCGTAGCCTGGTCACACGCGCCCGGCGCGAGCAGCTCGAACGCGCCCGGGCGCGGCCGCGCGTGAGCCTGGACCACGATGAGCTCGGCGGCGGCACGGTCGGGGCGGTGGCCCGGGACGCGAGCGGTCACCTGGCCGCGGCCAGCTCGACCGGCGGCATGACGAACCAGCTGCCCGGGCGCGTGGGCGACAGCGGGCTGATCGGTGCCGGCACCTGGGCCGATGATGAATCCTGCGCCGTCTCCGGTACCGGCCACGGCGAGCTCTATATGCGCTGTGCGTTCGCGCACGAGGTGGATGCGCTACAACGCCATGCCGGTCTGGAGCTCGCGGCCGCGTGTGAGCGAGCGCTGGCACGGGTCCTGGCTCTGGGCGGGCGTGGCGGCTGCGTGGCGGTGGACCGGGGTGGAAAGCTGGCGCTACCGTTCACCACTCCTGGGATGTACCGCGGCTGGATCGGGCCGACCGGAGAGCCACGGGTGGCGGTCTTCGCCGACGACGAGTCGTGCTAGGCTCGAGCCACCTTGCTACGCGAACTCACACCCGATCTCTGGGTCACCGAACGATCACTTACCTTCGCCGGTGTCGACGTCGGAACACGCATGACCGTGATCCGACTGCGGGAGGGTGAGCTCTTTCTTCACTCCCCCGTTGCCCTCGACCCCGAGCTGCAGCGCGAGCTCGACGCGCTGGGAACGGTGCGCTTCGCGGTGGCACCCAACCGCATGCACCACCTCTTCATCGGGGATTACAGCGAGGCCTACCCGAAGGCGGAGCTGTTCGCGGCGCCGGGTCTCGAGACCAAGCGCAAGGACGTGGGCTGGCACGCGGTGCTGGGAGACGAGGCGCCGCCGGCCTGGGCCGGGCAGCTCGAACAGCTCTTCTTCCGCGGCTACCCGCTCGCGAACGAGGTCGTCTTCTTCCACCCCCCGAGCCGCAGCCTGCTGCTCACAGACCTGGCCTTTAACATCGGCCCAGACAGTCCGCCGGCGACGCGCTTCGCCTTCCGGCTGCTGCGGGCCTATGAGCGCTTCGGGCCCAGCCTGTTGGAGCGGATCCTGATCCGGGACCGCTCGGCTGGGCGCGCCAGCCTGCAGGGCATCCTGGCGTGGGATTTCGACCGCGTCATCGTGGCTCACGGCCAGGTCCTGGCGGAGGGCGGGCGCGACGCCCTGCGCGCGGGCTACGCCTGGCTGCTGTAGTCACCCTGCCCCGGGGGCAACCCACCCCGATCCCGTTATTCTAAGTAGCCGACTTTCCAGCCGAATTTATTTTGGACTCAGACGTCCAAATGGGTTGACGGCGGTCGGACCGGGCCTAGCTTGCAGGCTTCGGGCGGTGGCGCGACCCATCCCGTAACCCGGGCTCGCAATATATCATCCCATAAGCACCCAGCCGCGCCTGAGGCTGGGCTGAGCGGGCCTGATGCTGCGGCCGAGCGGCTCGTCTGATCAGAGAATCCGTAGACCTGGCTCCAGCCGAGCGGGCGCTTGCTGCGCCCGGCCCGTCCCTGGGAGGGGATCGAGGGGATGAGCAACAAGGAACTCATAAGAAAGGCCCGGCGCAGCCGGTCGTGGAGGCGTGAGCTCGGATCGAACACCGATGCCGAGCTCGTAAACGCTCCCAGGGAGCTTGAGCTTCCGGCCGCTCGCAAGCGGCTGCCGGCCCAGGCGGAGCTCGACCCGAGCCATGGGCCGGACGCGCTCGTCTCCTACTTCGGCGACATCGCGCACATCCCGACCCTGCAGAAGGAGCACGAGGTCCTACTCGCCAAGGAGATCGAGTCCGCCACACACGATTTCCGCGAGGCGATCCTGTCGATCCCCTGGACGGCCGAGGAGACGGTTCGAATCTGGCGCTCACTCAAGCAGGCCGACCGGGTGACGGGCAAGATGTCGGAGCCCTTCGGCAGCGGAGATACCGACAACGAGCGGCTGGGGGCGCTGGTAGACAGCTGCCTGAGCAAGCTCGAACGAACCCTGCACCGGCGCGACCGGCTGCAGGCAAATAAGCAGCTCGATGCCGCCACGCGTGAACGCCTGGAGCGTCGCATGGCTCGTCTGCTCCGGGATACGGATCTGTCCATGCAGATCCTGGGTCAGGCGCGGCGCCAGCTGCTCGAGTATCGCGACGAGCTCGAGCGCATCGGCCGCAAGCGCGCGTCGCTCCAGTCGAAGCATCGGAGCCCGCGCAGCACGAGCGGTCGGACTCAGCGTAGGACCGACCTGAGGGCACTCGCTCGCTCCCGGACCGCTGTCGAGGCGAAGCTTGGTACGGCCCAGGACGCGTACTTCAAGCGCACGGACGCGATGGAGGCAGCCTGGGAGCGGCTCTCGGACTACAAGAACCGCTTCGTCCAGTACAACCTGAAGCTGGTCGTGGCGATCGCCAAGGACTATCGGAACCTGGGCATCAGCTTTCAGGACCTGATCCAGGAGGGGAATATCGGGCTGATCCGCGCGGTGGAGAAGTTCGACTACCGGCGCGGCTACAAGTTCTCGACCTACGCCGTGTGGTGGATCCGGCAGGCGCTCATCCGCGCGATCCAGAACCAGGCTCGCACGATCCGCATCCCGAGCCATCACCACGATATGCTCCGCAAGTACTACCGGACTCACGACGCCATCGGGCGACAGCTCGGGCGGGAGCCGACCACGGCCGAGATTGCGAAGGAGATGAAGATCGCGGTCGAATACGCTCAGGATCTCGAGCGCATGGTGCGCGACCCCATCAGCCTGGAGACGGACCTGCCGGGCACGGATTCCAAGAAGCTGCTGGACATCCTCAAGGACCCCGACCCGGTGTCCCCGCTCAAGGGCATGGATCAGGCCCGCCTCGAGAGCGCCACAGGTAACTCCATCGGGACGCTGGACGGTCGCGAGCGCAACATCCTGCGCTGGCGTTTCGGTCTGGAGGGAGAACGAGAGCACACGCTGACCGAGGTCGGAGACAAGCTCGGTCTGTCCCGCGAGCGCGTGCGACAGCTCGAGGCGCGCGCGCTCGTCAAGCTCCGTAGCTCCGAAGTACGCTCTCGCCTTGAGGCCTTCATGAAAGACTCTGACGTCGTATGAGGTTGCGCGCGTTCTGAGCCGTCGCCTCGTCGGTCTCCAGGAGCTCCAGCCGCCCTAACCCGGATATCTCACCAGGGGTTCGTCGCGAGGGCGCCAAATGTACGTTAGATCTGGGCGCGTACAGGCCGAGGCCGAGCACGCTCAGAGATGACGTGCAGTTGGCGACCGCAGCAGAAGCCCTGGTGAAATTTCCGGGCTAGCCCAGCGCCTCGTCCAGAACCCGCCGCATGCGCTCGCTGTGAGAGCCACCCCAGTAGATGCGCTCACAGCTCGCGCAGCGGAGGAAGCGCTCCTGCTCAGAGAAGATGCGAGGGGGTACGCGCGTGGCAACATCCTCGTGCGCGACCGTCTCGAGCTCGGTGTTACAGCGGCTGCAGCGCGTAAAGAGCCGTGCTCGCCAGTCGAGCTCAAAGCCCCGGACCACCTGCTGAAGCTGTAGGAGCGGAGCCTCGGACTCCACGATCAACACCTGAGGGAGGCGCCACTCCTCCGGAAGCGCTCGATCGCGCGTGAGAATCACACGTTCTTCCTCGAGAGCGCGCCGCACCAGCTCGGCATCGGGGATCTCCGGCTCGAAGGTGACATCGCAGCCCAGGATGCGCAGCCAGCGTGCCAGTCGGCCCAACATGGCATCCGCCATGAAGCGAAGCTCGTGGCCAGAGGACACCGGCCGGATGCGCGGCTCGAGGCCAACGCGGCTGCCGCAGGTGCAGTGGATGGTGCGCCCGAACTGAAAGAGCGCGACATCATAGCCTCGCCCGCAGCGTGGACAGGGGACGGACATCAGGCGCGCGTCTGCACCTCGGCTTCTACCTTCTTCTGAGCCAGCGCGAGGCGGGCTTTCTTGGAAGCGTGAATGGTACTCGAAAGGTGTCGTCCGACGCAGCGAGCCGGACGACACGGGCCGTCAAGAGCCCCGCAAAATTCTTCCATTTTCGACGCGGGAATGTATATCATGCTCCCGCGTCCGCAGGCAGCGAGCCACGAACGACCGACCGTCGTGTGTACACCGTGAAAAGACGTCTGCGTGCTGCGCGCACTATGCGCGCGATCATCGTGCTCGTTGGCTTCTTGTGCCTGGCCTCAACGGTGGCTGCGGAGCCACGCCACGTGTCCGGGGAAATCTTGGTGAGGTATCGGCCCGACGTTGGCGAGGCCGAGATCGCGGCCATCCACGCCTCTTCGGGCGCGCGCGTTTTGGAGGTGATCGAGAAGCTCGGGATCTACCGCCTGGCGCTACCCG
>SMWZ01000054.1 GCA_004356455.1 Deltaproteobacteria bacterium
ACCTCACGGAGGGCGATGGCTGCAGCGGCAACTGCTCGGCTGAAGCCGGCTATAGCTGTGCCGGCACGCCGAATACTTGCCAGACGATCTGCGGCGACGGGCTCGTGCGCGGAACCGAAGCTTGCGATGACGGCAATGAGAACGACGGGGATGGCTGCGACAGTAGCTGTGAGATAGAGCCAGGCTATACCTGCAAGATCGAGCCCGCGTTTCTGGCGTGCGGCGAGAGCCCCAGCGACTGCGAGTTCAGCTGTGGCAACGGCCAGCTCGAGGGCAGCGAGCTCTGCGACGATGAGAACCAGGTGGGTGGTGATGGCTGTACCGGCCTGTGCGAAGTAGAGCCGGGATGGGAGTGTTTGGGCCAGCCGAGCTCCTGCAACTTCACCTGTGGCAACGGCAAGGTCGACACCAACGAGAGCTGCGATGATGGCAACACCGAGCCCGGGGACGGCTGTGGCGCCTTCTGCACGGTCGAGCCGGGCTTCCAGTGTCAGGGCAAGCCCAGCGTCTGTGAAATCCACAGCTGCGGCAATGGCATCGTCGATGCAGGTGAGGGCTGCGACGACGCAAACGCGGTCGATGGGGACTGTTGCTCAACGGTCTGCGAGATCGAGCCCGCGGAGACGGTCTGCCGCAGTGCAGCCGGATCGTGTGACCTGGCCGAGAGCTGCGATGGCGTCAACCCCAAGTGCCCTCCGGATCTGCGGGTGCCGGGCGGCGTCGCGTGCCGACCGTCCGCGGGTGTCTGCGATCTGCCGGAGACCTGTCTGGGCACGAGTCCCGATTGCCCGCCGCAAGTGCTGATGCCCTCGAGCTTGGTCTGTCGGCCGGCTCTAGGGGAGTGTGATCTGGCCGAGACCTGCACCGGCGTGGACCCGGGCTGCCCGATCGATAGCGTCGTGCCGGAGGGCACCACCTGCGAGGATGGAGACTCCTGTACGTCGCCGGACGAATGCCTTGCGGGCCTTTGCGTGGGCGCTTCCTTATGCGGCGACGGAGTGGTCCAGGCCGGCTGCGGAGAGGAATGCGAGGTCGACGGAGATTGCTCGGACGCGGATGACAAGTGCAGCAGCTCTTGCAGCTGTAACTTCGCGCCGACCATCGGAGCCCACAGCTGCGTGCTGCGAGACCCGAACACCCCGGATGCGTTCTGCGTCGGCGGCGATAACGATGGGATGTCGTGCATCAGCTCGGACGAATGCGCCTCGGGGGGCGGATTCTGTGACCCGGTCTCCGGGCTCGTGATCACCACTCAGCTCTTCCCGCTTAGCGTAGCGCTCAATGGATCCCTCGATATCGAGTGCGGCGACGTGAACCCCGACACCGGCACCGCGCCCTGTGAATGTAAGATCCAGGAGATCGATCCCGTGGAAGTGGCGGGGCTCGGTCTGCTCTGCCTCGATCAGCTCCGTCCCGACCAGGCCTGCGACCCGGGGGAGATCGATTGCGGGGGCGGGAGCGCGCTGGATACGCGAGTCGTCACCAACCACAACATCGGCGCCTGCACCGGCCCGTTCAACTGCCGATCCAAGTGTGCGATCCACTGCCTTACGAACGGGCTGGGCCAACCCTTGGACCATGGCTGCGAGGGCTTCTGTGACGGAGGGCCGAGTAACTCGCAGACCTGCTCGGCCGATACCGACTGTCCGGATGGCTCCTGCAGCGGCAGCGACGGCTTGCCGCACGGAAGCATCTGCGGCTGCTCGTGCGTGGAGGTCGGTGGGGGTCCGAGCCGTCCCGGCGGACTGCAGTGCGCTGTCGGGGTCTCGATCGCGCTGGATTCGAGCCTGGAAGGCCCTTGTGGACCGCAGTGCAGCGGAGGCGCAAACCATCTCCAGGGCTGTGCACAGGCGACCGACTGTCCCGGAGGCGCTTGTGTGGACGATACGCTGGTGGTGATCGGCCGGCGGTGTATCCCGGTCACCACGGAGTTGGCGTCGGGAGTGATCATCAACGCTGCCAACACCGCTTCGAAGGAGCTGACGGCCGAGCCCGGCGCGAGGTTCGGCGTGCCCTTTCTGTGCGATGCTCTGGCCAGCAGTGCCACGACCGGGATGCAGCTGGTCGGTACGGTGAATTTCCTTGACACGACGATCGGCGATCTGGCCGTCGCAGCCCGTTTTAGCTGCCAGTAAGACCTGGCTGACTCAGCCCCCTGCACGCGATGCCCCATGCGAGGCGCGTCGAGCGCAGGGCCAGTGCAGGCTAGTAGACGGGGTGCATGCCGACGAACTCGCCTGCTCGTGTGAGGATGTTCACGGTCGTCAGACGCTGCAGTAGCTGCGTCCGCAGGGTCGCCCGCTGGACCTGCTGCATTGCACTCTCCACCTCTGTATCCGCTGCTTGCCTTGCAGCGGGGAGCTTGCTCGAGAGCGCAGCGTCTAACGCCCCGTGGGCGCTGCGCGCGGGCACACGGAGCTCGGCGCTCCCCTCGATAGCCCGTTTCAGGAACCCCGGGTCAGCGAAGCTCGGCAGGTTCTTTCCGTCAACGCCGATTTCGCCTTGGCGGTCAGGTTTCCGTTCTGACTTCGCACGCCAACCTGAGTCAGCTCGAGCTCACCCGGCCCGTAATGCTCATCCCGCCGCGCGAGGTCCGCGCAATGCAGCACGATGTTCGTGCGGAACATCCCGTTCGCGTCCTCTTGGCTCGTCTGTGTGAGCAGCCATTTCTGCAACGCCATCCTCGGCGTCCCGTTGGTTCCAGCCAGCACTTCGAGGGTGTCGAGCGAGAAAGACAGTTTCCCCCGGGAACGCCGTGCGCCGATCGCTTGGACTCGAACTCAGCGCGGAGCGTCCCCACGCGAACGTCGTGCCCGGCACTCGCCAGCCCGAGACCTGGGGCCTCGAATCTGCCCCAGACCCGCTCGACGTCCGGCTCGAAGCCAAATGTCCCCGTCGCACCCCGCCAGACAGGCCCCAGCGCCTGATCCTGAAGCTCAGGGCTCACAACGCTGGCGACCTTCTGCATCCCCTTGAAGAGCCGCCCGGAGAGCTCGAGGCCAGCCCATCTTCCGAGCCACTTGGCCGAACAGCTCGCAGCGCTTAGATTCGGGGCATGGAAGTAAATCCGGTGGCGGCGCGCGCTCCGTGGCGGGTCCGGCTGCACGAGATCATCTTCGAGGCAGACACACCGGCCGGGAAGGCGTTCGACGTCGCTCTGATCGGCGTCATCGTGCTCAGCGTCCTGGTGGTGATGCTGGAGAGCGTCTCAGCGTACCGGGCCACGTACGGCCCGTTCCTGCGCGGCGTGGAGTGGGTGGTCACCGGCCTCTTCACGATCGAGTACATCCTCCGCCTCTCGTGTGTCGTACAACCGACGCGCTACGCGCGCAGCTTCTTCGGCATCATCGACCTGATGGCCATCCTGCCCACCTACCTGAGCCTCTTTCTGCCTGGCGCGCAGTCGCTGCTCGTGGTCCGGGTCCTGCGCCTGCTGCGCATCTTCCGCGTCTTCAAGCTCGTGGTCTATCTGGGCGAGGCCAATGTGCTCTCGGCCGCACTCCGCTCCAGCCTTCCCAAGATCGTTGTCTTTCTCATGACCGTGCTTCTGATCGTGATCAGTATGGGTGCGGCGATGTACCTCATCGAGGGGAAAGCCAACGGCTTCACCAGTATCCCCCGCGCCGTCTACTGGGCCATTGTGACTATGACCACGGTCGGCTATGGGGACGTCACGCCCCAGACCGTCCCGGGCCAGACTTTGGCTGCGGCGCTGATGATCATGGGATACGCCATTATCGCGATCCCCACCGGGATCGTCTCAGCCGAGCTGATCGAGGCGGGTCGGCAGCGCCCGGTCACCACGCGTGTGTGTCCCCTCTGCCTGACGGAGGGACACCAGCGGAGCGCGCGCTTCTGCCGAGATTGCGGAGCCAGTCTCGAATAGGTGAGCGGAATCGAACGGGAGCCTGGATTTCTCACCGGCTTGCCATAGCTAGGGCGCCAGCTGTGCGTCAGATTGGGCCACGCGCAAGCCGAGGCACTGGAAACGTACCGGACCATACCAAGGCACACGTGCAGCCATGTGCCGTGCCGGCAGGCGGGCTTGCCCGCCGCTAACCGGCCAGTTGAGGAGCCGAGGCCGAGCACGGGCCGAGAAGGCGAGCGAACTTCCGGAACAGAACACTAGCGGCTGCTGCGAGGGGCGGCAGCCTTGGAACCCGCACCGTTCTGACTCAGAGGAAATCCGATACCTGAGCGCGCCGCCATTCCGCTCGAGTTACCTTCCACTCATCTTTGTCCGTGCTCACGAGCTCAAAATCGAAGCGATGAAGATCTGCGCGCAATCTCGATAGCTCCGCGCCCGCCGGAATCGGCTGGCCCGCCATAGCGACGAAGGCCGTCACCTGCGCCCGCGTGGGCTGGAGAAAGCGGGGGCTTCCGATCCGGGTCAGGAGATGAATCGACTTGTGGCGGGAGAAGTAGAACTTGATCAGCCCAACGATGGCCTGCTGATCGCGTCCCCGACGATCGGCGTAGTGCTCTGAGATCAGATCCTTCAGCGCACCCGTGTCCCTGGCCTCAGCAGCCTTCTCGGCCTCTGCGAACAGCGCGCGCAACTGCCCCTCCGGCGAGCCCGGCTCGGGCCAGCAGCCGAGAAGCGGTAGGGCCGCCAGAGCGATCAGTGTAGTCTGAAGGGTGATGGCCACGGCGTGCATGGACAGCTCATCGACGCTGTCAAGCGAGACTTGAACGCAACGCACCCCCTGCACCGAGCCGTTCCCGGAACTCGAGATACGCGTCCAGGACCGCTTCGGCAGCCTCGAGCTGCGGGTAGGTCCCACCTCATCTAAAATCACAACGTCCGCTGCGGGCACGAGCTCCTGATAGCGTTCGGCCATATGACGACCGGATACGGGATCGAGCGCGCCGGCAATCAGGCGCAGAGGTACGTTGGTCCTCTCTAGCGTTCCTACCCAGCGCTTGCGCTACGCACGCCGCTCAACCATGTAGCGAATGACCTTGTGCGCGATGCGGGGTCCATCGGCGTACGCGATGAGCGTCCAGAACGCGTGGAGGTCCTCCTGGCTCGGGCGGGTTGCCGGCGCGAAGATGGAGGGGAAGGTCGCACGAAACCTGCGCTCGTTCATGAGGCGTGCCACTAGCGGGCCCAGCGGGGAGAGCAGCAGTCGCTGCGCGAGCAGCGTTCGGTGCACCTCGGGGAAGAGCCCGCCGTTCAGAAAGCAAACCGACGCCAGCTCGGGCCAGAGACGATGCCAGTCCCAGGATGCCGTCGGAAAGCCGTACACGCAGAGCAAGGGTGGGCCTTCTCCCTCGTCGCGGTAGAAGATCGAGTGGCCCTGATGCTCGAACCTGAGTCCCGTCTTCTCCCAGCGATCGAGCGTGGGCGCAAGGGGCTTCATCACCAGGTCTCGCTCCCGGGCTCGCCCTTGAACGGACCCACCAGCTCGGCGCTGATCCAGCCGCCGTAGTACTCCCCCGGCTGCGCCAGCACCGGTTCGCCGTCGACAGAGCAGACGTCCATCCTCCCCGGGAAGAAGGCTAAATGATCCCGAATCGCGTCGTAGCCCGGGTCCGGCTCCGGGTAGCCCCAGACAGCGTCCGCCGCGAGACGATCTCCGATGCGCACCGACCAGTAACGCGCGAGGCCCTTCCACTCGCACAGGGACGAGCGCGGGCTCGGCTCCAGGAACTCCGTGCGCACATCGGCGGGTGGGAAATAGTAGACCGGCGGGCTGGAGGTCTCGATCACCCGCCATGCACGGACGGTCTCCGCCAGCACCCGCCCCCCGAGCTCGACGCGCAGCCGGCGTACGATCCCCTCTACCCGCGGTGGGCGCGGATAGTCCCAGACGGACTCCTGGCCGGGGCCGGGCCGCTGGATGCGCGCGGGTCGTTCGCGTGGTAGAGCCCGCCAACGCCTTCGCTCGCGCTCGATCTCTACTGGATCCGGAGCCATGGCCTGCCTATCTCGAGCCGCAGCCTTGCGGCGCTCGACGCTCAGCTCATCTCCGTTCCGCCGGCCACATTGAGCGCAATGCCCGTCACGTTCTCCGCCCGTACCAGGTAGAGCGCCGCCTCTCCAATGTCCCGCGGAGTCTGCTCTCGGCGCAGCGGTGTGTTCTTGTCGACGAAGTCCTCGAAGGTCTCGCGGCCCGGTTGCTTGCCCGGGGCTACTCCGACGCCGAGCGCGAGATGGTCCATCCACATCGACGTCGCCAGCAGTCCGGGACAGATGGCGTTCACGCGAATCCCGGAGCCCGCGAGCTCATGCGCCAGCGATTGGGTCAGACCGATCACCGCGAACTTGGAGGCGCAGTAGGCGCTGAGGCCCGGGTATCCGCGCTTCCCAGCGATGGAAGCGATGTTGATGATCACCCCGCCGCCGGACTCGGTCAGCACGGGAACGACCGCGCGTGAGGCCAGGAAGACCCCCTTCACATTTACGCCGAACAGGCGATCCCAGTCGCGCTCCTTGTAGGTGGCAAGCTCCCCCGCCTTGAGCAGCCCGGCGTTGTTTACCAGCACCTGGGGGCTCCCAAAGGTCTGGGTCGCAGCCCGCACCAGGTTCTCGCATGAGGCTGCATCGGCGACGTCCACCTCGATCGTCGCAGCCTCGCCCCCGTCCTTCCGGATGGATTCAGCCGCTGCCTCCAGCTCATCCTTGGAGGATAGGCGGTAGGCCCAGCTGCCCGACTCGCCCGTGACCAGCGAGCCGAGGTCCGCCAGGATCACCCGCGCGCCCGCTTGCGCGAAGCACTCCGCGATTCCCCGACCGATCCCGCGCGCCGCGCCCGTCACGATGACTGTGTTTCCGCGAACCTCCATCCGTGCCTCCTTCACCTCTCACCCCGAGTCTAGCGTGGGCGGCACGTGCAATGCGCGTCCCACGAGTGCTATAAAGGCGCCCTGGGTGCCCGCTGTTCAGCGCTTAGGTCCCGCGCCGGCGTTGCAGGCGGGGTGGCCGCGTGAGCCTAAAGGGTTGCCTTCACACGCTCCGAACTAGGGACCTGGGAGAAGTAGTTGCCGCAGGGGAGAGGATGGCAGCGGACGGTCGAAAGTACCCGCGGATCCGGATCGATGCCGACGTCACGGTTGCGCGTGTGGCGTCTCGAAACATCCCGGGGCGCACGGTCGATCTCTCCCAGGGCGGCATCCGCCTCACATGCATCGATCTCGATGCGGTTGTTGGAGAGCTCGTGCGCCTAAATCTCGACCTGGACGGTCTCCGCACGAGCATCGTCGGCAAGGTGGTGCGCATTACCGCCATGGATAGCTTCGTGCGGGAGATCGCGCTGGCCTTTGTTGAGATGGACCCAGAGACCAGCCAGCTGCTGGAGGAGTACGTCGAGGGGGCGGACGGTCCGGATCCCACATGGTGAGGCGGGCTCTGCGCCGAGCGTTCCCCTTGCTGCCGTTGCTCGCGCTGGGATGCGCCCATGACATCTACACCGACTGCCGCAGAGCATCCGCGGAGCTGTGCGAGATCGCACTGGCCTGTGAGCCCGAGTTCTCGTTCCCCGGTGCGGGTACCTACGTCTGCCCCGCCGGCTACCCCGAGGCGATCCCCGGAAGCCAGTGCGCGGAGGCCCTGACCTACGCCTGCATCCGCGCCCGCTGAGCCGCACGGCTCGAGCCGGGCTAGAATTGCGCGCGCATGAGCTCGGGGGGCATCGAGCGCCGGCTTGCGGCGATCCTGAGTGCCGACATCGTGGGCTATAGCCGCCTCATGGCCGCCGACCAGAGTGAGACCGTGCGCCACATCATGGCCTACCGGGAGCAGGTCGGGGCGTTCGTGAGGGAGCACCGCGGCCGACTGGTCGACTTCAGCGGCGACTGCTTTCTGGCGGAGTTCTCGAGCCCGGTGGATGCCGCGGCCTGCGCAGCCGGAATCCAGCGCGAGCTCAAGGCGGAGAACGTTGGTCGGCCCGAGGATCGCCGCATGCAATTCCGCATCGGCATCCACCTGGGGGACGTCTGCGTCGAGGGCGAGCGGATCTTCGGCGATGGTGTGAACATCGCCGCCCGTCTGCAGGCGCTGGCCGAGCCCGGCGGCGTCTGCGTGTCGTCCAAGGTACGCGACGAGATCGAGAGCCAGCTGGAGTTCGGTTACGAGGACCTGGGCGAGCAGTCGCTCAAGAACATTCCGAAGCCGGTGCACGCTTATCGGCTTCGGCTCGAGCTGCCGGACGCCGCTGCTGGAGCGAGAACGCAACGGAGCTGGCCCGCCCCGGCGATGGGGATCAGCCTGGTGCTGGTGGTCGCGGCCCTCGCGGCCTGGCAATGGATGCGGGACGACCGGGGGTCGAGCCGGGCTATTCAGCTCGGAAGCATCCGGGCGCTTGCGGTGCTGCCGCTCGTCGATCTCTCGGGCA
>SMWZ01000055.1 GCA_004356455.1 Deltaproteobacteria bacterium
CTTGTCGTCGCCGTACTTCTTCTGGACCTCTTTCAGCGGCGGTGTTGCGCGCGCGCAGTACGGGCACTGGAAGTCGGACCACTCGACGATCACGACCGGAGCGTCCGCCTTCCCCAGGAAGGGCGAGCCCGCGATGTCGATCTTGTAGACCTTGTTGTAGTCCTCCTTGGGGCGTTGACGGCGCGCGGCCGGCGTCGCCGAGGCCAGGAGCTTCTTCTGGTTGGCCTCGAGCGAAGTGAGCTTGGCGAGAATCTCGTCCTGCTGTTTTGCTAGATCTTCGAGTTGCTGGTTGGTTGGCTGGCATGCTCCCAGCGCGAGCGCCAGGCTGGCTCCCATCGCCACTATCGAACGCTTCATCCTACTAATCCTCCGTTTCGTCCCGGATTTGTCTCAGCTGCTTCCGTCTCGGACCCGTACCTGCGACCGGGGCTGGATCCCTGGGCGACCGTGGCCCGCCGAGATCGAGTCGTCGCGGCGCCGCATCGTACTACAGGAGGCCCCCGGGTTTCGAGCCTCTCGCCCCTGCGGATCCCGCCCTTAGACCCCAAACGGCTGCCTGCTGTTCAGATAGGTGGCGTTGGAGAGAACTGGGTGGCGGTCCCCCCAGGTCTAGGCCCCCCGCTGCCGGTACCAGGCATGGATACCCAGCAGCAGCAGAACCTCGGGTAGAGCGAAGGCGAGGAAATAGAAATACGCCAGCGTTTGCTGCAGCGTGAAGGGGTCCTGATGCGGGGTCCAGGCCTTGGGGCGGAGGCTGATGTGCTCGTCATCCTCGGCCAGCCACAGGACTGCATTCAGGAAGAGATCGCGGTTGTAGAGGGCCAGCAGCAGGCGATTGGAGGCGAAGTCCCGATCGCCGATCACCACGATCCGTGCCTCGCCGCGGGCGCGCGGGTAGCGACCTGCGGCCGCGAGCGGCAGCTCCTGTCCCAGTGGCTCGTCCGGATCGGGCGCGATCGCGCGGTCCGCCAGGGCGGCCACCACATCCTTCTCGAGCCAGGCGCTGCGGTTGGAGAACACCAGGCCCTCGAGGTCATCGTCGGGCCGGGGCTTGCGCGCCGGGATGACCGCACGCGCGCCGGGCATGAGCAGCAGCGTGCGGTTGCTGAGCTTGCGGGTCACCGGGTGGAAGGGGTTATAGGACCGCAGCAGCAGACTGGTGGGCTTGGGGTCCTCCAAGAGTGGGCTGCCCGCCCGATCCGCGAGCACGCCCTTAGGCAGCTCAAAGCCCCAGCGGCCCAGCAGGGGCTCCAGATTCGTGGTGACCCCGGGCTCCAGCAACACCAGCAGGCTGCCCCCGCGCTCCAGGTAGCGCTCGATGGCGGCCAGCTCGGCGGGCAGCAGGTTTCGCTCGGGGCCCGCCACGACCAGCACAGTCGTCTCCTTGGGCACCGCCCGGGCGGCGGCGCCCACCAGCGCCGCAACCTGGATGCCCTCGTCACGCAGCGCCCCGGCCAGGCCGGAGAATCCGTACTCGTTCTCGCTGGCCAGGTTCACCTCGCCGTGCCCGACCAGAAAATCGACGCGCACATGCCGCTTGCGGCCGAGCCGCAGCAGCGCGTTGCTGATGTTCTCCTCAGATGGAAAGCCCGCCAGCTCGCAGCGGCCGGGCTGACAGGCCAGGACCGTGGCATCGGCCGAGCTCAGCAGTGCCCGGGCTTCCGGCGGTGCGTCGGTCGCCCGCGTCTCGCGTACCTCCAGGCCCGGACACGCGCCGCGGTAGGCCTCGATCAGCGGTCGCACCTCCTTGGCCATCAGCGCGTCCTCCAGGAAGAGCAGGCTCGGGGCCTCAGTGTCGCGGTTCGCCGCGATCTGCTCGCAGATGAGGAGGGTCTGATCCGAGAGCGTGTAGCGGCGCTCGACCGTGAGATCGATGGTCGAGTGCCAGCGCATACCCAGCAGGTTGGCTGCCAGGCTCGCTGCCACGACGGCGGCGATCCCCAGGCCCCAGCGCAGCGCGACGCGCCGCGAGGAAGCCCCCGTGAACCCGCGGAAGCGGCCGATCTCGACTACGACCACGGTCACCAGCAGCAGCGGGCCCACGATCAGGTTCACAATCGAGAACCACGAAAGCTGCTCGGTCGCGTAGTAGGCGCCCAGCCCCGAGAGGATGGTGACGAGTCCCGCTGCGGACAGAAAGCGCATCTAACGAGCCCTCGCAAACTCCATGGATCCCACCGAGACAGTGAAGCCCAGCGCGATGATGCCTCCGAAGTAGAGGCCGCGACGCAGCTCGATCACTCCACGCGCGAAGCTGTCGAAGTGCGACTGCAGCGCGAACTCGTCCAGCACCTGCGCGACGCCCTGACTCAGCACCGGGTGCAGCCAGGTGAAATCGATGATGAGGAAGGGAATCGCGTACGCGAGCACCGCGGCCACGATCTGGCTCTGCGTGAGCGAGGAGCAGGCGAGGCCGATGGCCGCTACGGCCATGCCGTAGCCGAGCTGGCCCACGTAGAGCGCAAGCAGATGCTCCATTCCCAGATGGCTCTTGATCACGACCGCCGCGGGATAGATGGCACTGACCGCGAGCATGAGGAGCACGAAGAGATAGGTGGTGACGTGCTTGGCCATTGCGACCTCCCAGGGACGAAGCGACGTCGTGAGCAGGAGCTCGTCGGTGCCCTGCGCGCGCTCTTCCGCGAAGACCCGCATCGTGACCAGCGGGAGCACCGCCAGCAGGAAGAGGCTCAGGTCGTTGCTGGTCGGAATGAACAGGTCATTCAGGCTATTGACCTGGAGCGGGATGGTGCCCGCGTCGAAGCTACCGCCGGAGATGGCCCCTGACTGAAATACGAAGAGCAGGCGGTTATAGTTGAGGAGGTGCTGAAAGAAGTACACACCCGAGAGCGCTACGAAGACAGTGAGCACGATGTAGGCGATCGGCGATGCGAACAGCGTTCGTAGCTCCTTGCGGAAGAGCGCCCAGAGCCGCTGCGTCATCCTTGGCCCTCGCTGCGTTGAGTGAGATCCAGGAACAGCGCCTCGAGGCTGCCTCCCGCCTCCATCTCCTGCGCGGTCGCGATCTGCACCAGATGACCGCGGTCGAGCAGCGCCACACGGTCGCAGCAGACCTCGGCCTCGCGCAGCTGATGCGTGCAAAGCAGCACCGTATGATGGCCCCCCAGCGCTTGGATTAGGCGACGGAGCTCGATCTGCTGGCGCGGATCGAGCCCGACGGTCGGCTCGTCGATCACGATCAGCGGCGGGTCATGGATCATGGCCTGGGCCAATGAGACGCGCTGGCGGAAGCCCTTGGAGAGGACCCCGATCCGCCGCCGCTGCACCTCCCCCAGCCCGAAGCGTTCGATCGCGCGCTCCACGGCCGCGTCGAGATCCGCGCGCTTGATCCCGCGCAGCGCGCCCATCATGTGCAGGAAGGTCCTCACGCCGTGGTCGTCATAGAGCTTGGGCTGCTCGCACACGTAGCCGAGCTGCTTCTGAACCGCGAACCGATTCTTGACCACCGAGTGCCCGTCTACGTAAACGTCGCCCGAGGAGGGCAGCCAGTAGCCCGTGAGGATGCGCAGAAAGGTGGTCTTACCCGCCCCATTGGGGCCGATGATGCCGAAGATCTCCCCCTGGTCGATCTCGAGAGAAAGCTCCGCCAGCGCGACGTGCTCGCCGAACCGCTTGCTGACCGCTTTCGCCTCGATCTTTGCGCCCATACCTCGGATCCCAACCAGTGTATTGCCCCAAGCTACGTTGGAGCCACGAGATAGTTACCATAGCGAGGCCGCGTTGACTGGGGAATCCAGCCCAAGCTAGAATCGCGCGCCGCCTTTGGGCCGGTGTGCCTACAGAAGGGAGCGAGCCCCATGAACTTCGGGTTTACGGAGGAGCAGGAGTTCCTGCGCAGCACGGTGCGGGAGTTCCTGGAGAAGGAGTGTCCCATGAGCCTGGTGCGCGAGCTCATGGAGACGGAGTCTGGCTACCGCCCGGAGCTCTGGAAGAAGATGGCGGAGCTGGGCTGGGTCGGCCTGCTCATCCCGGAGGAGTACGGCGGCGCCGGACTCACCTTCGTCGACCTGGTCGTGATCCTCGAGGAGATGGGCCGTTCGCTGCTTCCATCCCCCTACTTTGGCAACCTGCAAGGCACGCAGGCGGTGCTGATGGCGGGCACCGACACGCAGCGCAAGGAGATCCTGCCCGCGGTTGCGGCCGGGGACCGAATCCTCTCATTCGCGATCACCGAAGAGGCGGGCACCGAGGAGGCGACGGACATCCAGCTGCGGGCCGAGAAAGAGGGCGCCAGCTTTCGGCTGACCGGAACCAAGCTCTTCGTCCCCGACGGTCAGAACGCGGATACGCTGGTGGTCGCCGCGCGTACGGGCGGCGCCGGTGAGAGCGGCATCTCGCTGCTGCTGGTCGAGCGCCAGGCGCAGGGGGTAAGTGTCATCCCGCTGCAGTCCATGGACCAGACGCGGCGTATCGCCGAGCTTCGCCTCGATGGGGCTCCGGGCCAGCTCCTGGGTGAGGAGAACGGAGGCTGGGGGACCTGGGAGGCGGTGCGGGACGCAGCGCTGGTCGCGCTCTCCGCGGATGCGATCGGCGGCTCCGAGAAGGTGCTCGAAGACTCGGTCAAGTATGCGAAGGAACGTATCCAGTTCGGCAAGCCCATCGGTGTGCATCAGGCGATCAAGCACAAGTGCGCCGACATGTTGATCGAGGTGGAGTCCTCCAAGTCCATCACCTACTACGCCGCGTGGGCCCTCTCCGAGGGCGTGGACGAGACCGCGCTCGCCGCCGCCATGGCCAAGGCCTACACCAGCGATGCCTACCGACACACGAGCTCCGAGAACATCCAGATCCACGGCGGGGTCGGTTTTACCTGGGAGTACGACTGCCACCTCTATTTCAAGCGCGCCAAGGCCGTCGAGGTCACGTACGGCAACCCCAGCGGCCACCGCGAGCGGGTCGCGCAGCTGATGAACCTCTGAGGCCCGCGGGGGCTGCATGAGCCGCCCCCTCGGCGTGGCCCTGATCGGCGCGGGACATATCTCGCGCAGGTACGCTAAGGCCCTCGCCCACCTGCCCCTAGCGCGCGTGCGGGGTGTGGCATCGCGCACCCGTGAAGGCGCCGCGCGCCTGGCGCAGACGTGCGGCGCCGAGCTGGCTGTCGACTATGGCGAGCTGGAGCGGTTGCTCTCGGCGCCCGCGGTCGACGTGGTCTGCGTGAACTCCATCAACCGCCTGCATGCCGAGC
>SMWZ01000056.1 GCA_004356455.1 Deltaproteobacteria bacterium
ATTACGGCATCATCGATCGCATCATGGAGAAGCACGTGAGCTTGGTCGGAGGGACCAAGGGGTGAAGAAAAGGGAGGAGAATACCAGTCTGGCGTGCTCCTTCTGCGGCAAGAGTCAGAAGGAGGTTAAGAAGCTCATCGCTGGGCCCACGGTCTATATCTGCGATGAGTGCATCGAGCTCTGCAACGACATCATCAAGGAGGAGGCCGATCGCGACCCCGACGCTCCCTCCTCGTCGGTTCCCAAGCCAAAGGAGATCAACGAGGTCCTCGACCAGTACGTGATCGGACAGGTGGCTGCGAAGAAGGTCCTCGCGGTCGCCGTGCACAACCACTATCGCCGCATCGAGAACCAGTCGATCGTAGGCGACGTAGAGCTGCAGAAGTCGAACATCCTGCTCTTGGGGCCGACCGGCAGCGGCAAGACGCTGCTGGCGCAGACCCTGGCCAAGATCATCGACGTGCCCTTCACGATTGCGGACGCTACTACGCTGACCGAGGCGGGCTACGTGGGGGAGGACGTCGAGAACATCATCTTGAACCTGCTCCAGTCGGCTAACTACGATGTAGAGAAGGCCCAGCGGGGCATCGTGTACATCGACGAGATCGACAAGATCGCCCGCAAGAGCGAGAACCCCTCGATCACCCGTGACGTCTCGGGTGAGGGCGTGCAGCAGGCCCTGCTCAAGATCATCGAGGGTACCATCGCCAACGTGCCCCCCAAGGGCGGACGCAAGCACCCCCAGCAGGAGTTTGTGCAGGTAGACACGACCAACATCCTGTTCATCTGCGGCGGAGCCTTTCATGGGCTCGAGGAGATGATCGACCGACGCATCGGCGTGCGGGGCATGGGCTTTGGTGCGGAGCTGCAGTTGCGAAAAAAGCGGCGGATCGGCGAGATCCTCAAATCCTGCCGACCGGAGGATCTGTTGAGCTTCGGCATGATCCCTGAGTTCGTGGGTCGTCTGCCCGTGCTGGCGACGCTTGAGGAGCTCGACCGAGACGCGCTGGTGAAGATCCTGACCGAGCCCAAGAACGCACTCGTGAAGCAGTACCAGAAGCTGCTGGAGCTCGAGGGCGTCATGCTGCGCTTCACCGATGGGGCGCTCGATGCCGTGGCCGAGCTGGCGCTGAGCAGAAAGTCGGGTGCGCGCGGACTGCGCTCGATCCTCGAGTCGACCATGCTGGATATCATGTACGAGGTTCCGTCGCGCAGCGACGTGTTGGAGGTGATCATCAACGAGGATGTGATCCGCAACGAGGCAGAGCCGATGACCGTCTACGACCGCGCCGAGAGCGCGTGAGGGGTTAGCCTATGGCGTCACACGAAGGCGAGAGCGGGGCGGGGCGAGTCGTACCGCTGCTGCCACTGCGCGATATCGTCGTCTTTCCCTATATGGTCGTGCCGCTCTTCGTCGGTCGCGAAAAGTCCGTGCGTGCGCTCGAGGAGGCGATGGAGCGCGATCGCTCGCTGCTGCTGTCCGCACAGCGGGACGCCCGAGCCGATAATCCAGGTCAGGACGATATCTACTCGGTGGGCACGCTGGGTGTGATCGTGCAGCTCGTGAAGCTGCCGGACGGGACCGTGAAGGTTCTGGTCGAGGGCAAGCAGCGCGCGCGAATCGTGGGCTACGAGCCCATGGAGGAGTACTTCCTCGTCCGCGCCCAGCCGATCGATGAGGACGAGGAGATGACGGTCGAGGCTGAAGCCCTGATCCGCAGCATCAACGCCTCGTTCGAGACCTACGTGAGGCTCAACAAGAAGATTCCACCGGAGATGCTCTCGACCATCATGAACATCGATAACCCGGCGCGGCTCACCGACACCATCGTCGCGCATCTGAACCTCAAGATCGAGGACAAGCAACGCATCCTCGAGATTACGAGCCCTCGCGAGCGACTGGAAGAAATCTACGGTCTGATGCAGGCCGAGATCGACGTGCTGCAGGTCGAGACCAAGATTCGGACGCGCGTCAAGAAGCAGATGGAGCGCTCGCAGAAGGAGTTCTACCTGAACGAGCAGATGCGAGCGATCCAGAAGGAACTCGGCGAGCGCGACGAGTTCAAGAACGAGATTCAGGAGCTGGAGGAGAAGCTCAAGCAGCTCACAATTCCCAAAGAAGGGGAAGAGAAGTGCGAGAAGGAGATCCGTAAGCTCAAGATGATGTCGCCGATGTCTGCGGAGGCGACGGTCGTGCGCAACTACATCGACTGGATCCTGTCTCTGCCCTGGGGCAGCTACAAGGAAGAGAACCAGGACATCACGGAAGCCGAGCGCATCCTCGAAGAGGACCACTACGGGCTCGAGAAGCCCAAGGAACGGATTATCGAGTATCTGGCTGTGCAGGCGCTGGTCGAGCGCATGAAGGGGCCGATCCTGTGTCTGGTGGGACCTCCGGGCGTGGGCAAGACCTCACTGGGGCGCTCCATCGCACGCGCGACGGGACGTGACTTTGTGCGCATGAGCCTGGGCGGCGTGCGGGACGAGGCCGAGATCCGCGGCCACCGGCGCACCTACATCGGCGCGCTTCCGGGCAAGATCGTGCAGGGCTTGAAGAAGGCGGGTTCCGGTAATCCCGTCTTCCTGCTCGACGAGGTCGACAAGATGTCGATGGATTTCCGGGGCGACCCCGCCTCGGCCCTGCTCGAGGTGCTCGACCCAGAGCAGAACCTTGCCTTCAACGACCACTACCTGGATATCGACTACGATCTGTCGCGGGTCCTGTTCATCACCACCGCGAACTCGCTGCACAACGTGCCGCGGCCGCTGCAGGACCGCATGGAGATCATCCGCCTCCCCGGCTACATCGAGGAGGAGCAGCTCCAGATCGCCCGTGGCTTCCTCATCTCCAAGCAGCTCGAGGCGCACGGGCTCAAGCCCGAGCAGCTCCGGTTCACCGATCAGGGCATCTTCGAGATCATCCGCCGCTACACCAAGGAGGCGGGTGTGCGCAACCTGGAGCGCGAGATCGCGTCGATCTGTCGCAAGGTGGCACGCGAGGTGGTGGCAAGCGAGAAAGAGGTCCATGTTCGCGCCGGGCCCAAGCAGGTGAAGAAGTACCTGGGGACGCCGCGCTATCGCTTTGGCAGGCGGGAGGAGGCCGACCAGGTAGGGATCGCCACCGGGCTCGCGTTTACGGAGGGGGGAGGAGAGCTGCTCACGATCGAGGCGTTGGTCACGTCGGGCAAGGGGCGCGTGAAGGTCAGCGGCCAGCTGGGCGAGGTTATGCAGGAGTCCGCGCACGCCGCTGTGTCCTACGTGCGGCGGCGGGCCAAGCAGCTAGGGCTGTCGCGCGACTTCTATCAGAAGGTCGATATCCACGTGCACATACCGGAGGGCGGGGTTCCCAAGGACGGCCCTTCCGCCGGGATCACGATGGCCACGGCGCTCACCTCAGCGCTCACCGGCATGCCCGTGCGTGCGGACATCGCCATGACGGGTGAGATCACGTTGCGGGGACGGGTGCTTCCCGTCGGCGGTCTCAAGGAGAAGCTGATCGCGGCGCTGCGCGGTGGAATCGAGACTGTGCTGATCCCCAAGGAGAACGAGCGGGATCTGAAGGAGATCCCGGCGCGGGTGAAGCGAAAGCTTAAGGTCGTGTTTGTTGAGCACATGGACGATGTGCTCCAGATCGCCGTGCGTATGGAGAACCCCGCCGTGCTCCAGGAGCCGCTCGAGTACCCGCTCGAAGAGATCTTCGAGGTGCAGACCGTGGAGCACCCTGCCGGCGTAAACTGATCCTGGGGCGGGTAGCTCAGGGGTAGAGCGGCGCCCTTACAAGGCGTTGGTCGGAGGTTCGAATCCTCTCTCGCCCACCACCTTCTCCAAGCTCTGCCTCTTCAGGCTCCCGCGCTGAAGGGCAGCGTCTGGTAGCGCCGCACGAAGTGGCCGGGGGCGAAGTGGCCCCGCTCCGCGTCGACCGTGAAGCGAGGACAGCGTGCCAAAAGCTCCTCGATCGCGACGCGCGCCTGGAGCCGCACTGCGGCCGCGCCGATGCAGTGGTGTGGCCCGTAGCTGAAGGTCAGATGGCGTCGGACCTTGCGGGTGACGTCACAGTCCGCGGCGGTTGGGCCGAACTCTCGTTCGTCGCGATTGGCCGACGCATAGAGGAGCATCACCTTCTTCTGTTCCGGAATCTTTGTTCCCTCGAGCTCGAGGTCGCGCGTGGTCGTGCGAGCCAGCCCCTGCACGGGTGAGGTCAGCCGCAGGAACTCCTCGACCGCGTTCGGAATCCGTCGCGGGTCGTCCAGAAGCAAAGCACGCTGATCCGGATGCTGTGTCAGAAGCTCCAACGCGCCCCCGAGGAGTCCGGTGGTGGTGTCGTTGCCTCCCGTCACCATGGTGAAGGCAAAACCCAGGAGCTGCGCCAGCGAGACCTCTTCGTCGCCCAGGCGTGCGTGGACGAGAGCAGAGATGATGTCGTCGCCGGGCTCCTTTCGTCGCAGCTCGATCAGGCTGTTGAAGTAGCCGAACAGCTCGCCGATCGCGTCTGCGGCGATCACATCGCCGTCCGCGTTGGCCGCCACGATCGACTCGGTCCAGCGGTCGAAGAGCGTCCGGTCCTCCTGCGGCACGCCGAGGAAATGGGCCACCACCAGGCCCGGCAGGGGCTTCAGCAGCTCGGCGATCACGTCGGCCTCGCCGAGCTCGCGCAGCCGCTCCACGCGCTCCGCGATGAAGGACCGCACCATGGGCTCGATCACGGTCACCTGCCTGGGTGTGAGGCGCTTGATCGCGAGCTTGCGCAGGGCCGTGTGCTCGGGCGGATCCATCATCACGATCGGCGCCTCGAGCCCCAGCTCCTCCATCTCGCCGTAAGTGAAGGTCAGACCCTTCGCTGAGGAGAAGGTGGCCGCGTCGATGGCCGCGTCGAAGACCTGATTGAAGCGCGAGAGGACCCAGTAATCGCCGTCGCTCACATAGTGGACGGGATCGTGGTCACGCAGCGCCATGTACATGGTGAAGGGGTCGCGCCAGCTCTCGCCGCTGCGTGGCTCGTAGACAGCCTCCGCCTTAGTGGTCATCAGACACCTCCCGTTGCGGTTTGAGCGAGCTCAGGTAGCGCTCGAGTCCGCGATCGAAGAGCTTGGCGGAGAGCGATGCCGACGCGAGCTCACGCGCGGAGCCCACGACGTTCGGACGCCGCGTGCGGGACTCGGCGGCGAAGCGTAGCTCCAGGAGACGGCGTCGTTCTTGCACTCGTTCATCGGGCTCGAGCTCACCCGAGCCGTTGGAGTCGAGCGTGGCCCAGCCCAGCGCGAGGGCCAGGGCGGTGGTGTAGACCTCGGCCGCCTCGCGCCGGCTGAAGCCTGCGTCCCCCAGCACGGCCAGCGTCTCGTCGAGCGTGGCCATGGCGGCGGGACCGAAGCGCCACCCGACACGCGACGCGACGAACGGAAGCACGCCCGGAGTGTTGGCGAGGGCGCGGTACTTCGCGTGATAGGTGCGCCGAATCCAAAGTCTCCAGTCGCGCGGATCGGTGCCGTGGCCAGTGACATTGGCCTCGCGCACGAAGTGGTCGAGAATCCCGTCGATCAGCTCCTGCTTGTCGCGGAAGTGGCGATAGATGGCCATCCCGGTGACCCCCAGCTCGCGGCCCAGCCGCTCCATCGTGAGGCGCTGGAGATCATCCTCGCGGGCGATCGCGAGACCCGCCGCCACGATCTCCTCTCGCGAGAGGGAGCCCCGCGGCCGCCGCGATTGTGTGCGTCGCGCTGGGCGGGAGCGGGCGCCTGCGCGAGCTGCGGTCATCGCTCGTAGTTTATGTCATAAACTATGGCCGAAGGCAATGCTTCAGCGAACTATTCTCCGCTAGGCCCAGCCGTGTAACTGGCTCGGTCCTTCCCCCGTACGGTCCATATCCCCATGCGCTAGCCTCACCCCTGCCTTGCGGAGTTACGCCGACATGAGCCGTATCCTGGTGTTGTTGCTTGCGGGCCTGCTGCTGCCGCTCGGCTCGCTGGTGGCATCCCCGGTCCCCGAAGGCGCGCGCGGCGTGGGCGCGCTAGACGACGGGGACCCGCGCGTGGAGGCGCGCCTGCTCTTTGACCATTCCGTTGCGACCGCGGGGGGGAAACTGCGCGCGGGGGTTTACTTCGAGCTCGATCGCGGCTGGCACATCTACTGGCGCAATCCCGGCGAGTCCGGTCTTCCCACCCAGCTCGATTGGCAGGTCGAAGCGGCCCAGGTGGGACCGGTGCAGCTGCCGGGCCCGGAGGTGTTCACGGAGGGCGGCCTCACCACCTATGGCTATTCCGGGGAGGTGTTGCTCGCGAGCGACGTGACCTTCGACGAGGGAGCGCGCGGGATGCAAGCCGTGCGGGTGACCGCGAAGTTTCTGGTCTGTCGAGTACGCTGTATTCCGGGACAGGTGCAGCTCGCCCGTGCGATCAGCATCGGAGCTGATGCGCGTCCCGCCGATGACAGGACGCGGGCACTCTTCGATCGCTACGCAGCGCGGGTTCCAGTCGCTCCTAGCTCGTTCGACCTCGCACTGGATGCGATCTACTCGCAGAGCGCTGTCCGGCCGGGGGATTCGTTTCGGGCAGCCATCGTCGTCGTTCCCTGCGCGGGCGCAAACCGGGAGCGCTGCCCCCAGTACGCTCCGGGTAAGGCGAACCCCGCCGAAGCGTTTGTTCCCGACCAGATCGACTCGGTTCAGATCCGGGTGACCGGAGCGCGGCCCCATCCGTTCTCCCCGGGCGGCTTCCTCATCAACCTCGAGGGGACGGCCGAGGAGCTGGATCCGGGTCAGAGGGTGCGGCTGCGCGGAGTGCTTGCGGTTCGCGTGCCCGAGCTGGGCGTGCGTTGGGTCGAGGTCGACCTGGATCTGCCGACGGCGCAAGCCGGCGCGCAAGTGGTGGCAACGAAAAACCCGTGGCTTGAGCCGCTCGCGAGCTCGGCTCTGGGAGTCACCCTTTTTCGCGCGATTCTTCTCGCTCTGCTGGGCGGCGTGATTCTGAACCTGATGCCGTGCGTGCTGCCGGTGCTGGCTATCAAAGTGTTCGGGGTCACCGAGCTTGCGCACCAGAACCGCAGCGAAGTTCTCAGACATGGCTTTGCCTACACCGCTGGGATCCTTGCGACCATGCTCGTCCTGGCCGGCGTGGTGGTGGCCCTGCGGGCGGCCGGCACCGCGGTGGGGTGGGGGTTTCAGTTTCAGGAGCCGCTCTTCGTGGGAGCGATCAGCATCGTTCTCTTGCTCTTTGCTCTGAACCTCTTCGGCGTCTTCGAGATCGGCTTTGATGCAACCCGCCTGGGCCGTGTCGGGGAAGAGGCCACGGGTCCGGCCCGCAGCTTCTTTGAGGGACTGCTGGCCGCGGTCCTGGCCACACCTTGCTCCGCACCCTTCCTCGGAACGGCGGTAGGCTTCGCTTTTGCAAGCTCGACACCTGTGATTCTCGGGATCTTTCTGGCGATCGGTCTCGGGCTCGCCGCGCCCTACCTGTTGGTCACGTGGTTTCCGACGTGGGCGCGTCTGATTCCGCGACCCGGAGCGTGGATGATCCAGCTTAGGCGCGGGCTGGGGTTTGCATTGCTGGCCACGCTCGTCTGGCTGGTCTGGCTTACGGGGAGAACCGTTGGTCCCGATGGGGTGGCCGCGCTGCTCGCACTCCTGCTGGGGATCGCCTTTGTCAGCTGGATCTACGGGGCGCTGCAGTCCAGCGGTCGCCGGAGCACGGCTCGTGTCGTGGGTCTGGGTGTGGTTGTGCTGGCAGTGGGAGGGCTGGTCGCCTCGCCCGCGCCGGCTCCGATCGAGACCGAGGTGTCGGAGAGCGGTACGCTGGAGTGGCGCGTCTTCGGCCCCGGCGCCGTCCAGGCGGAGCTCGCCCGCGGACGACCCGTCTTCGTAGAGTTCACCGCGGACTGGTGTCTGACCTGTAAGGCCAACGAGCGCTTCGTGATCGGCGACGCGCGCGTGCAGGCCGAGCTCGAGCGGCTCGACGTGGTCATCTTCCGCGCCGACTGGACCCGGCGGGACGAGACGATTCGCAGCGAGCTCGCCCGCTTTGGCCGCGCCGGCGTACCCATGTATCTGCTCTACAGCCCCAGGGATCCGGACAGGCCGCAGATTCTTCCGGAGCTCTTGACGGTCGACCTGACGCTGAACGCCCTGCGCGGACTCGAGGCCCGCGCGAACCCGGTTTAAGCTAGGAGGACCCATGAAGACCCGCTCGATCCTGCTCGCGCTGCTGCTTGCATTGAGCTTCGCTGCGAGCGCGGCCCGCGGCGACTCCTTGGAGTCGCTCGCGGCCGAAACCGCATTCGCTGAGATCTCGCAGTCCAAAGGAGTTGTATTCGTCGATCTCTACGCCGACTGGTGAGGGACCTGTGTCCGGCAGTTGCCGGTCATCGAGTCCCTGGCCAACGAGTTCTCCGGCCGCGCCCGCTTCGTCAAGGTCCACATCGATGCGGAGGGCCAGGTCCAGCAGGCGTTCCACGCCGACGGCCTTCCGTCCTACCTCCTCTTCAATGACGGCAAGGAGGTCAGCCGCATCCGTATGACATTCCTCGGCTGGTTCCTGGAAGGGCGAGTCCGCAGCATGGTGAAAGCCGCCCTTTAGCGCATCTACGATACAGCTCCGCTCAGGCGAACAGCCGCTCGCAGCCCGAGCCGGCCAGGATCGCATCCAGCACGCGGCGATCGCTCGTGCCCAGTGCGGTGTGTCCCTCGCGCAGCCGGGCCAGGCACTTGGCCTGGTACGGGAACGGGCGCTGCACCCAGGGCCGGCCGTCGATCTCGCACTCCACCCGCTCCGCGGAGTGCGCGAGGGCCTCGGCGTTCGCCACCAGAAACGGGACATAGACGCGGCCAATCTCTTCGAGTAGCGCGCGGAAGGTCGCGGGCACGGTATCGCGCGAGGTCCAGCCGTCATCGGCGGGCTCGACGCCCGAGAGGTCCTCCAGCAGATCCACCCACGCCGCCACGCGCGGCGCTAGCTCGAGCGCGATGGCCGCCGGGGTCGGATCAAATGCCACTAGCTGGCTGAGCTGGCCGTAGAGGCCGAAGTCCGCCGTACCGGGCCGCGCGCCCATCACGAAGCGCGAAGTCGTGAGATGCGCGTCCAGCAGAAGGAGCAGACGCCGGTAGCTCGCCTCGATCACGGGCCCGGTGGTCTTGTTGGAGCCCACTACCCAGAGCCGCTCGATCTGGCGCTGCGCAAACTCTTTACCCATGGCGATAGCGGTCTCCTCCGGCTGGTTCGTTCCGAACCAGCGCGGCAGGATCCGCGCGGCCTTGTCGATGTCTGGCGCGTAGGCCCAGCGATAGTGGAACATGCACTTCGTGACCCACTCGTCAGCGTAGTCCTCGACAAGCGCATCGAGAAAGGCCACGACGGGGTCTTGGGGCACGACCGAGCGCCCGGCTTGGCGGCCTTCCAGTTCGCGAATCAGCAGGGTCGTGTCGGTCCG
>SMWZ01000057.1 GCA_004356455.1 Deltaproteobacteria bacterium
ACGGAAATGGGCTGATCCCATTGTCGACCTGCTCGGTCAACGGGAACGCCAGCAGGATCAAGTGCAAGAACTGACCCTGAGCTGATCTGGCTCTTTCTCTAACGAGGGGCCCGGGCGACATGCCCGGGCCCCTTCTTTATGCTGCGCTGGCCTCAGTGCGCGCAGAGACGCCCGACACGAGGGGAAGAGGCCTGCCGGCGGTTGCGCAGCGTCGGAGTGCGGGTCCGGTCGGTGCACACCCCGTGCAAGCAAAGGGCTAGTAGGGGGGGCGGCGCCTTGAGCGGGCCCGTTGTGAGAACTTCGGGCTAGTGTTCCCGGGGGGCGTCCGCGGAGGGCTCGGGGACCTCGGTCTCGCCAGCTAGGAGCTTCTCGATCAGCTCCGCCTGGGACGCGACCCCGAGCTTGCGGAATACCGACTGAAGATGGTTGCGCACCGTGTGAGGGCTGATGTAGAGCATGCGCGCAATATACGGCACGCGATGTCCCTCGAGCAGAGGCTGCAGCACCTCGCCCTCGCGTGGGGAGAGCGTGCTGAACTCGGCCCTCGGGCCCAGTGGGCGCACGGCGGGACGCATGCCGACCGGAACCCCGAGCTGCTCGATCGCCAGTGCGATCCTTTGAATGCTTGCCTCCAGCTCTTCGATCCGCCCCGCGACGCCGTTCTCGCGGCCGCTCCATGTCGGCGCGCGATCGATGTGAATGAATACGTCGCCGAGCGTGGCTCCGCCCTTGCTGACGAGCTTGCGACGGCTCAGCCAGACCGGACGATACTCACCGCTCGCGTGCCGGACGCTCCACGCGAAGAGGCCGATGCCGAGCTTACGCGCTTGCTCTGACTCCAAGAACTGGGAACGCTCCTCGCACGCTGCGCTGCCCCCCTCGATCGACCAGGGAAAGGGATCGAGCTGGCCCAGCGATGCCTCCGCATCCAAACCCACCAGCTCGCTGAAGGCCGGGTTCGTGTAGAGCAACCGCTCGTCGCTGTCACGCGCCACCACTGCCTCGGAGCTAGGACCGAAGAGCCGCTCCAGAGCGGAGACCAGCGTCGAGCGTCCGTTGGGCATGTGGATGATGTGTTGAGCATCATCCAGAGCGACGACACCCTCGGGGGTCGCTCGACTGTCTTTCGCCCGCTTCTTCTGCCGCAACCCGTTCTCCCCTGGCCGACCCCCCAGGCGGGAGGTGGGAGTCTCCTAGGCCGCGATTCTACACAGATGGCGCGAGATTATTCAATCACTCAATCCAGGGGCGATGCCGACAGGCTGCCGGGGGTGTTTACCCACGGCAACGGAGCGGCAGTCTCTGCTGGCAACGGGCCGCTGGAGGCTGAGGCTCAGATAGAGCGCAGCCGTAGCACCAGGTGCCAAAGCTGCCGGGGCTAGCTCAGTCCGTGAGGACCAGTCGGTTTCCCTCCTGCCTCATCTGCAGCGAGCCGAGAAACGACATGCCGAGCAGCACGGTAGTGGGAAATTTGCCGCGCGTCACCAGCGCCTTGACCTCGTTCTTGTAGATCCCACCCACGCTGACCGAAGCGATCGTCACCTGGTACGCGGTCTCCGTTCTGGATGCGGTGACCACCTTGATGGGATGGCGCCGGTTGTAACGCAGCCCCAGCTTGCGGGCCTGGGCGGCGCTGATCACCACGTGTGAGGCGCCGGTGTCGACGACGAAGTCCACCGCGACCCCATCGATCGTCCCGCGCGTCAGGAACATCTTGTTGGAGTTATGTTCGATCGCCACCGTGTGAGGCAGCGCCTTCCCGCTCCGGCTCCCTTTCTTGTAGCGATAGTTCGTACCCTGGTAGCGCACCACCACGGCCTGCTTCGAAACCGCGAGCAGCTTGACGCCGGACTGATCCAGCTCGCCGATCTTCAACGTTACGTAGCTACGACGGTGGATCACGAGCTTGGCTCGTCCGCCTTGCAAGCCCAGGTAACGAATAGCGGGCGCAGCGTCCCCCTGGACCGGAGGAGCCAGGAGCAAGGTCACAAACAGGATCAGCGCGGAGCGGGCCGCAAGCCCGCGCCGCCTGGCTGGCCGAGGCATGCTAGTCGTATCGGAGCGGCTGGAACCAGCCTGAGGTAGACACGAGGCTGCGCTGTGCGCGAAGGGGAGACGTAGCAGCCATAGGGGCCCTCCCTCGCCGGCTGCGGCGCCACCTCAGGTGGCGGACAGCACCTGCAGCAGCGCTTCGTGCAGCTGTCCATTGCTGGCCAGCAGGCGCTGGCCGGAGGCGGGCACGGGTCCGCCCTCGAGGTCGCTGCTGCGCCCACCGGCCTCATCGACGAGCAGCAGCCCGGCGGCTACGTCCCAGGGATGGAGCTCGAGCTCCCAGAAGCCGTCGAAGCGGCCGCACGCGACGTAGGCGAGATCGAGCGCCGCCGAGCCGGCGCGGCGCACGGCCTGGGCACGCTTGATGAAGCGTGCGAAGTACTCGAGATTGTCCAGCTTCGCCTGATGCACGTCGTAACCGAAGCCGGTCGCGAGCAGCGCCCGCTCGAGCTGCTTCACCTGCGATACGGCGATCGGCTTGTCGTTCAGAAAGGCGCCGCCGCCGCGAAGGGCGCTGAAGAGCTCGTCCTTCATCGGGTCGTAGATCACGGCCAGCTCACGCACACCCTCGCGCTCGACAGCGATCGAGACCGCGAAATGGGGGAAGCCGTGCGCGTAGTTGGTGGTGCCGTCCAGGGGATCAACGATCCAGCGCAGGCCGCTGTGGCCCTCGTGCGCGCCCGTCTCCTCGATCAGGATCGCGTCGTCGGGACGCGCAGAGGTGATGTACTCGAGCACGAGCTGGTCGCAGGCGCGGTCCACGTCGGTCACGAGATCGATCGCGCTGCTCTTGGTCTCGATCTGGCGGGGCTCGGCGAAGCGGTCGCGCTGCAGGCTTCCCGCCTCGCGGGCGATCGTAATGGCGAGCTCCAGGATCTGTTTCATCGGGCGTCCTCGAGCCGAAAGGCGTGGTAGGTGCGTTCGCGCGTGCTCTGCGCCAGCCGCTCCACACTGGTACCGTGCAGCTCCGCCAGGCACTCGGCCACGCGCACCACGAAAGCCGGCTCGTTGCGCTTGCCGCGGTGTGGCACGGGGGCCAGCAGTGGGCTGTCCGTCTCGATCAACAAGCGCTCGAGGGGGAGCGCCGCAGCCACATGGCGCAGCTCCTCCGCGTTCTTGAACGTCAGGATGCCGGAGAACGAGATGTCGAAGCCGCGCGCGAGGCAGTCCTGAGCGAAGACTAGGTCGCCGGTGAAGCAATGGATGACCCCGCCCACCCGCTCCGCCCCTGCTTCATCAAAGATTCGAAGCAGGTCCTCAAACGCGTCGCGCGAGCCCTCGCTGGCACGCGCATGAATCACGAGCGGAAAGCCTTTTCGCTCGGCGATGCGGATCTGCTCAGCCAGGCACTGCTGCTGCGCGTCGCGCGGGGAGTGGTCGTAGTGGTAGTCCAATCCGCACTCCCCGACCGCCACCACGCGCCGATGCAGCAGCCATCCCTCCAGCGCGCGCTCGGCGAGCGGGTTCCACTCCGAAGCATCGTGGGGGTGGACGCCGACGGTGGCCCACACATCCGGGTGCTGCTCTGCGACTGCGACCGCGCCTGCGTTGGCCCCGATTCCGTAACCCGCGCCCACCGCGAGCACGCCGCTCACGCCCGCCGCGCGGGCGCGCGCGAGGATCGCCCCCGCCTCGGCCAGCAGCTCGGGTGCGCCGATGTGCGCATGGCTGTCAAAGAAGCTCACGAGGTTTCGATGCGAGGAAAGAGTGGCTCGCCCTTGCGCGTCTGCGTGCCCGGCACCAGGCCGCCCCAGCGCAGCTTCTCGTGCAGGGTCGCGCCCGGGGCCGGGTCGCCCAGGCGGCCGAGGATGCGTGCGCTGGTCTCGGGCATGAACGGTTCGAGCAGCACCGCGATCACGCGCAGCGCCTCCATACACTCGTAGAGCACGCTGCCGAGCTGGTCCCGCGACGCGGGAGCTTTGGCCAGCTTCCAGGGAGCCTGGGTGTCGATGTACTTGTTCACCGCCCCGATTAGCTCCCAGAGCGCAATCAGCGCCCGCTGCGTGTTGAAGCCTCGCAGCTGCTGGTCCAGCTGCCGCGCGGCGCTCTCCGCCGCCTGCGAGAGCTCACTCGCGCCCGAGGACTCGGGGACGACGCCCTCGAAGTAGCGCTCGAGCATGGAGAGCGAGCGGTTCGCGAGATTACCCAGGTCATTGGCGAGGTCGGCGTTGATGCGGCGCACGAGGGCCTCTTCGGAGAACTCGCCGTCGAGCCCGAACGACATCTCGCGCAGCAGGTAATAGCGGAAAGCCTCGAAGCCGTACTTCTGCTTCATGATCAGCGGATCTACGAGGTTGCCCAGGCTCTTGGAGATCTTCTGGTTATCCATGCTCCAGTAGCCGTGCACGTGGAGACCCTGGTAGAGCGGAATCCCCGCTGCGTGCAGCATCACGGGCCAGAAGATCGCGTGTGGCTTCAGGATGTCCTTGGCGATCAGATGATGCACGCCTGCCCAACGCCGCTCCCAGTCCGGGTCATCGGGGTACCCGATTCCCGTCAGGTAGTTGATCAGGGCGTCGAGCCAGACGTAGAGCACGTACTGGTCGTCGAAGGGCAGGGGGATACCCCACTCGAGCCGCTCGCGTGGTCTCGAGATGCAGAGCTCCTCGAGCTCACCGCTGCGCAGCATCGCCAGCACCTCGTTGCGGTAGCGCGCCGGCGAGATCAGATCGGGGTTCGACTCCAGCTCGGCGATCAGCCAGGGCATATGCGGAGCCATGTTGAAGAAGTAGTTGGCCTCCGTGCGCAGCACGGGCTCGACCTGATGCTGTGCACACTTGCCGTCCACCAGCTCGCGCTCCGTCAGGAAGCGCTCACAGCCCACGCAGTAGCGGCCACTGTAGTCCTGGAAGTGGATCTGGCCCTGGTCGTGGAGCAGCTGCCAGAAGTGCCGAACCGCATGCTTGTGGGCTGCTTCGGTGGTGCGGATGAAGCGGTCGGGCGTGAGCCCGAGCTCCTGCCAGGTCGAGCGAAAGCGTTCGGAGATGCGATCGACGAAGGCCTTTGGCTCCACGCCCTCCTTGGCCGCGGTCTCGGCAATCTTCTGCCCATGCTCATCCGTGCCCGTCAGGAAGAACGTCTCTTCGCCCAGGGCGCGGTGGTAGCGCGCCACGGTGTCCGCGTAGGTGGTGGTGTACGTGCTCCCGATGTGCGGCGCCGCGTTCGGATAGTAGATCGGCGTCGTGATGTAGAAGGGACTCGACATGGCGCTGGCAATGTAGCCGGGCTAAACGGCCCTGGCCTGCAGCTCCAGCAGCAGGCCTTCGACCAGGAGCTGGGGATTCAGGTTGCGGCGCGCCCACTCGCGCCGGGCACGCTCGCCGGCGTCGGCGCGCTCGAGCCAGAGCTCGAGCTCCGCGCTCGAGTCCTGCGCCAGCGCCGCCTCGATCGCCCGCCGCGCGAACGCGCTGTGCACCTGAAACAGCAGCTCGGTGCGGGCACGGGTGGCCTCGTTGCGGCCGCGGAAGGCCTCGGCGAAGTCCAGCAGCTCCGAGGCCGAGAGTCGGGGTGCCCGCTCGAGCAAGGCGACCATCTCGCGCGCCTCATCGAGGCTTTCCTCCGCCCAGGCCTGTGCGCTGTGGAGGCTGCCGCCGCCGAGCGCGGCGGCCAGCCAGGCGTTCTCCTCGCTGAGCCCGTGAGTCCGCAGCTGCGCTCGGAGCGCGGCCTCGGGCTCGGGCGCGAAGCGCAGATGGATGCTGCGGGAGCGTACGGTCGGGGGCAGGCGGGAGGCCTGGGTGGCCACCAGCAGCAGCGTCGTGCGGGGTCGCGGCTCCTCGAGGGTCTTGAGCAGAGCGTTGGCGGCCTCGACCCGCAGCACCTCGGCACCGAGGATCAGGCCCACGCGCCAGCCGCCCTCGTTGGCCACCAAGCCCAGTTCTCGCCGCAGCGCACGGATCTGGTCGACCTTGATGGACGCGCCGTCCGGCTCGATCAGCTTGAGGTCGGGATGCTGGGGCCCACCCGCGTCAGGGGTGCTCTTCGGCGCCGTCTTGACACAGTCCCGACAGCGCTCGCACGGCTCCGACTCCCCCGCGCCGCAGAGCAGGAGCCGGGCGAACCAGTGAGCGCTCTCACGCATGCCGCTGCCCGGCGGTCCTTCGAAGAGATAGGCTCCGTGGACGCGCTGCTGTTCCCGCGCCAGGCGTAGCTCCGCGCGAATTCGCTCCTGACTGCCTGCGGCCATCTCCCGCAAGCATAGCCTGCGCCGATTCAAGCGCCCGGGCCCTTCGCCGATACGCAGGAGCAGAGCAAAACAGGCGACAACTGGGCCAATCTCGGCCGGTTATGGGCGACCCGAGCCCGCCTGCCGACGCTGCAGCGCTTCGCGCTGCCTGAAGGGAGAGGGATGGGATTCAACAACCTCCGGAAAGGTCGCGAGCCCGGGAGAGGCGCCGCTCAAGCTTCCGCGGGGGGTGTGGGCATGCTCACGGCGTTCATCGACCAGGGCTCCGAGTTCTCGGGCAAGCTCTCCTTCAAGGACACCGTCCGCATCGACGGTTGCTTCGAGGGGGAAATCGTGAGCGAGAACACGCTGATCGTGGGTGAGACCGGGCGCGTCCAGGCCAGCATCGAGTCCGAGATCGTGATCATCTCCGGCGAGGTCCGCGGCGATATTCACGCGCGCCGACAGCTCACCCTGCACAAGACCGCGCGCGTGTACGGCAACGTGCGCACGGCGAGTCTGTCGGTGGAGGAGGGGTCGTACTACTGCGGCCACATCAAGATGGGCGAAGAGAAGCCAACGGCCGTAAAGCCAGAGAAGCTCGAAGCAAAGCCCAAAGTCGAGAGGCCCGACGGGCACGTCGCAGCGGACAAGCCCGACGCGAAGCGCGCCAAGCTGCAAGAGGCCCCGTTGCGCTGAGGCTCAGCCGATCACGATCGCGGTGATGCCGGGGACCAGTGCGCGCAGCACCGGCTCGATCACTCGGCGCACGGTCATCTCGACCGCGGGGCAGCGGCTGCACTCACCCTGAAGGGAGAGCCGCACCGTGCCGTCGGGACAGATGCTGGCCAGCTCCACGTTGCCCCCGTCCGCGAGTAGACCCGGTCGTACACGATCGAGCGCCGCGCGCACTTGAGCCGGGTCCGGCCGGCTGGCTTGCTGCGCGTTGATCCCATCTGGGCCATCCCTTACGCTAGACGACATGCGTGTACGTCTACTCCTGTTTGCGGGCCTGAGGGAAGCGGTCGGAAAGAAGGACGTGCTGCTTGAGCTCGATCCCGGAGCCTCGCTTCAGGAGCTCATGACGCGCGTCGAGGAGCAGTTTCCTTCGGTGGCGAAGTATCACGGACGGCTGCTCGTTTCGCTCAATGAAAAGCGCGCAGCGATGGACACGCGGCTCGAGGAGGGTGACGAGGTGGCCTTGCTGCCCCCGATGAGCGGAGGCGTGGGTCGCCCCTGGGTGCAGGCCGCGCCACTCTCGATGGACGCGCTGCTCGAAGAGGTACGCAGCCCGCATTGCGGGGGGATCGTTACCTTCACGGGCGTCGTGCGCGACCACTCGCGTGGCCAGGGTATCGACCACCTCGAGTACGAGTCGTACGTCCCCATGGCCGAGCAGGAGATGCGGGCCATCGCGGAGCAGGTCCGCAAGCGTTGGGGCGAGGTGCGCCTGGCCATGGCCCATCGTGTGGGTCGACTGGAGGTGGGAGACGCTGCGGTCATGCTCGCGGCGGCGGCTCCCCATCGGGCCGACGCCTTTGAAGCCTGCCGCTTCGCGATCGATACGCTCAAGCGGACTGTTCCCATCTGGAAGAAGGAGTTCGCGGAGAACGGCGCGTACTGGGTGGAGGAGAATCCGTGACCTCCCAGGGCGACGCGCCCTCGTCGCACCGCTCCGATGCCCCGTCGGTGGTGACGGTCTCTGTGCTCACGGTCAGCGACACGCGCTCGCTCGACTCCGACACCTCAGGCAAGCTGATCCAAGAGGCACTCGAGTCGCGGGGCCACCGGGTCGCCGAGCGCCAGCTCGTAAAGGACGAGCCGCACGCGATCCGGCGGGAGGTCCTGCGTGCGATCGCCCGACCGGAGGTGGACGCGTTGATCGTTACGGGGGGCACGGGCGTCTCGGCCCGCGATATCACTCCAGATGTGGTGGAGCCCATGCTCGAGAAGGTGCTGAGCGGCTACGGCGAGCTGTTTCGCATGCTCTCGTTCGAGCAGATCGGGGCGGCGGCGATGCTGTCGCGCGCCCTGGCGGGTACGGCGAGACGCACGGCGATCTACGTCACACCCGGCTCCTCCGGGGCCGTGCGCCTCGCCATGGAGCGCCTGATCCTGCCGGAGCTCCCTCACCTGATAGGCCAGCTTCGCAAGTAGTCCGCCGCACTGTCCGAATCACTATGCGTGCGGACCTCGCAGGCTCGTTGTGTGCTCGCGCTGGGGCTGGGACTGCTGGCGCTGATGGCGCTGCTTCCGGGAACCGTCTCCGTTTGGATGGACGAGGCAGGCCACACCTACCTGACGGACGGCGAGCGAGCGCCCGTCGCCGGAGCGACGCGCCTGCAGCCCTCGCAGCTCTCGCTCGGCTGGCAGGGTCGGGTCACCGGGGAGCCGCTGGAGCCGGGGTTGGGGTCCAGCGACGAAGACGACCGCGTCACGCGCCAGCTCCTGGGCGCCCGCGGCGACATCCTGCGGGGTGAGGTGAAGCGGGGTCTGGCGCAGCTGCGCCGGCTGCATCGGGCCCACCCCGGGCGCCCCGACGTGGCCTTCCTGCTGGCGCAGGTCGAGCGGCGCCGTGGACGGCTGGAGCCGGCACGCGACGTGCTCGAGACCGCGCTCAGTATGGCTGCGGAGTTGCCCGAGGGATGGCGTGAGGCGGCGCCCGCTCTTTTGAAGGAGATTAACGACGAGCTCGAGCTGGCCGGCGAGCAAGGCGTGAGCCGGGCCGCGATGCGGGTTCTGCAGACCGACCACTTTCGCATCTGGTACGACCATCAGTTCGCGGGTCGCGCCTATGGCGACCGTGTGCTGGACCTGCTCGAGCAGGCGCGTGCCGCGCTCGCACGCAGCATGGGCCGCAGTCTGATGCAGCCGCTGGAGGTTCGCCTCTACACTCGAGCGCACTATCTGGAGGCCTACAGGCATCGATTCGGCTTCGCGACGGTGGGATTCTACGATGGCGCGATTCACGTGGTCTCGGTGCGGCGCCCGCGTCGTGAGCTGCTAGCCCTGCTCATCCACGAGTATGCCCACGCTCTGTTTGAGGACGCCCTGGGAGGCCACGCTCCGTTCTTCCTGAACGAGGGCATTGCCGATCGCGAAGAGGAGATCGCGCGCGGTCGCCCGCGGCTCTCGCGCAGTGAGTGGCGTCAGCTGCTGGATGCGCTGCGAAGTGAGACCTGGATCCCACTGCCGTCGCTGGTCCAGGGCTTCGGCGGTCTACGGGGTAAGCGTGCGCTGCTGGCCTACCTGGAGTCGCGCGCGGTCATCGGCATGATTGAGGAGCGCCACCCGGGTGCGGTCGCGCGCTGGCTCAACCGCTGTGCACGCGGCGCCGGTTGGGAGCACGCGCTCCGGAGCGAGACCGGCTGGGACCGCAGCAGCCTGGACGCCGCCCTGCGCGAGCTCGTACGCAGCCGCTTTCCGTCGGACCCGCTGGCCAAACTCGACAGCCCACGAATCAAAAGCGAGCGGGATGCAAGCGCCGCGGGAGCGGCGCGCGCAGCGAAGGCCGAAGGCCTGAGCGAAGGCGGGTTGGCGCGGCCGCCCCTACTAGCGCGTGATCGGCCGGCGAAGCCGGCCTGCGCGCGCGGCGCCTGACTCCGTAGGCGCCTTCCCGGGACCCGCAGCTAGGATTCGGGGGCCCAGTAGTCGAAGTCGACCAGGTTCTCCTTCAGGTACTCGCGTAGACGCCCGACCAGCTTCTTCTCGATCTGTCGCACGCGCTCGCGTGTCAGCTCGAACTCGTCCCCCAGCTCCTGTAGCGTGCGCGGCTCTTCCGCCAGCACTCGCTCGCGCAGGATGCGCAGCTCACGCGGGTCGAGGTTCTGGCTGAAGCGCTCCACGTGCTCCCGAAAAACCTCATGCATACGTCGATTCGCCACGACGGTCTCGACGGACTCGTCAGAACCCGGCAGCAGGTCCCCGAAGGTCGCCGATCCCGACTCCTCGCGGACCGGCATGTCGAGCGA
>SMWZ01000058.1:0-30000 GCA_004356455.1 Deltaproteobacteria bacterium
GAGAGCGCGGCCAACACGAGCTGGAGGGGATCGCGCGTGCGGTAGGCGGTCCAGGTGAAGAGCCCGAGCGCGATCGAAGTGAGCACCAGGGCCAACGCCTCGTGCAGCGGCTTTCGCTGCACCCACTCCCAGCCCTGGTCTCGCGCGAGGTACACGAACAGGAGCACGAGTGGAGCGATCAGGGCGGGCCACAGGTCCGAGGTGCACGGAACCAACGCGTCCCGGTATCGCGGCCAGCCGCTCGGCGTGAGCTCGCCTGGGCTTTGAATCTCGGTCACGAGCCCGGAGGGTACCCGATCGCGCTCGTGCCCGGGCTCAGGGTCCGACCAGGCGATAGACCACGGCGCGGCTCATGCGCTGGTACAACGCGGGCTCGCTCACGAGGTAGAGGCCAGCCCCGGGGCCGAGCGCCACACCCTCGTAGTGCGCGGCGCCCCCACGGAAGACGCCCGGCAGGCGCAGGCGCCCGACGACCGTACCGTCGAGCGCCACGTCGAGCAGCACCGAGCTGCGTTCGCTCACGATCAGGAGCCGGCCGGTGCGCGGGTCGTACGCGCAGCCCGAGAGATCCTCGGCGCTGCCTTCGAGGGCCGCCTCGGCGTCGAACGGCTCGTCGATCGCGAGCGGGACGGTCGCAACGTCGAGTGCTGTCCCGGGCCTCGAGCGCTGCAGCCGAAAGATGCGCCGCGGCGAGCTCTCCTGGAGCGCGAACAGGATTCCCCCGCCCGCGTTCCCGTCTGGATCGAAGCAGAGCCCTTCGAGGCCACGGTTCCCCCTGGACGGAGGCGGCAGAACGAGCTCGACCACATCGTCGCGTGAGGGATCCACCTCAAGCTCGTACGCGTCGGGCGCCTCCGGAAGGTGCACGAGGACCACGCGGTTCAGCTCGTGCGCGAGCGCGATCCGCGATCCCCCCAGCCACGCGACCGCCTCGAAGTCGTTGCTCGGTCCGCCCCGGAGCTGGAGCACGCGCGTGCGGGTCCGTAGGTCGGGCGCGTACTCGTACAGGCGCGCGCCCCCGTTCTGGATCAGTAGGAAGCGCCGAAGCTCGGGGGCGTATGTGATCCCCGAGAGGTCGGGGCCCACGTCCGCGAGCGGGAACGCTCGGCCGTCGCGACGGTAGCCGTCGAGTGGCGAGGCGTGTTCGTTGGACGGCGAGATGAGGCCGCAGCCCGCCAACGCGAGCACGACCGCGATCGCTGTCCCCCACGCCCCTGCCCCCATGCGTACACAGGATAGCCGTGGTGGCTGGACAAAGCGTCCTACGCCAGTCCTGGTCAGGCTCAGGCGGCTCCGGGAAGATCGGTTAGCTGCAGCTCGACCAGCTCGCGGTAGAGGCCGCCACGTGCGATCAGCTCTTCATGGGTGCCGACCATACTGATGCGGCCGTCCTCGAGCACGGCAATGCGGTCGGCGCCCTTCACCGTCGAGAGTCGGTGAGCGATTACCAACACGGTGCGCCCCTTCATCAGGTTCCAGATGGCCTCCTGGACCTGCGCCTCGGCCTTGGCGTCCAGCGCTGAGGTGGCCTCGTCGAAGATCAGGATCTGCGGGTCCCGCAGGATGGCGCGGGCGATGGTGATGCGCTGGCGCTGGCCCCCCGAGAGCATTGCGCCCAGATCCCCGGCGCGGGTGTCGTAGCCGTCGGGCAGCGTTTCGATGAAGTCGTGGATGTTCGCTGCGCGCGTGGCCCTCGTGATCTCTTCGAAGCTCGCGTGGGGATGGCCGTAACGGATGTTCTCGAGTAGCGTGGTGTCGAAGAGGAAGGGCTCCTGGGTCACCACGGCGATCAGCTTGCGCAGCGAGTCACGCTGGATGCGCCCGAGCTCGACCCCATCGATCTCGATCGTGCCTGAGTCGGGCCGGCGGAAGCGCAGCAGGAGATCGGTAAGGGTGGTCTTGCCCGCACCTGTGCGGCCGACCAGAGCGATGACCTCGCCCGCGCCGATCTCGAGGTTCACGCCGTTGAGCACGCGCTCGCGCGCATAGCTGAAGACCAGGTCGCGATAGCGGATTCCCTGCGTCACTCGGTCCAGAGCTACGGCGTCGGGGGCGTCGCTGGGCTCGCCCTCGGCATCTAGGATCTCGAAGAGCCGATCCGCTGCGGGAAGGGAGTCCTGCAGCGAGTTATAGAGCTGCGTCAGCGACTTTATCGGGCGCAGCAGCCGCGCGATGATGAAGAGATAGGCGACCAGGGTTCCCAGCGTGAGACCCCAGATGCCCTGGATGATCCCGTAGACCCCGACCCAGAACACGGCGATGAACACGGCCTGAGTCAGGAACTCCACCAATGTCCGGGAGTAGACCCGGTTGCGGATGACCCGCATGGCCTTGCGGAAGTAACGGTTGATCTCAGCCTGAAACGCCGCGCGCTCGCGCGCTTCGGCGTGGAACGCCTTGATCACCTTGATGCCGGAGAGCATCTGGATCAGCCGCTGCATCACCTCGGAGACCTGCTCCTGGCGCGCGAGGCTCGACTCGCGAATGCGGCGGCCAAAGGTCTGGAACACGATCGCGATCGGGGGCGCGATCACGAGGGCCACCAGGGTAAGCTGCCAGGACAGGTAGAAAGCCACGCCCAGCGATGTGAACACGATCGCGATGGCCTGGACCCCGCTGCCGAAGATGAGCGCCTGGGCGCGGTTGGCCAGCGCCACATCGCTGGTCATGCGCGAGACGAAGTCTCCGCGCGGCCCCTGCTGGTGATGGCTCAGGGGCAGCTCTAGCAACTTGCCCCCGAGGTGGGACTGCATGTCCACGAAGAGACGGTTCGTCACCCACTCCCCACTGAAATCCCGTACGAAGCGAGCCAGCGGCATACCGATCACGATGAAGATCGACCAGATCGCAATCTCGAGCACGCTCGCCTTGACGCGCTCCTTGAGCGCGACGCGCTCCTCCTCCAGCTTTGAGGCATCGACCGTGCCCACTGCCGAGGACTCCAGCACGTCGCCCAGCGAGTCCGCCTTGAAGCTCGCCAGCAGCACGTCGTCCGCGAGCGGTTTGAGCAGGTAGGCACGCCCCGTTTCGCCTGCCGCGTAGACCAACGAGGCGAGAATCGCCACGCCGAGCAGCCACAGATGAGGGCGTGCGTAGCTGAGAAGCCTTACAAGCTTGGAGATCGCGCCTTTATCGGAGGAGGCCACGGGGCGTCAGGCGGCCTTGGTCACCTTCCCGGAGCGGAGGCAGCGGGTACACACAGAGATGCGGCGCACCGCGCCGTCGATGTTCGCGCGGACCCGCTGGAGATTCGGGATGAACCTTCGCTTGGTCTTGTTATTGGCGTGACTGACGTTGTTGCCAGTTCGCGGCCGCTTCCCGCAGAGTTCGCACACCTGGGCCATGGGATCTTCCTTCCGGAGCGGGTTCGGGTCAGTCGGGCTAGGTATCAAATGGGGCAGGGCCCCTCAAGCGACCCGACCGTCGAGGAGCTTACAGGACCCTGCGGCGACCCCCCAGCTGCTCCGCCAGGCGCAGCGCCACACGCCGGGCTGCCAGCAGCTCGCCCTCGAAGCCCAGCCCGGGCGCCAGCTCCGGGCCCACCGTGACCACCGGGGGCCGCTGCCGGACGCTGGCTGGGATGAAGGGATCCGGGAAACGCAGGCCGCTGGCATCCAGGTCCCAGTCAGGCGTCGGGCCCGGATCCACGGGCACGATCCCGGGGGCCGAGAAGGGTGCCAGCTGGCCCAGGGGGTGGTGACCGGGAAGGTCGCGGGTCCCCGGGCCGAAGAACACCAGCCACTCGATCTTCTTGTCCTCGGGATCGGGGCGGCGTACGAACCAGTGAAGCTCCTGCGGGGAGCGGCCATCCGCGCGGATCACGCGCTCGGCCATCCCCTGGGGTAGGGTCCGGCGCTCCGCCCGGAAGATCCGGCTGCTTGTCTGCTGGGGTTGCGAGGAGCGCTTGAGCCAGGCGGGCGCCGGCCCCGACTTCATCAGGAAGCGCCGCAGCGGCTCGCGGGGAACCGCGATCACCAGTGCGCGCCCGAAGAGTCGCCCTCGTGGCAGCTCCAGTCCCACGTCCGTGCGATCCAGCACCAGGCTGAAGCTGCCCAGCGGACGGATCTCTCCGTGGAGCTCGGCCAGCCGTCTTCGAAAGAGCTCCAGGAAGGGGGTGTCAGCATGCGGCATGCTGAAGGCGCCCTCGCGTGTCATGTGTAGCAGCAGCGCCGGCGCGGGCACGCGGGCCGTGGACTCGAGCGCCGAGAGCGCTGCCAGCTGGGCGTGGATGAACCCGTCCAGGCCCTTGGGAGCCGGGGGAAGTCCCGGCTCCGCGGACATGTGAACCGTATCCTCATCCGCGAGGAGCCGGCCGATGCCGCGCCCTCGGGGGCGGGTCGCGTCCTCCCAGAGATCCGCCTGGGTCCGGGCGGCCTGCGCGTCCACGGCTGCGAGCCAGGCTTTGAGGGCCTTCGCATTGCCGAGCCCGTGTGCCTCGATTTCGCGCGCCAGGGCGTCCTGTCCTCGGACCACATCGATGCGCGCTGCGGGCAGGATGACCTGCAGCGCTACATCGCTGCGCTGGATCTCGCGCTGCTCGATCAGGGGTAGGGCCAGCTCGCGCAGCACCCGCATCACCGGGCCCCCCGACGCGAGGCCCGAGAGCATGAAGGGGTCGCGCAGCAGAGTGGGACGCTTAGCGTGCACCTCCTCCTCCAGCAGAACCACACGCAGCCCCGCTCGCGCCAGGTAGTTGGCGGCCACGAGCCCGCCCAGCGTGCTGCCCAGCACCAGAACGTCCGAGCGGATCGTGGTCACGTAGCTGCCCCCTGCGGGCGGATGATCTTCACTCGGGCCCGACGTTGTCAAACTCCCTTCTGCTTCGCACTCTCTTCGCCGATGTCCGCCGCCCAAACTTTGGTCAGCATCGTCATCCCCACGCTGAACGAGCAGATGCAGCTCGAGCGCGTCCTGACCTGTACCCGGGAGGACGGCGTGGAGCGGATCGTCGTCGATGGGGGCTCCAGTGATGGGACCGCCGAGACGGCGCACAGTCTGCAAGCGGAGCGCGTGCTGCTTTCGAGTCCGGGCCGCGCGCTGCAGATGGACGTGGGCTACCGGGCAGCGTCGGGCGACGTGCTGATGTTCCTGCATGCCGACTCCTGGCTGGAGCCGGGCTGGCTGGCCTGCCTGCGCACGGCGCTGCAGGATCCGCGCGTGGCGGGCGGCGCCTTCGCGCTGCGCTTCGCTTCTCGGCGCTGGGTCTATCGCTTCCTCGAGCTCGGGGCCTGGCTGCGTGCGCGCCTGGGGGGGCTGCCGTACGGCGACCAGGCCCTGTTCGTCCGACGGGCGCTGCTCGACGCACAGGGCGGGATTCCGCTGGTTCCGATCTTCGAGGACCTGGATCTGGCGCGCCTGATCCGGCGCAACGGCCGCATGGCGTTGCTCTCCGCCCGCGTACGCACCTCGCCCCGTCGCTACGAGGCACGCGGTGCGCTGCGGACCTGGCTGCGGAACACGGTTGCGCTCGCCGCCTACGGGCTGGGCCTCGACCGCGAGCGCGTGGCGCGCTGGTACCGGCGCGGACCCGGGCGATGAGCGCGAAGCTGATCACGCTGACCACGGACTTCGGCCTGCGGGATGGCTACGTAGCCGCCATGAAAGGGGCGATCCTGTCCTGCTCTCCCGAGCTCGTGCTCATCGATGTGACACACGAGATTCCCCCGGGGGAGATCGCGGCGGCGGCCTATGTGCTGCGCCAGGCGACGGCCTTCTTTCCTGCGGGGACGCTGCACCTGGTGGTGGTGGATCCAGGCGTCGGCTCCGAGCGGCGCGGCGTCGCCTGTCAGTGCGGGCCACAGCTCTATGTCGCGCCCGATAACGGTGTGCTCAGCGCGGTGCTCGAGTCCGAGGCTTCCCTGCGCGCGCACGTGATCTCGCGTCCCGCGCTCTGGCGCAAGGGTCCGAGCCCTGTCTTCCACGGCCGCGATATCTTCGGACCCGTCGCCGCGCATCTGGCGAGTGGTGGCGCACTCGAGGATGTGGGAGAGGCCATCGATCCCGCGACCCTGATCCGGACGCCGTGGCCCGAGCCGCACGCGCAGGGCGATACCTGGACGGGCGCGGTGATCTACGTCGATCACTTCGGGAACCTCGTGACGAACCTGGCGCTGGAGCCGGGTTTGCTGCTACTGGGTAGCGTCGAGATTGCGGGTCGCGCGGTCGCACTGGCGCGAACGTACAGCGACGTTGCCAACGGCGAGCTGATTGCGCTGCGAGGCTCGTCGGGTTTGCTCGAGATCGCGTGCAACGGCGGCAACGCCGCGGAGATGCTGGGGGCCGAGCCGGGCCATGTGATAACGTTTCGCGCTCAACGTCGGAGCTAGCTTGTCCCCGAAAGCCCGTGTTATCGCATACATCCGGCGGGTTCGCGGCCGCTACGTTCTGGGCGCGATCCTGACGATCCTGTACGCCATCTGCTTCCAGTTGGTGCCGCTCTCGGTGCGTGAGGTGGTGGCGCGCATCGAGAACGGCCTGCCTCTCGAGGCGGTCACCGAAGCCGTGCTCTGGCTGGTCGCGGTGGGGATCGCGTTTGCAGTTCTGCGCTTCGCCTCACGCAACGTGCTCTTCCGGGCCGCACGTCGCATCGAGTTCCACCTGCGCAACGATCTCTTCGCGCATCTGCAGCGCCTGCCCCAGTCCTACTTCGCGGGTCAGCGCACGGGCGACCTCATGTCGCGCGCGGTCAACGACATCAACAACGTCCGCCTGCTGCTCGGCATGGCCCTGCTCAACATCATCCAGACCCCGATCCTGTATCTGGGCGCGATCGGGGTGATGTTGGCCGTCGACTGGCGCCTGGCGCTGTGGGTGATCGTGCCATACCCGCTCTTCGTCGGGGTCGCGCGGCTCTTCAGCCGGCGCATGCACGCGGCGAACCTGGACTTGCAGGAGCAGCTCGGTCGGCTCTCGGCCGAGGTGCAGGAGAACGTCTCGGGCGTGCTGGTCGTGCGCTCCTATGCGATGGAGGATCGCGCCCGCGACCGTTTCCAGGTCGAGAACGAGAGCCTGTACCGCAAGGGCGTGCGCCTGGCCCAGATCTTCGCCTGGATGATGAGCACGGTCTCGATTTTGCCGACGCTGAGTCAGCTGCTGGTGCTGGTCGTCGGCGCGTCCCGGGTTCTACAAGGGTCACTGACGCAGGCGGACCTCTGGCTCTTCTTCATGTACACGTTCCAGCTCGCCTTTCCCACTTTCATCATGGGCTGGGTGCTCAACGTGACCCAGCGCGCGCTCGCGGGGCTGGAGCGCCTGAGCGAGATCCTCGACACGGTGCCATCGATCCGCGACCGCGAAGACCGCGTGGAGCTGGAGCGGATCCAGGGAGGTGTCGAGATCCGGAGCCTCGCTTTCAGCTATCCAGGCCGCGAGACGCACCCCGCTCTCCGAGGCGTGTCGTTCCGGGTCGAGCCGGGACAGACGGTGGGCATCGTCGGGGCCGTGGGCTCGGGCAAGAGCACGCTGCTGGACTCGGTGCCCCGGCTGCTCGAGGTGCCGGATGACACCGTCTTCGTCGATGGTGTCGACGTCAACCGACTACCGTTGCAATTGCTGCGCTCAAGCATCGCCATGGTACCCCAGGACAGCTTTCTCTTCTCCACCACGATCGCAGAGAATATCCGCTTCGGCGCGCCGGAGGCGGACCTGGACGAGGTGCGCGAGGCCGCGCGCCGAGCCCACATCCTCGAGGAGATCGAGGATCTGCCCCAGGGCTTCGACACGCCGGTGGGAGAGCGCGGCATCACGCTCTCGGGTGGCCAGCGGCAGCGTATCGCGTTGGCGCGCGCGCTGATCCTCGATCCTGCCATTCTGCTGCTTGACGACGCGCTCTCAAGCGTGGATACCGCGACCGAGGAGGGGATCCTGAAGGAGCTGCGGGCCACGCAGGTAGGGCGCACCTGCTTCATCGTCGCACATCGGCTCTCGTCCCTGCGCGACGCCTCGTTCCTGGTGGTGCTGGAAGAGGGCAAGGTGGCCGAGCTGGGCTCGCACGAGGAGCTGCTGCGCGCGCAGGGCGTCTACGCGCGGCTTCACCGTCAGCAGCAGCTCGAGACCGAGCTCGAGGGGGAGCTGTAGTGTTCTGTTCGCGAACTTCAGGATCAGGACACTAAGATGGACCCGGGCTTTCACGAGGAGGAGGCGCTCGGCAAGGTCTACGACTCCGTACTCGTCCGACGGCTCTGGCCCTACCTGGCTCCGCACGCGGGGCTGATCACGCTCTCGCTGCTGCTGATCCCGCTACGGATCCTGTTCGAGATCATCCCCGCGCCGCTGATCGGGGCCGGTCTCAACCACCTCATGGGCAGCGAGACGCAGTCCGAGTCGATGCAACGGCTGGCCTTCCTGGCGGATCCTCCCGCGGGCTTCTCGCTCATCCCGTGGCTCGCGCTCGTGCTCTTTGTCGTGATGGTCCTGGGAGCGGTGATCGAGGTCGTGCGCACGCTGACCATGACCATCATGGGACTGCGTGCCCTGCGGCACCTGCGCCGCGACCTCTTCGACCACGTCCAGCGGCTCCCGCTGGGCTTCTTCGACCGCTATCCCGTGGGTCGGCTCGTGACTCGCCTCGGGAACGACATCGAAGCTGTGGGCGAGATGTTCTCGGCCGGGCTGATCGCGATGGTGGCCGACCTCTTCCTGATGGCGACCTTCGCAGGCCTGCTGCTCTGGCTCAACTGGCGCCTGGGCCTGGTGGCCATGGCCGTGGTGCCGGTGCTGGCGGTCGCGGCGGTCATCTTTCGCTGGAAAGTGCGCGAGGCCTACCGCGTGGTGCGCGTCAAGATCGCGCGCATCAACGCGCACCTGCAGGAGACGATCTCGGGCATGAAGATCGTCCAGCTGTTCGCCCGCGAGCGGCGCAACCTTGACGACTTCTCCCGGGTTAACAAGGAGCACCGCACCGCCTGGTTCACGTCCATCCGCTACGACTCGCTGCTCTCCGCCAGTATCGAGCTGGCCGTGACCCTGACGATCGGGCTCATCCTCTGGTCCGGAGCGAGGTGGATGCAGGCGGGGATCGTGGACTGGGCTGTGTTCTTCGTCTTCATCGACTACATGCGGCGCTTCTTCCGGCCGCTTCAGGATCTGTCGGCCAAGTACTCCGTGATGCAGTCCTCCATGGCCAGCCTCGAGCGCATCTTCCAGCTGGTGGATGTGAAGTCCGAGCCCCCCGAGCCTGCTACGGGCACTCCCCTCGAGCTACGGGGCGAGGTGGTCTTCGATGACGTCACCTTTGCCTACGGAGACGAGCCGGTCCTGCGCAATGTCTCCTTTCGGCTGGCGCCGGGCGAGCGTGTAGCCTTCGTGGGTCATACCGGCGCGGGCAAGACCACGCTGCTCAAGCTGCTGGAACGCCTGTACGAGCCGGACTCGGGCTCGATCCGGATCGACGGCATCGACATCAGAGAGATCCCACGCTCCGAGCTGCGGACGCATCTGGCGTTCGTGCCGCAGGACGTCTTCCTGTTCACCGGCGACGTCGCCTACAACATCGGCCTGGGACGTCTCGGCCTCTCGGACGAGCGCATTCGCGAGGCGGCGCGCTCGGCCCACGTGGATTCCATCGTGCGCCGCCTGCCCGACGGCTACGGCCAGTGGGTGCATGAACGCGGCGTGAACTTCTCGCTCGGGGAGCGTCAGCTGCTCGCCTTTGCGCGCGCCCTGGCCCAGAAGGCGCAGATCCTGCTGCTGGACGAGGCCACCTCCAGCGTGGACACGGAGACCGAGGCGCTGATCCAGGACGCGCTCCACCACCTGCTCGAGGGCAAGACCTCGATCGTGGTCGCGCACCGTCTGTCTACGATCCAGGACGTGGACCGCATCTACGTGCTCCACCATGGTCGGATCCGGGAGTCGGGCACGCACGAGGAGCTGATTGCCGCGCGCGGCCTGTACTGGCGCCTGTACCAGCTCCAATACGCGTCCCAGGAACGTCCCGCGGCCTGACTAGCGCGCTATCGGCGAGCACGACTGGCCGGGTATCGGCGGGTCAAGCCCGCCTGCCGGCACGGCAAAGCTCCGCTTTGCCTCGTCGCCTGCACGCGCGGCGCCGGACTTCGTCGGCGCCTGGGGCGCGTGTGGGCCCCCGTTCTGGGCTGCGGGCTCTACGCCAATGCAAGGCCCGAAGGGCCGCGCAGCGAGGCGCAGCCGAGCGTAGGGCGCGCAGGCCGGCTCTGCCGGCCGATAACGCGCTAGTCAGGCGCTAGTCAGGCGCTAGTAAGCTCTTTACAGGCGGGGTGTATTTGCTACCCCTCGAACTGGTCGTGGCGTTGGTTCTGCGAGGCTGGCGTCGATTGACTCCCCCCTTAGGTTCTGACCGGATCGGACCGGGGCGTTGGATTAGGCGAGGCCGGAGTGCGGATTCGCTCTCTCGAAATCACTGGGTTCAAGTCCTTCGCAGATCGGACCAAGCTCGTGTTCGACGAGGGGATCTCCGCCATCGTCGGGCCCAACGGCTGCGGCAAGTCGAACATTGTTGATGCCATCCGCTGGGTGATGGGCGAGCAGAACCCGCGGCACCTGCGCGGACGCTCCATGGAGGACATCATCTTCGCGGGCAGCGAGAGCCGGCCCCCGGTTGGCATGGCCGAGGTGGTGATGCTGCTCGACAACTCGAGCGGCCGCGCGCCTGCCGTGTACTCCGGCTTCAGCGAGATCCAGATCGCACGCCGGCTCTATCGCTCGGGCGAGAGCGAATACTCCATCAACAAGGTACAGTGTCGGCTGCGCGACGTGCTCGATTTCTTCCTCGACACCGGGATCGGGGTTCGCGGCTATACCATCGTTGAGCAGGGGCAGATCGCAGCCATCGTCTCGACCCGCGCCGAGGACCGCCGCGTCATCTTCGAAGAGGCGGCGGGGATCGGCAAGTACCGGATGCGGCGGCGCGAGGCCGAGCGCAAGCTCGACGCGACGGAGCAGAACTTGCTGCGCGTGAGCGACATCGTGGGCGAGCTCCGGCGCCAGATCGGGTCGCTCGAGCGGCAGGCCCGCAAGGCCAAGCGCTACAAGGAGCTGGCCGCGCGCGTGCGGGACCTCGAGCTGGTGGTGACCTGGGAGGCCTACCGAGGGGACGACCTGAGCCTGGTGGCCACCGAGGGGGAGTACCAGGGGCTGCGCACCAGCCTGGCCGCCCTCGATGCGCAGGTCGCTCGCAGTGAGGCGAATCAGGACGCCGAACGGCGCAGCCACATGGACCGCGAGCAGGAGCTCCAGCGCACCAACGAGCAGCTCTACGCGCTGCGCTCCGAGATCCAGTCCCTGGAGAGCCGGCTGGAATACGAGCGCCGGGAGCGCGAGGGACTGCTGCGGCTGGCGGGAGAACGTGAGGTTGAGGTGGGCGAGCTGGAGACCCAGCTCGTCACCAACGAGGCGCTGCTGCACGAGGCGCTGCAGGAGAGCGCCCGCTTGGACGAGCGGCTCGAGAGCGAGCGCACTCAGCTGACGGAGCGGGAGGGCGGGCAGCGCGAGCTACAGGAGCGGATGTCGGCCCTGCAGGGGCGTCAGGAAGCCATGCAGGCCCGGCTGGTCGACCTCTCGGCCGAGGCGGCCACGCGGCTGAGCCGCGGCGATGCGCTGGAGGAACGACGCGTGGAGCTCGAGCTGCGGCTGCGCCAGAACGAGGAGCCGCTGGAGGCCAAAACGCTCGAGGTCCGGTCCTTCCGAGAGCAGGAGCTGGAGCTCGAGACACGTCTGCGCGAGGCCCTGGCGGAGAAAGATGATCTCGGCCGTCGCCTGGCCGACGTGCTGCGCACGCACCAGCAGGCGGGGGCGGAGGTCGAGACGTTGCGCAACCAGGTGGCGTCGGTACGTGAGCAGGTGCAGCAGGTCTCGACGCGGCTCGAGGCGCTGCGCGAGGCGGAGCAGCTCGAGTCCAGCCGTGTGAGCGAGGCGCTGGAGCGCCTGCCGGCCGAACGCCGACGGCAGGTGCACGGCATTCTCTCCGACGTACTGCGCGTCGAAAGCGGCCTCGAGCTCGCCCTGGAAGCAGTCCTGGCCGGACGCCTGGACGCGGTCCTGGTCGAGGATCCGAAGAGCGCGCTGGAGCTGCTGGCCTGGCTGCGCAAGGAGACCGCGCCGCGCGCCACGCTGCTCTCGGTCGCACCGGCTGAGGGCGCAGGCGAGCGCGGCTTCGTCCCCCTGGGAAGACCGCTGCTCGACTTCGTGAGCCCCGCGCCCAAGTTCCAGCCGCTCGTTCAGCGACTGCTGCGCGACGTCTACCTGGTCGACGATCTGGCACTCGCAGTCGAGCGCTTTGGCGTGCAGGATCCGCCGGCCGTGTTCGTTACCCGGGAGGGGGAAATTCTCGACCGTACGGGCGCGTTCATGGGTGGCGGTGGTGTGCCCGCAGGCGCGCTCTCGCGTCCAGCGGAGCTGCGCCAGCTGGAAAGCCAGCTGCAGCAGCTGGCGCAGCGCAGCGATGAGATCGAACGCGCCAGCGCCGCGGGTGCGACGCGTGCGCTCGAGCTCGCGGACGAGGTCGAAAACACGCGCAACCGGCATCACACCGCGGAGCTCGCCGTGGTGAATCTCGAGCGCGATCTCGAGCGCATGCGCGAGCGCGGCAAGGAGGCGAGCGAGTTCGTGCAGGCGCACCGCGAGCTCAAGCAGCAGCTCAACGCACAGACCGAGCGCGTGGCGCGCGAGTGCGAGCAGCTCGAGGAGAGGGCTGTGGTTATCACGCGGGAGCGTTCGGAGTTCGAGCGTACGCGTGAGGAGCTCTCCGAGGAGATCGGGATCCTGAGCCGCGAGCTCGAGCGGGCGGAGCGGCGGCTGGTGCAGTACCGCGTCGAGCTGGCCGGGCTCGGTGCGCGACGAGAGCAGCTGCGTGAAACCCAGACGCGCGTGCAGGCCGCGGTCACGGAGGGACGTGACTGGCTCACGCGACGGCGGGACGAGGTGAGCACCGCACGCGAGCGGGCTGCGCTGCTGGCGCGCTCGGTGAGTGAGGCCTCTCAGCTGGTGGCGCAGCGCATCCGCGAGGAGGAGAGCGTGCGTGCGAGCCAGGAGTCGCTGCGCGAGAGCTTCGAGGGCAGCCGCCGTGGCCTGGAGAGCGCGGAGACCGCGGTGCGGGCGGCCGCCCGCGAGCGCGAGGCCACGCGCGAGAAGCTCTCCAGCAGCGAGCTGGCCGTGCAGGAGGGCCGTCTGCGCCGTGATCAGCTGCTCGAGCGCATCCTCGAGCGCTACAGCGTCGACCTCAGAAGCTACCAGCCTCCAGAGGAACACCTCGCCGGCGACGCCGCGGCGCGTGAGGCGGAGCTCAGCAAGCTACGCGAGAGCCTGCAGTCCCTGGGCGATGTGCATCTCGGTGCCATCGAGGAGTATGAGGAGGTATCCGAGCGCGCCCGCTACTTGGGCGAGCAAAAGGCCGACCTCGAGCTCTCGATCGAACGCCTGCGCAACGCGATCGCGCGCATCAATCGCACCAGCCGGGCCCGCTTCCGGGAGACCTTCGAGGCGGTCAACCGGGAGTTCGAGCGCATCTTCCCCAGGCTCTTCAACGGGGGCCGCGCCCGGCTCTCGCTCACCGATGCTGAGGACGTGCTCGAGGCCGGAATTGAGATCACGGCACAGCCCCCAGGCAAGAAGCTGCAGAACGTGAACCTGCTCTCCGGCGGTGAGAAGGCGCTCACGGCGATCGCGCTGTTGATGTCGGTGTTTGTGGTCCACCCCTCGCCCTTCTTCCTGCTGGATGAGGTCGACGCCGCCCTGGACGATGCCAACGTCGGACGCTTCAACGAGCTCTTGCTGGAGATGGCCAAGATCTCGCAGTTCCTGCTCATCACTCACAACAAGGGCACCATCGAGGTGGCCGACACGCTGTTCGGAGTGACCATGCAGTCGCCCGGCTTGAGCAAGCTCGTCACCGTCGACCTCGTCGACTAGGCTGCTCTCACCGTGACGGTCTTGGATATCCAGACACTGATCCTGGGCTGGGTCGCCCTGTGCTCCGCGGGCCTGGCCGTGGTCGGTGGTCTGAGCGTGGCCCGCTGGCCCCGGCGTCCCGCGCGCCGGGCTGCGGCGCTGGAGGCCGCCGGGCCCGCTCGGGAGCTGGCCGCGGCGCCCCACCCCGAGCCCATCGATCTGCGCCAGGGCCTGCGCAAGACACGTGCAGCGCTGATGGGGCGTCTGGAGCGGGTCCTGCGCGGGCGGCAGGAGCTGGATGCAGGCGTCCTGGCGGAGCTCGAGGAGGTGCTCTTCGGCGCCGACCTGGGTGTGCGCACGGCCGAGGATCTGCTGGCGGCCGCCGGCCGTGCGTCCTCGCCGGCGGAGGTGCGCACGGCGCTGGAGCGACGCGCCCTGGAGATCCTGAATGAGGTGCCGACACCCGAGGTCCGCGAGCTGAGTCGGCCCCACATCGTGCTGGTGGTAGGCGTGAACGGCTCCGGCAAGACCACCTCGATCGGCAAGCTCGCCGCCCGCTGGCGCGACCTCGGGCTGAGCGTGCTGGTGGCTGCAGCCGACACCTTTCGCGCGGCGGCCATCGATCAGCTCGGGGTGTGGGCGGAGCGGGCGGGGGCCGAGCTGGTCAAGGGCAGCCCGGGCGGCGATCCCGCGGCGGTGGCTTTCGACGCGGTGAAGGCCGCGCGCGCGCGTGCGCTCGACGTGGTGATCATCGACACCGCGGGGCGACTGCATACCCAGGCGGGCCTGATGGACGAGTTGGTCAAGATCGCGCGCGTGGTGAAGAAGGAGGTGCCCGACGCTCCCCACGAGGTGGTGCTCGTGCTCGATGCCAACACCGGCCAGAACGCGATCCGCCAGGCGCAGGAGTTCACGCGCGCCGTGGACGTCGATCACATCCTGCTGGCCAAGCTCGACGGAACCGCGAAGGGGGGAGTGGTGCTCGGCATCGCCCAGGAGGTGGGTGTGCCCGTACGCTATGTGGGCGTGGGCGAGGGCCTGTACGACCTGCGCGAGTTCGAGCCGGAGCCCTTTGTCCAGGCGCTCTTCGCTTACGACGCCGAGGACGAAGCGGAAGCGACCGCGACTGTCGGATGAGCCGGCAGCTTCGACCGTAGCCTTTTGCCCCCGTTTGCAGTAGGCTGCCTCGATGATTGGGCTGACCAGCATGCTGCTTTGGGCCGGTCTGGCTGCACCGGGCTCGGGCGGGATTATCTGCGAGACCAAGCCCGTGCTCATCCAGACCTCGCGGAGGGCCCGCAACTACGTGCTGGAGCACGTGACCCGCTGCTACCCGGCCACGGATCCCGGTAAGGAGGAGCTCGAGAAGCTCCAGCTTGCCTGCGACCTGCTGCTCACGGCTTATGGCGAGGACGAGGGGCGCCAGCGCTGCCAGGACCTTCTCGCCCACATCGAGCTCAAGCCCTAACGGACGGGGCTTCTCAGTCGAGTCCTACCGGCAGCGGAAACAGCCGCCGCATCGAGTTGCGGAACTCCTCGCTCACGGGCAGCTGCAGCCGCTCGAGGGGATTGCGCGCGTCCGTAACCGGGAGTCCCTCCGGCACCTCCTTCAGCACCTCCCAGCGCTGGAAGTAGCGGTAGACGCGGCTGCGTGCTTCGCGGGCGCTCGAGCCACTGGGCTAGTATTTCCGCATGTACGTGCTCGCTCTGGATCAAGGGACCACCAGCTCGCGCGCGATCTTGTTCGATCACGCGGGTTGCATCGTCGCGAGCGAGGCGCACGAGTTCACGCAGCACTTTCCCAAGCCGGGCTGGGTCGAGCACGATCCCGAAGAGATCTGGGACTCGCAGCTGCGCGCGTTGCGCGGAACCGTCTCGCGCGCGGGCATTGGGTTCGATGAGATCGCGGCGATCGGCATCACCAACCAGCGCGAGACGACGGTGGTCTGGGATCGTGAGAGCGGCGAGCCGGTCTATCCGGCCATTGTCTGGCAGTCGCGCCAGACGGTTCCCATCTGCGAGGACCTGAAGCGCCGTGGGCTGGAGTCGCTCTTCCGCGACCGCACCGGTCTCGTCGTCGACGCCTACTTCTCCGGTACGAAGATCCGCTGGATCCTGGATGAGGTCACGGGTGCGCGCGAACGCGCCGCGCGCGGGGAGCTGGCCTTCGGGACCATCGATAGCTGGCTCATCTACAAGCTCACGGGGGGGCGCGTTCACGCCACGGAGTACTCCAACGCCTCGCGCACCTTGCTCTACGATGTGTACAAGCTGCGCTGGGATCCGGAGCTGCTCGAAGCGCTAGACGTTCCGCCCACGATGCTGCCCGAGGTGCGCGACTCGAGCGGGAGCTTCGGCGACACGGATCCCGAGCTGCTCGATGGTGCGAGCCTTCCGATCTCGGGCGTGCTGGGTGACCAGCAGGCGGCGCTCTTTGGCCAGGCCTGCTTTGAGCCGGGCAGCGCAAAGAACACCTACGGCACCGGCTGCTTCATCCTGATGAATACGGGTACCGAGCCCCGTCGCTCCGAGACCGGTCTGCTCACCACCATCGCCTGGGGAATCGATGGTCGCATCGAGTACGCGCTCGAGGGCTCCATCTTCGTGGCCGGCGCGGCGGTGCAATGGCTACGCGACCAGCTGGGTCTGATCTCCGACGCGAGCGAGAGCGAGGCCCTGGCAGCGTCGGTGGACGACACGGGCGGGGTCTATCTGGTGCCGGCGTTCACGGGCCTGGGCGCGCCCTACTGGGATCCACATGCGCGCGGAACGCTGGTCGGGCTCACCCGGGGCTCGAGCCGGGCCCACATCGTGCGCGCCACACTCGAGGCCATCGCGTACCAGACGCGCGACGTGCTCGAGTGCTTCGAACGCGACGCTGGCTTCCAACTCCGCGAGCTTCAGGTGGATGGCGGGGCCAGCGCCAACAGCTTCTTGATGCAGTTCCAGGCCGACATCCTGGGGATCTCCGTGCGACGCCCGTCGGTGGCGGAGACCACCGCGCTGGGAGCCGCCTACCTGGCGGGTCTCGCGGTCGGCTTCTGGGAGAACCAGGCGCAGATCGCGAAGAACTGGCAGGAGGACCGGCGCTTCGACCCCCGGCTCGCCGAGGACCGACGAGAGGAGCTCTACGCGGGCTGGAAGCGCGCGGTGGAGCGGGCGCGGGGTTGGCTCGTCGAGTGAGCCTGCTCAACATCGCCCACCGCGGCGCCTCCCGCGACGCTCCCGAGAACACGCTCGAAGCCTTCCGTCTCGCCGTGGCTCAGCGCGCGGACATGATCGAGACCGATCTGCATCTCACGCGCGACCACGCGATCGCGCTGCACCACGATCCCGTGCTGGACGGCGTGAAGATCGGCAGCCTCACGCTCGAAGATCTGCGCGAGCGCGCCCCGACCATCCCCACGCTCAAGGACGCCCTCGACCAGCTCGGCCACCAGATCCCCTTCAACCTGGAGCTCAAGCAGCCCAAAGACGGTCAGTACGAGGGGCTCGAAGCGCACGTGCTCGAAGAGGTTCGAACGCGTGGCCTCATTCATGGCACGCTCTTCTCCAGCTTCGACCATCCGATACTCGCGCGCCTTCGCGAGCTCGACCCCGAAGCCCACATCGGGCTGTTGGTCTCGGGTCGGGCCCGCGACGACATCGAAGCTCGTGCGCAGCGCGTTGGCGCCGAGGCCGTCCATCTCCCCCTGAGCCTCGCAACCCCGGAACGCATCCACCCGCTTCAAAAATCCGGCTTCCGCGTCCACGTCTTTACCGTCGACAATCCCGAGGACCAACGCCGCCTAATCGACTGGAACGTCGACGGCCTCTTCACCAACACCCCCGCTCAGCTCCACGCCCTCCTCGGCGAGGTGCCCGGAGCTTGACCGAGCGTATTCGGGAATCAAGTGTGGCAGCGAGGAGCCCGTCAGTAGGCGTTCGGGTCGCGGAAGCGGACGAGGGTGAGGGCGAGGATTTTGAGGTCGAAGATCAGGGACCAGCGGCGCGCGTACTCCATGTCGTAATCGAGTCGCTTCTCGATCGAGGTATTGCCCCGGCAGCCGTTGATTTGAGCCCAGCCGGTCATCCCGGCCTTCATCTTGTGGCGCAGCATGTAGCCCGGGATCTGCTTGCGAAACTCGCGGATGAACTCGGGTCGCTCGGGTCGGGGACCAACCAGGCTCATCTCGCCGCGCACGACGTTCCAGAGCTGCGGCAGCTCGTCGAGGCTGAGTGAGCGCAGAAAAGCTCCGAAGCGCGTGCGGCGCGGATCATCCCGCTGCGCCCAGCGCGCGCCCGTCTCGGCTTCGGCGTTGGGGACCATGGTACGGAACTTGTGCATGTGGAAGAGCCGGCCATCCAGACCCATGCGTTCCTGGGTATACAAGAACGGTCCCTCCGGGGAGGTCCAGCGGATTCCGAGCGCGATCGCCGCCATCACGGGCGTGGTAAGGATCAGGGCGAGCGAGCCGGCCGTGAGGTCGAACGCGCGCTTGAGAATCTGGTTCCAGCCCACAAGCGGGGACTCCACCAGACGGATCATGGGCAGCCCGGCGAAATCCTCGATTCCCGCCTGCAGCGTTTGCAGACCGAGCAGATCGGGAACAAGCCGTACCGCTGCCGTGGTGTCGTGTAGCTCGTGCAGCAGCTTGATGGGATCGGCGGAGTCGCCGCGGTCGAGGGCGATCACGACCTGATCCACCTGGTCGTCCGAGACCGCGGCGTGCAGGTCGGCGAAGCCGCCCAGGATGGGAGGGGTGCGATCCCCCAGACCCGCCATCGACGGTCCCAGGAAGCCGATCACGTGGAAGCCGGTCGCTGGATGGTCGCGAAAACGCTCGTAGACAGCGTGCGCCAGCACCCCCGTGCCCACGATCAACACACTGCGGCGGTTCAGCCCACGCTTGCGGATCTCCTCCAGCCCGGCTCGAAGCAGCGCGCGAAATGCGACGAGCCCGATCGAACTCATGGCCCAGAACAGGAGCAGGACGAGACGGGAGATGGGTATGCCGCGCCAGAAGAAGGTGATGGCGGCGACCGTCAGCGTCCCGAGCGTCGAGACCTGAATCAGCTTGAGCGACTCCTCGCCGGTGCGGGCGAGACCGCGGCGAGGCTCGTAGAGTCCGCGCTGTCGCAGCAGGATGTACCAGAGGGGGAGCAATCCGAGCCCGACGGTGACGTAGTCGCCAACTTCGTGGGGGCCCGGGGGCGGCGGCATGAACTCCGCGTTGACGCGGAGCAGGTACGCCCCGGCCCAGCAGAGCGCGACAATGCTGAGGTCAGCGAACGCACACAGCGTGCGCAAGACTTCGTTGTACTTCCGAAGCAGAGCCCCCCCTCCTCTGCACCCTGCACGTCGACGGTGGGGAGGCTAGCTGCCGCTGGACCGCGCTGTCAACGAGACGCAGCGCTTTTGCGCGTCTGCTTATCGCAGGTAGCGGTCGATCTCGGCGGCGGCCTGGCGGCCTTCGTCGATGGCCCAGACGACCAGGGATTGGCCACGGCGCATGTCGCCGGCGGCGAAGACGCCGGGGATGCTGCTGGCGTAGCCCTGCGTGGCCACGTTTCCGCGTTGGCTGAACTCGACCTCGAGCTCTTCGAGCATGCCCTCACGCACGGGTCCCAGGAACCCCATCGCGAGCAGCACCACGTCCACGTCGAGCGTGGACTCGCTGCCGGGAACCTCCTCGAGCTTGCGGCGACCGCTGGCGGGGTCTGGCTCGCCGAAGCGCACGCGTACGGTGTGCAGCTTCTCGAGCCGGCCGTGGCTGCCGCTGAGGCGCGTTGTCGATACCCCCCAGTCGCGATCTCCCCCTTCCTCATGCGAGGTTGAGGAACGCAGGATCTGCGAGGGCAGGGGATGTAGAGGCCAGGGCGTCTCCTCGCTGCGCGTCTCGGGCGGCTTCTCGAGCAGCTCGAAGTTGTAGAGGTGCTTGACGCCCTGCCGATGGCTGGTGCCGATGCAGTCCGAGCCGGTATCTCCGCCCCCCAGCACCACCACGTTCTTGCCGGTGGCGAGGATGCTGGACGCCTCGTCGACCGTCTCGCCCACGCCGCGGCGGTTCTGCTGCTCCAGGAAGTCCATCGCGAAGTGCACCCCCGTGAGCTCCCGTCCGGGGACGGGGAGGTCGCGCGGCGCCTCCGCCCCGCTGGCCAGCAGCAGCGCGTCGAACTCGTCGCGGAGCTCCCGCGCCGAGACCGTCACGCCCACGTGGACACCGGTGCGGAACTCGATCCCCTCCGCTTGCAGGATCTCGAGGCGCCGGTCGATGACCCACTTCTCGAGCTTGAAGTCGGGAATGCCATAGCGCAGCAGCCCGCCCAGGCGATCCTTCTTCTCGAAGACCGTGACCGTGTGCCCCGCCTGGTTGAGCTGAGCGGCGCCCGCGAGTCCTGCGGGGCCGGAGCCGATCACGGCCACCCGCTTTCCGGAGCGCCTCGCGGGCGGGCGCGGGACGACCCAGCCCTCCGCGAAGCCGCGCTCCGCGATCGTCTTCTCGATGAACTCGATCGTGACCGGATCGTCGTTGATGCCGAGAACACAGGCCGACTCGCACGGGGCGGGGCAGATGCGTCCCGTGAACTCGGGAAAGTTGTTGGTGCGGTGCAGGCGTGCGAGGGCGTCCTCCCACTTGCCTCGATAGACGAGGTCATTCCAGTCCGGAATGATGTTCCCGAGCGGGCAGCCCTCCTGACAGAACGGGATGCCGCAGTCCATGCAGCGCGCGCCCTGCGCACGGGTGTCCTCCTCGCTGGGATTGCGGTAGACCTCGAGATAGTCCTGCACGCGCTCCTCGACCGACCGCTTGGGCGGCGTCTTGCGTTCGTGCTCCATGAAGCCCGTGATCTTGCCCATCAGTAGTCGCTGTCCCCGTACTCGACTCCGGCCAGCGACCGCTTGTAGTCCCGCGGCATGACCTTTACGAAGAGCGGCAGGGTCGCCTCCCACTTCTCGAGCACGTCCTCCGCGCGCTTACTGCGCGTCAGGCGGAAGTGCTGCTCGATCATCTGGCGCAGCTCCTTCTGATACTGCTCCTCGGCCACCGTCTCGAGATCCACCAGCCCCGGGTTGCAGAGGTCGGGGAAGCGCCCGTCCGGGTCCAGCACGTACGCGATCCCGCCGCTCATGCCCGCGGCGAAGTTGCGCCCGGTCTCGCCCAGCACCACCACGCGCCCGCCCGTCATGTACTCGCAGCCGTGGTCGCCCAAGCCCTCCACCACGGTGTACGCGCCGCTGTTGCGCACGCAGAAGCGCTCGCCCGCCACCCCGTTGAAGAAGGCCTCGCCCCCGGTGGCGCCGTAGAGCGCCACGTTTCCGAGCAGGATGTTCTTGGCGGGATCGAAGGTCGACTGGGGCGGCGGATAGACGATCAGGCGTCCGCCGGAGAGTCCCTTGCCTATGTAGTCGTTCGCATCGCCAATCAGGCTCAGCGTGATGCCGTGCGGCAGGAAGGCGCCGAAACTCTGGCCCGCCGAGCCCGTGAAGCGCAAGCGGATGGTGTTGTCCGGCAGCCCCTCCAGGCCGTGACGGCGCGAGACCTCGTAGCCCAGCGTCGTTCCCACCGTGCGGTTCACGTTTCGAATCGGCAGGTGATGCTCGACCGGCTCCATGTTTTCGATCGCGGGACGGCAGAGCTCGATCAGATGGTTGTCCAGCGCCTTCTCGAGACCGTGGTCCTGTCCCTGGACGCGATGCCGGGCGACCTCCGGAGGAGCCTCCGGCACATGCAGGATGTTGCTCAGATCGAGCCCGTGCTTGAGCTTCCAGTGCTGGATCGAGGGGTCCGCCTCGAGCAGATCGGCGCGCCCGATCATGTCGTCGAACTTGCGGAAGCCGAGCTCGGCCATGAGCTCACGCACCTCTTCCGCCACGAAGCGGAAGAAGTTGACCACGTGATCGGGCTTGCCGCTGAACTTCTTGCGCAGCTCGATGTTCTGTGTGGCCACGCCCACGGGACAGGTGTTGAGATGACAGACGCGCATCATGATGCAGCCGAGCGCCACCAGGCCCGTGGTCCCGAAGCCGAACTCGTCCGCGCCGAGCAGCGCGCCGATCATCACGTCGCGGCCCGTCTTGAGCTGCCCGTCCACGTGCACGCGGATGCGTCCGCGCAGGTCGTTCAGTACCAGCGCCTGCTGGGTCTCCGAGAGCCCGATCTCCCAGGGCACGCCTGCGTGCTTGATGGAGGTCTGGGGCGAGGCGCCGGTGCCGCCGTCGTGGCCGACTACGAGCACGGTCTCCGCATGGCCCTTGGAGACGCCCGCGGCGATCGTGCCCACGCCCGAGACCGCGACGAGCTTCACGCTGACGTCTGCCTTTGGGTTCGAGCTCTTGAGATCGTAGATCAGCTGCGCCAGGTCCTCGATCGAGTAGATGTCGTGGTGCGGAGGGGGCGAGATCAGACCCACGCCGGGCGTCGAGTAGCGCACGCGCGCGATCTTGCGGTCCACCTTGTGGCCGGGCAGCTGTCCGCCCTCGCCGGGCTTGGCGCCCTGCGCGATCTTGATCTGGAGCTCGTCCGCGTTTACGAGGTACCAGCTGGTGACGCCGAAGCGGCCGGACGCCACCTGTTTGATCGCGCTGCGGCGCCAGTCGCCGTTCGGGTCGCGCGTGAAGCGCTCGGGGTCCTCGCCGCCCTCGCCGCTATTGCTCTTGGCGCCGATGCGGTTCATGGCGATGGCGAGGGTCTCGTGGGCCTCGGCGCTGATCGAGCCGTAGGACATCGCGCCCGTGCAGAAACGCTTCATGATCTCGGACGTGGGCTCGACCTCTTCCAACGGTACCGGTTTGAGGCCGTCCTTGAACTTGAACACGCCGCGGATGGTGTAGAGCGCTCGACTCTGGTCGTTGATCCGCCGGGCGTACTCCTGGTAGAGGTCGTAGCGATTGGTGCGCGCGGCCTGCTGCAGCTTGTGGACAGCGTCCGGCGAGAAAAGGTGGCCCGCCCCGCCGCGCCGCCACTGGTAGTCGCCGCCCATCTCGAGCTCGTGGGCGACATCCACGGGGTTCTCGGGGAAGGCCTGGGCGTGCCGCCGCCGCGCCTCCTCCGCGATGATCGCGAGGTCGATGCCCCCGATCTGGGAATGGGTCCAGGTGAAGTAGGCGTCCACGACCTCCTGCGACAGGCCGACAGCATCGAAGATCTGCGCGCCGCGGTAGCTCTGCAGGGTGGAGATGCCCATCTTGGCGAAGATCTTGAGCAGTCCCTTGCCGATGGCCTTGATGTAGTTCTTGTGGGCGGTCTCTCGGTCGAGCTCGGCGGGAACGAAGGTGCTCTCCTCGGCCAGCTGGTCGATCGTGTCGAAGGCCAGATAGGGGTTGATCGCGCCCGCCCCGTAGCCGATGAGCAGCGCGAAGTGGGCCACCTCGCGTGGCTCGCCGGACTCGATCACGAGTCCACAGCGCGTGCGTAGCCCCTCGCGGATCAGATGGTGGTGCACCGCTCCCGTTGCGAGCAGGCTTGGAATCGGAACCTTCTCGGCCCCCGCATCGCGATCGCTGAGCACCAGGATGCTGCTCCCGCTCTCCACCGCAGCGCGGGCCTCTCGGCAGAGCGCGTCGAGCGCGGCCTTGAGACTCGCGTCTCCATCCTGCTGCGGGTCGAATACCATCGCCAGGGTGCAGGAGCGCAGATGGGGATGATCGATGTTGCGGATGCGCTCGAGATCCTTGTTGCTGAGGATGGGCTGGTCCAGCTCGAGCAGACGCGCCTGCTCGGGTGTCTCCTCGAGCAGGTTCCGCTCCGTGCCCAGGCTGCTCCTGAGCGACATGACGCTCTCTTCGCGGATCGAGTCGATCGCCGGATTGGTCACCTGCGCGAAGGCTTGCTTGAAGTAGTCAAAGAGCAGGCAGGGCTGCTCGGAGAGGCAGGCGAGCGGCGCGTCGTTGCCCATCGAGCCCACCGCCTCGGCACCCGTCGACGCCATCGGTGCCAGCAGGATGCGCAGCTGCTCGAGCGTGTAGCCGAACATGCTCTGGCACACGAAGCGCGTCTCCGGATCCGAACGATCGCTGGCTGTCGCCTCGGGGAACTGGTCGAGCGTGACCAGATTCTGCGAGATCCACTGACGGTACGGGCGCCGCGAGACGTACTCGGTCTTGAGCTCCTCGTCACTGATGATGCGCCGCTGCTCGGTATCGATCAGGAACATGCGACCCGGCTGCAGGCGCCCCTTGGACAGAATGTCCTCGGGCTCGATCGGCAGCACGCCGACCTCCGAGGCCATTGCGACGAAACCATCCTTGGTGATCACGTAGCGAGAAGGCCGCAGGCCATTTCGGTCGAGCACAGCCCCAATCCGGATGCCGTCGGTGAAGGGCATCGACGCCGGACCGTCCCACGGCTCCATCAGGCAGGAGTGGTACTGATAGAAGGCCTTCTTCGCGTCCGGCATCAGCGGATCGCGATCCCAGGCCTCCGGGATCAACATCATCATGGCGTGGGGCATAGAGCGGCCGCCGAGAACCAGAAACTCGAGCGCGTTGTCGAAGATGGCCGAGTCGGATGCATTGGGCGTGAGCAAAGGGAAGATCTTCTTGAGGTCGTCCCCGAAAAGATCCGAGCGCATCTGCACCTCGCGCGCGTGCATCCAGTTCACGTTGCCGCGCAGCGTGTTGATCTCTCCGTTGTGACAGAGATAGCGGAACGGCTGCGCCAGGTCCCAGGTGGGCCAGGTATTTGTGCTGTAGCGTTGGTGCACTACCGCGAGCGCGCTCTCCATCGCGGGATCGGCCAGGTCCCGGTAGAAGCGCTTCATCTGCGGCGCGAGCAGTAAGCCCTTGTAGCAGAGGGTGCGCGCCGAAAAGCTCGGAATGTGGAACTCCACCATCTGCTCTCGACGCAGGGCGATCTCGATGCGCTTGCGGATCACGAAGAGCTTGCGCTCGAACGCGTCGGAATCAGCCAGGCCCGAGCCCGAGAGTATGAAGATCTGCCGGATGTGCGGGCGGACCTCGCGCGCGGTCCGACCGATCGCGTCTGGCTCGACCGGCACGTCCCGCCAGCCGAGCACCGTCTGCCCCTCCGCGGCGACGATGCCCTCAATCACCTCTTCGCAACGGGCCCGTCGCGCGGCGTCGCGCGGCAGAAACACCATCCCCACGCTGTACTCGCCGGGATCGGGCAGGCGGATGCCCAGGCCGCCGCACTCGCGCTCGAGGAAAGCGTGCGGAATCTGCATCAGGATCCCGGCGCCGTCGCCGGTGTCGGCATCAGAGCCGGCCGCGCCCCGGTGCGTCAGGTTGACGAGAACCTGGAGACCCCGCTGAATGATGTCGTGGGACTTGGTGCCGTCGATGTTGCACACGAAGCCCACCCCGCACGCATCGTGCTCGAAGCGCGGGTCGTACAGTCCCTGGCGTTTTGGCATATATGGATGCGTCATCACCCACTCCCTCTGACCGGGTGCAGCCACGCCCCCGGGCTGTCGGGGGGCGCTCGGGGCGGCGGGGCCGCCGGATCTCGGGATCGACCCCCGGCCGCGGCGGGTCGATCGCGCAAGCCTCCGCCATCCCTTGAGAATCCCGACCGCTTGTAGCCTAACGGAAGCTGCGAAATGGTGTCAACCGAACCCCGTCCGGAGTCCCCCGACCCTGCGGCTTTGGCTTTGGGAACGCATCTAAGAGGGCGCTGAATCGTGCGTTTCTGAAGCAGCGGCTTGACGGGAGCCGTGTGCCGGTGAAAGATCCTGGCTGGCCCCAGACGACTCCGCGCAGGGTGGGGGCGCGGAGCGGTTTCACGCCATTGCACCCCCAAGGAGCGAGTGAATGAGCGAACAGGCTGGGCAGCTCCAGCCCTCCCGGGGCTCCAGTGCCGCGATTCCGGAGGGCGACCTGCTCGGGGTTCTGAGCGTCCGCGTGGAATCCCTGGTTGAGCGTTTTCGCAAAGCCCAACGCCGCATTGCCGAACTGGACGCGCAGGTCGCCGAGCGCGATAGCTCGATTGCCGAGCTGGTTTGCGTTCAGGAGGCCTCGAAGCGGGGCCGCAACGACGCCAGCAAGCGCGTCGAGCGACTGCTCGCGCAGGTCGAGCGCCTGGAGCGAGACGGGGGGTAGGGGGGCGCTTGGGAGTGACGAGCGGAAGAGAGGCACCGACCACCATCAAGATCCTGGGGCACGAGTACCGGCTGCGCGCCGATATGGATCCGGCCCATCTCGAACGCGTGGCGGAGTACGTCGATCGCGTCATGCGCCAGCTCCGGGAGTCGACGCCGGACACTCAGGATGCGGCCATCCTCACGGCGCTCAATATCGCGAGCGAGCTTCTGAGCACACGCGGACTGACCGCGGTTCCGAGCGAGCGGATCCAGGCGCTGATCGATCTCGTCGACTCCGCTTAGGCGAGACGATGTCGCAGGAGCCTGTCGAGGCCCGCAAGCAGGAGCTTCGCGCTGCGGCGCGGGCGCTCCCGACGCAGGGGCTTGAAGGCGCGTCCGCCGAGGCGCAGCGCCGCCTGCTCGAGCTGCCCGAGCTGGACTCCGTGGGCGTCGTTTTTCTCTACGCCGCTGCGGCGCACGAAGTCTCGACGGCTGCGCTGGCGGCCAGGCTGCGCGCCCGCGGGACGCGGCTGGTCTTCCCCCGCGTGCAAGGCTCTGAGCTGCGTCTGCTCGAGACCAAGGGCCCCGAGGATCTGGCGCCCGGCTACCTGGGCATGCTCGAGCCTAGCTCCGACGGCGCGGAGACTCTGCCCGAGGCGGTAGACCTCTTCGTGGTGCCCGGGCTGCTCTTCGACCGCGCCGGCCGGCGCCTGGGCCGGGGTGGAGGACACCTCGATCGCCTGCTGGGACGGGCGCGTGAGGATGCAGCGCGCGTCGGATTGTGTTACGCGCAGCGGGTCGTGCAAGAGCTGCCCGCGGCTCCGTGGGACGTGGCGATGCACGTGGTGGTGACGGACCGGGAGGTCATCCGGCCCGAGCGGCCGGGGGAGAAGGCATGACGCAGCCGGCGCCCGAAGCTCAGCTCGAGATTTTCCGCGCGCGCACGCAAAGCCTGATCTCTGATGCAGAGCTGCTTGTGAAGCTGCGCCGCGGAAAGCCTTTGCGCATCAAGTTTGGGTGCGACCCCTCGGCTCCCGATCTGCACCTGGGACACGTGGTTCCATTGACCAAGCTGCGTGCGCTGCAGGAGCTGGGACACACGATCATCTTCCTGGTTGGCGACTTCACGGCCATGATCGGGGATCCTACGGGTCGTAGCCGTACGCGCGTGTCCCTGTCGCGCGAGGAGGTGCAGCGCAACGCCGATACATACCGCGAGCAGGTAAGTACCCTGCTCGACATGACGAAGGCGGAGATCCGCTTCAACAGCGAGTGGATGGACCGCATGACAGCGGCCGAGCTGATCCAGCTCACCTCGCATCAGACCGTCGCCCGCTTGATCGAGCGCGAGGACTTCAAGACGCGCTACCAGAGCGGCACGCCGATCGCGCTGCACGAGTTCCTCTATCCCCTGGTGCAGGCCTACGACTCCGTCGTGCTGGAGGCCGACCTCGAAGTCGGGGGCACGGATCAGCTCTTCAACCTGCTGCTCGGTCGCGAGATCCAGCGGGCGTACGGGCAAGAGGCGCAGGTGGTGTTGACCCTGCCCCTGCTCGAGGGTACGGACGGCGTGGAGAAGATGTCCAAGTCGCTGGACAACGCGATTGGTGTGCGCGAGGCGCCCCACGAGATCTTCGGCAAGACCATGTCGATTCCCGACCGCCTGCTACCCCGCTGGCTTGAGCTGCTGGCCGAGCCCGACCCGGATCTCGAGAAGCTGCAGCGCAGCGTCGAGGACGGCGAGGGCAATCCGCGTGACCTCAAGCTTGCGCTCGCGCGCCAGCTCGCGCGACGTTTTCATGGAGAGCAAGCGGCGGCGGAGGCGGAGGCCCACTTCGACCGTGTCTTCCGTCAGCACCAGCCGCCCCGGGATGTACCCGAGCTGGAGGTGGCCAGCTCGCGGCCCGAGGGGGAAGAGCTGGTCCAGGTGCTGCTGGCGAGCGGCTTTGCAGCCAGCCGCTCCGCGGCCCGCCGGCTCATTCGCCAGGGCGGCGTGCGGCTGGACCAGGCTCGGGTGGAGGAGCTGGACCGCACCGTCGCTCCCGGCGAGTATCTGCTCCAGGTAGGCAAGCGTCGCTTCGCGCGTGTACGGGTGACCCCGTTCCAGGCCTAAATCGTTGTTCTGACAGGGGATTCGGGGTCTGGCCCGAGCCGGCACCAGAGGCGCGCGAGTCGTCCAACCCCCCGATTTGACAGCGGATTTTCGATGGCATACCTTAGGTCCGCTCTGCGTCCAACCGGATTTGGGGTGTCTCCTGGAGAGGGTTTTGCTCTCGGGGTGGCTCGGTCTTTGAAACGCGAATAGCACACAGACTAGGTGTCCCGTCCTAACAAGGACATTCAATGGACAGTTGGAGACGGGTCCCTCGTTAAAGAAACTAAGCTCAGGATGATTCTCGAGTTTGGTACAAGTTTGGGGCGCCAGCCTGGCTGGTGTTCCTGCCTCTTTTTAGAGGTTTTTTAAGCGGAGAGTTTGATCCTGGCTCAGAACGAACGCTGGCGGCGTGCCTAACACATGCAAGTCGTGCGAGAACGCTCCCTTCGGGGAGCTAGTAAAGCGGCGCACGGGTGAGTAACACGTGGGTAATCTGCCCTTGAGTTTGGGATAACCCGGGGAAACCCGGGCTAATACCAAATGCGCCCCAGGGGTCTTCGGACTCCTGGGAGAAAGATGGCCTCTGCTTGCAAGCTATCGCTCATGGATGAGCCCGCGTCCCATTAGCTTGTTGGTGAGGTAACGGCTCACCAAGGCTCAGATGGGTAGCTGATCTGAGAGGATGATCAGCCACACTGGAACTGAGACACGGTCCAGACTCCTACGGGAGGCAGCAGTGGGGAATTTTGGGCAATGGGCGCAAGCCTGACCCAGCAACGCCGCGTGAGGGATGAAGGTTTTCGGATCGTAAACCTCTGTCAGGAGGGAAGAGCAGTCCCATGGCCAATACCCATGGGACCCGACGGTACCTCCAAAGGAAGCGCCGGCTAACTCCGTGCCAGCAGCCGCGGTAATACGGAGGGCGCAAGCGTTGTTCGGAATTACTGGGCGTAAAGCGCGTGTAGGCGGTTTGGAAAGTCGGGTGTGAAATCCCCGGGCCTAACCCGGGAACTGCATCCGAAACTTCCTGACTAGAGTCCCGGAGAGGAAGGCAGAATTCCCAGTGTAGGGGTGAAATCCGTAGATATTGGGAGGAATACCAGTGGCGAAGGCGGCCTTCTGGACGGTGACTGACGCTGAGACGCGAAAGCGTGGGGAGCAAACAGGATTAGATACCCTGGTAGTCCACGCTGTAAACGGTGCGTACTAGGTGTCGGGGGTATTCACCCCTCCGGTGCCGCAGGTAACCCAATAAGTACGCCGCCTGGGGAGTACGGTCGCAAGGCTAAAACTCAAAGGAATTGACGGGGGCCCGCACAAGCGGTGGAGCATGTGGTTTAATTCGATGCAACGCGAAGAACCTTACCTGGGTTTGACATCCGGGGAACCCTCCCGAAAAGGAGGGGTGCCTTAGGGAGCCCCGAGACAGGTGCTGCATGGCTGTCGTCAGCTCGTGTCGTGAGATGTTGGGTTAAGTCCCGCAACGAGCGCAACCCTCGTCTTTAGTTGCCATCGGTTCGGCCGGGTACTCTAGAGAGACTGCCGGTGTTAAACCGGAGGAAGGTGGGGATGACGTCAAGTCCTCATGGCCCTTATGCCCAGGGCTACACACGTGCTACAATGGCCGGTACAGAGGGCAGCGACACTGCAAGGTGAAGCAAATCCCAAAAAGCCGGTCCCAGTCCGGATTGGAGTCTGCAACTCGACTCCATGAAGTTGGAATCGCTAGTAATCGCGGATCAGCATGCCGCGGTGAATACGTTCCCGGGCCTTGTACACACCGCCCGTCACACCACGAAAGCTGCTTGGACCAGAAGTCGGTTTCCTAACCTTCGGGACGGAGCCGCCCAAGGTTTGGGTAGTGATTGGGGTGAAGTCGTAACAAGGTAGCCGTAGGGGAACCTGCGGCTGGATCACCTCCTTTCTAGGGAGCCGTGAGTCTGCTTACGAGGCTCACAGGATTTCGGTGAAGATTGGCCCTTACCCCCCACGGGGTAAGTGTGCGACGTCTGAATCCCGGC